>PNKD01000055.1 GCA_013822265.1 Leptothrix sp. (in: b-proteobacteria)
CGTTCGCGCGAACTGACGCGCAGCGTGGGCAGCGCCTGTGCGCGCTTTCGCTCGGCTTCGAGCGCGGCGCCCTCGAGCAACAGCGGCCTGAGTTCCGACGCTCCGTGGGGCCTGACCAGCGAACTCATGGTGACGACTTCATCTCCTGCCGGGAACCGGACTGGGGTCTCGCGACCGGGTTGGACCTGCCGCCGGTGGCAAGTCTGTCCGCGCCGTGGCGGGCCTGCTCTAGAGAGGTTCCCTGAAGAAAGCACGACAATAACGGTCACGGTGACCCGAAAAAACGATCGATCGACGGACCCCGGCAGCCCTGCCCGGCTGCGGCTGAACCTGCGTCAGCTGGAGGTCTTCGTGGCCACGGCCCGCGCCGGCTCGACGCGCGCGGCTGCGAGCCAGATGGCCCGTTCGCAGTCGGCTGCCCACGCCACGCTGGCCGACCTGGAGCGCATATTGGGTGCGCAACTCTTCGACCGCGTGGGGCGCCGCCTGTTGCTCAACGAGAAGGGCCAGACGCTGCTTTCCGAAGCCGCGGCGCTGCTGGACCGGGCCGCGGGTGTGCAGGCGATGTTCACGCACGAGCACGATGCACCGCTGCGCGTGGCTGCGAGCCTCACGGTAGGCGAGTACCTGCTGCCCGAGCTGCTGGGCCGCTGGAAGCAGGCGCATCCGGGCAGCCCCGTGCGCCTGATGATCGGCAACACGAGCGAGGTGATCCGGGCGGTGGTGGCCTTCGAGGCCGACGTCGGCTTCATCGAAGGCCCGCAGACGCACCCGCAGCTCGTCGTGCATCCCTGGCTGGTCGACGAGCTGCTCGTCGTCGCGGCGCCCACGCACCCGCTGGCCGGCCGGCCGGCCGCTGCCCGCCAGTTGCGCGACGCGGTCTGGGCCGTGCGCGAGCCGGGTTCGGGTACGCGCGAGGCCGCCGACCGCTGGCTGGTGGACCCGTTGGGCCCGCTCAACGTGGGCTTCGAGCTCGGCAGCGCCGAGGCCATCAAGCGCCTGGTGGCCACCGGCGCCGCGCTGGCCTGCGTGCCGCGCGAGACGGTGGCCTGGGAACTCGAGCAAGGCACGCTGGTCGAGATCACGACGCAGCTGACGCGGCCGCGCCGGCGCCTGTCGATGGTGCTGCACCGCGACAAGCATCTGGGCCGCGGCATGGACGCTTTTGTCCGCCATTGCAGCGAAGCCGCCGCGCAGCGACAGGGCAAGTGACGCGCACCGGTGCGCGCCGTGCGCCGCGGCACGGTGCGGACGTGGATCTGCGTCCGCTCTCTGCGGCCCCGTCCTGCGCGGGCCGCCTCAGGCGGTGCCCGGATGCCGCTAGAGCAACGGCGTGGCGTTCGCGGGCGCGCCACCGATGTCCGCGGCCAAGGGCCGCAGGCAGACACCTGCAAGTCGCCAGCGCCGGCTCTTTCAGCCCGGCGGCACCTTCGCCGCCTCGCGCGCCGCCATCGCATCACGCAGCTTCTTCAGCCGCTCGCGCGGGTCTTCCTTGGTGCCCTGCTCGTTCAGCTTCATCTCGGCGATGAAGCGGCTGGGGATGGCCGGCACCGTCTCGCGGCCCTTCCTGCGCCGGCGCAGCGTGCTCACCACCAGCGTGCTGCGCGCGCGTGTGATGCCCACGTACATCAGCCGGCGCTCTTCTTCCAGCCGCCCGGGCGTCATCGGCTCGGCGCTCTCGGCGCCGCTCTGGAAGGGCAGCAAACCCTCGTTGACGCCGGCCAGCACCACGTGCGGCCACTCCAGGCCCTTGGCGGCGTGCAACGTGCTCAGCGTCACCACGTCCTGGTCGCCCTCGCGCTCGGCCAGGCTGATGATGACGGCGATGGTCTGCGCCACCTGCAGCACCGTTTGCCGTTCACTTTCGAAGGCAGCACCGGCCTCCTGCGAGACCTCGCCGCCGCAGCGTTTGGCGATCCAGTCGACGAAGTCGAGCACGTTGGACCAGCGCGCCGCGGCGAGCTTCTCGCTGTCCTCGCCGTCGAAGAGGTGCTGCTCGTAGCCGATGTCCTTGAGCCAGCCCAGCAGCAGCGCGCGCGCCTCGTCGGCGCCGCTGGTGTGGCGGGCGCGGTGCTCGAGCTCGCTGACCTCGCGCCCGAACTGCTGCAGTGCCTCGACCGCCTTGCCCTTGAGCGACGCCCCCAGGCTGGGCGCGAACAGCGCCTCGTACAGGCTGATCTTCCAGCGCGCGGCGAACTCGCCCAAAGCGCCCAGCGTGGTGTGGCCGATGCCGCGCTTGGGCGTGGTGGCGGCGCGCAGGAAGGCGGGGTCGTCGTCGGCGTTGACGAGCAGGCGCAGCCAGGCGCACAGGTCCTTGATCTCGGCGCGGTCGAAGTAGCTCTGCCCACCACTCACTTTGTAGGGTATCTGGGCGGCGCGCAGCTTCTGCTCGAACACACGCGCCTGGTGGTTGGCGCGGTAGAGCACCGCGAAGTCGGCGAACGTCACGCGGCCGTCGTTGCTGCGCAGCGCCTGCAGCCGCGAGACGGCACGCTCGGCCTCGTGCTCCTCGCTGTCGCAGTCGATCAACCGCACCGGTTCGCCGTCGCCGAACTCGCTCCAGAGCTTCTTCTCGAATATCTTGGGGTTGTGCGCGATCACCGCGTTGGCCGCGCGCAGTATGTGCCCGGTGCTGCGATAGTTCTGCTCCAGCGCGATGACCTTGAGCGCCGGGTAGTCCCGCGGCAGGCGCTCGAGGTTGTCGATGGTGGCGCCGCGCCAGCCGTAGATGCTCTGGTCGTCGTCGCCCACCGCGGTGAAGGCGCAGCCGCTGCGCGGCGCGGTGTCGCCGTCAACGGCCTCGCGGCCGTCGCCGACCAGCGCCTTGAGCAGGTCGTACTGCACGGCGTTGGTGTCCTGGTATTCGTCGACGAGGATGTGGCGGAAGGTCGACTGCCACCTGGCGCGCACCTCGGCGTCGCGCTGCAGCAGCGCCAGCGGCAGGCCGATGAGGTCGTCGAAGTCGACGGCCTGGTAGGCCGCCAGCCGCTCCTGCACCAGGCGCATCACGCGCGCGGCGACCTGCTCGTCGGCGGTGGTGGCGGCGCGCGCGGCGGCGTCGGCGTCCAGGCCCTGGTTCTTCCACAGGCTGATGGTCCACTGCCAGCGCCGCGCCACTGCCGCATCGGTGGTGCCGCCGGCGTCGCGCAGCACGCCCAGCACGTCGTCGCTGTCGAGGATGCTGAAACGCGGCTTGAGGCCGGCGCGCTCGCCGTCGGTTCGCAGCATGCGCACGCCCAGCGAGTGGAAGGTGCTGACCGCCAGGTCGCGCGCGGCCTTGGGGCCCACCAGCGCCTTGGCGCGCTCGCGCATCTCGGCCGCGGCCTTGTTGGTGAAGGTGATGGCGGCGATCTGCCTGGGCTCCAGGCCGCTTTGCAGCAGCCGCGCGATCTTGTGCACGATGACGCGTGTCTTGCCCGACCCGGCACCGGCCAGCACCAGGCAGGGGCCGTGCAGGTGGTGCACGGCCTCCATCTGGGCGTTGTTCAGGCTGACGGGGCCTGGGCCGGCGCTGCTGCTCATGCGGCAGGCGTGGCGGCCGGGCCGTGGCGTTCAACCGCCGCGCGCCGCGCTGGGCGGCGGTGAAGGGCGGGCGCGTTCAAAGTACCGCGAACAGCTTCTTGCGCAGCTCGGGCAGCACTTGTCGGCCCATCGAGGTGCCGTTGAGCGCGGTCTCCCAGGCGGCATGGTGCTGGCGCAGTTCGGCGGCGCCCTGGCTGGACATGATCTGCCCGATCAACTCCAGGCGGCTGTCCTGCCCCAGCATGGCTTCGAGGGTGTTGATCATGAAGTTGCGCGCCATGTCGAATTGCTGCGCGCTGCGGTAGGCGGGCGAGGGCAGGCCCGCCAGCGGGTCTGCGGCGGCCGGCGGCGGTGGCGGTGGCGGCGTGGGCAACGGTTCGGGCGCGGACGGCATGCCCACGGACGTCGGCAAGGCCTCGATGCAGGCCTTGGCCATCAGCTCGTCCAGCAGTGGCACCACGTCGTGGCCCGGCACCAGGAGCGCCAGCTCGGCCACCGTGCGCTTGCCATCCACCAGCACCAGCAGCCGGCGCGGCAGTGGCGGCAGGCGCAGACTGCGCTGCCGGATCTCCTGCTGGCCGGCGGCCGTCTTGGCAAAGACGGCAGCAGGGTTGCGGGCGTCGGCCGATTCCATGGGCAAGTTGTTCGTCGGGCGGTCAAGGCCAAGGGGGCGAGGCGGTGAGCAGGCGCATGGCGCCGCCACAAGGCAAGCAACCTGGCCCACGTGGCCGGTGGCGAGCCGGCCGCGATTCGCGGCCGGCCCCGCATCTTGCCAGACCCCGCGCTCAGGCGAAGAAGCCGAGATCCCGCCGCGCGGCGTCGAACTGCGCCAGGTTGGGAAAGATGTCGGCCAGCGCGCTGTCGGAGACGCCGAGCCAGCGCCCCAGCGTGGCGCCCAGCTGGTCCACCGACACCTCGGGCAGCAGGGCGCCGTTGCCCAGCTGGTCGGGGCTGCTGTCGAAGTTGTTGTTGTTCGCGTTCTTCGCGCCCAGCGTCGGGAAGCGGCCGTAGAGATCACCGCCCTTTACCGCGCCGCCCATCACGAAATGGTGGCTGCCCCAGCCGTGGTCGGTGCCGTCGCCGTTGCTGGTGAAGGTGCGGCCGAAATCGCTGGCCGTGAACGTGGTGACATGGGAGCGCGCACCCAGTGCGCCCAGCGCCGTGTCGAAGTAGGTCATCGCGTGGCTCAGGCGCGCCATCAGGTCGGCGTGGTTGCGGTTTTGCAGGTCGTGGCTGTCGAAGCCGCCCATGCTGACGAAGAACACCTGGCGCCGCGCGCCGGTGGCGCCCGTGAGGCTGGCGTCGATCATGCGCGCCACCACCTGGAGTTGCTGCGCCAGGCTGTTGGAGGCCTGGGCGCCGGTCAACGGGTTCAGGTAGCGCAACTTCGGGTCGTTGTTGGCGCTGTAGGCGCCGCTGGCCGGCGCGGTGCCGAAAGCGGGGTCGCTGGCCGGCTTGAGCGCGGCGCGCAAGGTGACTTCGGCGTCGATGGCACGTGCCGTGACGGCCGCGAGGTCGCTTTCCAAGACATGCCCTCCCCGGCTGCGCGATGCGATGCGCGCCAGCGCCGCATTCACCTCGGCGCTGCTGTAGATGAGACCGTTGGTGTCGGCTCCCATGCGCAACGCGCCAGCGCTGCTGACCTGGTACTGGCGCACGTCCTGGCCGGCCAGCCAGACGGCGTTGCCGCTGGCCGAGACCGCGGTGAACACGGTGCGTGTGTTCATCGCCGCCAGCGCGTCGCCCATGCGCCCGCCCCAACCGCGCGTGGCGCCTTCGGCCGCCAGCGCCTGCCAGGTGTTCTGCTGGTCGTTGTGCGAGAACAGCCGCGCCGGCTTGGGGTGGGTAGACAGGCGGTACTGGTCCTTGGTCGTCGGCCGTATCAGCGGGCCGATGTTCGGCACGATGGCCAGGCGGCGGTCGGTGTCGAACAGCGTTTGCAGCGAGCCCATCAACGGGTGCAGCGCGAAGCCGCGGCCACTGTTCAGGCCGGCGGCGTCCAGCGGCGAGATGGGCAGCACACCGCCGAGCCGCGCCGGCGAGCCGACCGCCGCGCCGGCATTGGCCACGACGCCGGGCGCCAGCAGCGCTATCGAATCGGGCGCCTGGTTGCGTGTGGCGCTGTAGGCCTGCCAGCTGGCGGCGTCGGTCGGCAGCACCATGTTGTAGGCATCGTTGCCACCGAACAGGAACAGGCAGACGACGGCCTTGTAATCGGTCGCGTCCGCTGCCGCGGCCGAGCCGGCGGCCAGCAGGTTCAGCGCCATCGGCGCGCCGGCGCCGGCCAGCAGGCTCATGGCGCCGGCATGCCGCAGGAAGACGCGGCGCGAGGCCTGCGAAGGGGGGAGCTTGGGGTTCATCGCGGGCGCCTTCACTGCTGAACTTGGAATTCCGGCGACGCCAGCACCAGCAGGATGGCGGCGTTGACACGATTGCGCCTGGCTGTGTCCACGGCGGCCTGGTTGCTGCCGTTGGCGGCAAGTGTCGGAATGGCGATGCTGTTCACCGCGGTGACGATCTCGGCCTTCAGCTCGGCGCCGGCGGTATAGCTCAGCCGCGTGGCCACGCGATCCACCAGGGCGGGCGTGTCGCCGGCCAGCGCCAGCTCGGCACTGAAGTCGGGGCGGATGTCGCGCCGGTTCAGCACCACGCCACCGACCGTGCCGTTGGTGGCGCCTACGCCGGAGGCGATGTTGTCGCGCATGTAGTTCACCCAGGCCGCGGTGCTGGTTTCGTGCGTGATCTGCATCTCCGGCGAGACCAGTTGCTGCGCCGCCGCCGCCGTGCCCGGGGCGACGTAGCCCGGCCGGTAGAAGTTGAAGACCGAGGGCGCGCGCAGCGGCGTCTGTCCCAGCGACGTGGCCGGGTTGTCGGTGTTGCCGACGCGCCAGTTCCCGGTGTCGCTGCTGTGCTTGAAGGCGCGCAGGTAGGCTGCCAGCCGCAGCACCGGTTCACGCAGCTTGCCCGAGGTGGTGCTGAGCTGCCGCGCCTCGGGGTGCATCAGCACGGCCTTGACCACCGCCTTCATGTCGCCGCGCACGCCGGCGCCGTTGTTGGCGAAGGCCTGCGACACGGCACGCACATAAGCCGGGCTGGGGTTGCTGGTGACCAGGCGCTGGATGAGCTGGCGGCCGATGAAAGGGCCGACGTTGGGGTGGGCGGCCAGCGTGTCCAGCGCCGTCTTCAGGCTGGCGCCCGGGTCGCTGGTGGTCTGCGCGGCGATGCTCGTGCCCAGGAAGGCCTTGGCCTGGGTGCTGTGGTACTGCGGGTAACCGAGCATGGGCTTGAAGAAGCGGTCGGGGTCACTGACACTGCCGACGCTGCCACTCGAGAAACAGCCGTTGTCGGGCCAGTCGGGGCAGGCCCAGCTCCAGCCGGTGAATACGCGCGCCAGGCCACTGATGTCGGCCGGGGCGTAGGTGTCCAGCGCGTTGCCGCCCGAGGTACGCGCCGTGCCGTCGTCGTTGAGCTCGACGAGGCCGATGGAGAACAGCTGCATCACTTCACGGGCGTAGTTCTCGTCGGGCACGCGGCCCGTGCGCAGATCGGCCTTCTGGTTGCGCAGGTGCGAGAGGTACATGCCCATCATCGGGTGCAGGGACACCGACTCCAACAGGCCACGGTAGGTGCCCAGGCCTTCGCTGCCCAGCATGTCCAGCCAGGCCGCCGCGGCACGCGGGTACTGGCCGACGGTGCCGTCGGCCATGGAGATGACGAAGATCTGCGACAGCGCAAAGGCCACACGAGCGCGCAGCTGGTCAGGGCCGATGACGGCCTGCTTCCAGAAGGACTCGAAGACCTGGTCCTGCCCGGCGCTGGCGGTCGGCGTCACGGCCTTGATGGCCAGATCGGCGGCGTCCCAACTCGCCAGATGCGAACTGCCTGGCAGCGCCAGCTGCTCGTCGATCCAGGCCGCGTAGCCGATGTCCATCACGCGGGCGATGGTGGCGTCGGTGGCACCGAAGCTGGCCTGGGCCAGGAAGCGAGAGGCGTCGGCGCGCGTGGCGGGCTTCTCGACCACCGGGGCGGCCGGCGGCGCGGCGCTGGCGCTGTCGCCCTGGCCACCGCCGCCACCACAAGCTGCCAACAAGGCGGTGAACAGCAGGGCGGTCAGGGTACTTCGCTGGGCTGTCACGTCGGGGCTCCCGGTTGCGGCAGCGCGCGCACCGGCGGTGCGCACGCGCCAAGGGGGCGATTCTTCGCTCCGCGGCCCTCAGGCCGCTGCCGAATGCTGCACGGCCGGCCGAACGCTTACGCCTTGACGCGACTGTGACGAAGTTGCCCTCCGGAAGGCCCGTGGCGGCGGCGCCGCGCTGTCAACCCAGTGCCGGCGCCAGCGCCCGCCGCGCGTCGGCCTCGTCCAGCCCCTGGCGCCGCGCCCAGTCGGCGAGCTGGTCTTCGCCGATGCGGCCGACGTTGAAGTACACGGCCTCGGGGTGCGCGAGGTAGAAGCCACTGACGCTGGCCGCCGGCATCATCGCCAGGCTCTCGGTCAGGCCCATGCCGACGTCGTCGGCCTGCAGCACGCGGAACATGTCGCGCTTGACGGTGTGATCGGGGCAGGCCGGGTAGCCCGGCGCCGGGCGGATGCCGCGGTACTGCTCGGCGACAAGTTGCTCGGTCGACAGCGTCTCATCGGCGGCGTAGCCCCACAGCTCGGTGCGCACGCGCTGGTGCAGGCGCTCGGCAAAGGCTTCGGCCAGGCGGTCGGCCAGCGCCTTGAGCATGATGGCGCTGTAGTCGTCGTGGTCGTCGGTGAACTGCCTTTCCTTCTTCTCGACGCCCAGCCCGGCCGTGACGGCGAAAAGGCCGATGTAGTCGGGCTTGATGCCCTTGGGCGCGATGAAGTCGGCCAGGCTGCGGTTGGGCCGCTTCACCCCTTCGACCACCGGGCGCTCGGTCTGCAGGCGCAGCGGGCTCCAGCGCAGCGCCACCTCGCTGCGCGATTCGTCCGTGTAGACCTCGATGGTGTCGTCGCCTACCGTGTTGGCCGGCAGCAGGGCCACCACGCCGCTGGCCTGCAGCCAGCGGCCTTCGATGGCGCGCTGCAGCAGCCGCTTGCCGTCGCTGAAGACGCGCTGCGCCTCGTGGCCCACGACGTCGTCGCGCAGGATGTCGGGAAACTTGCCCGCCAGGTCCCAGGTCTGGAAGAAGGGGCCCCAGTCGATGGCGGCGGCGAGGTCGGCGAGATCGTAGTTCTTGAACGTGCGGCGGCCGATGAATCTTGGCGCCGGCGGTGTGTAGGCGGCCCAGTCCACCACCGCCTTGTTGGCGCGGGCTGCCGCCAGAGTGACCAGCGGCGTGGCCTTCTTCGCGGCGTGCAGCGTGCGCACGTGTTCGTAGTCGGCGCGCAGCTCCTGCAGGTACTTCGCGGCGCGTTCGTCGCTGAGCAGGTCGCTGCACACGCCCACGCTGCGCGAGGCGTCGGGCACATAGACCACCGGGCCTTGGTAGTGCGGTGCGATCTTCACCGCCGTGTGCACGCGGCTGCAGGTGGCGCCGCCGATGAGCAGCGGCGTGCCGCGCTCGCGGAAATAGCTGTCGCGCTGCATCTCGGCGGCCACGTGCTGCATCTCTTCGAGGCTGGGCGTGATGAGGCCGGACAGGCCGATGATGTCGGCGCCTTCGAGCCTGGCCTTGGCGAGGATGTCCTGGCACGGCACCATCACCCCCATGTTCACGACCTCGAAGTTGTTGCACTGGAGCACGACGGTGACGATGTTCTTGCCGATGTCGTGCACGTCGCCCTTCACCGTGGCGATGACGATCTTGCCCTTGGGCTTGGCCTCGCCGCCGCCGGCGACCAGCGTCTTCTTCTCTTCCTCGATGTAGGGCAGCAGGTGGGCCACCGCCTGCTTCATCACGCGTGCGCTCTTCACCACCTGCGGCAGGAACATCTTGCCCTGGCCGAAGAGGTCGCCGACGACGTTCATGCCCGCCATCAGCGGGCCTTCGATGACGTGCAGCGGCCGCCCACCGGTGGCCGCGATGGCGCGCCAGCACTCCTCGGTGTCTGCGGTGATGAACTCGGTGATGCCGTGCACCAGCGCGTGGCTCAGGCGCTCGTTCACGCCGGCGGCGCGCCAGGCCAGGCGCGCGCTGTCGTCCTTGGCCGCGCCCTTGGCGCTCTCGGCCACCTCGATGAGGCGTTCGCCGGCGTCCTTGCGCCGGTTCAGCACCACGTCCTCGACACGCTCGCGCAGCACCGGCTCGAGGTCGTCGTACACGCCCACCATGCCGGCGTTGACGATGCCCATGTCCAGCCCGGCCTTGATGGCGTGGTACAGGAACACGGTGTGGATGGCCTCGCGCACCGGGTCGTTGCCGCGGAAGCTGAAGCTCACGTTGCTGACACCGCCCGAGACCTTGGCGCCGGGCAGGTTGGCCTTGATCCAGCGCGTGGCCGCTATGAAGTCGACGGCGTAGTTGTCGTGCTCCTCGATGCCGGTGGCGATGGCGAAGATGTTGGGGTCGAAGATGATGTCCTCGGGGTCGAAGCCGACCTCGTCGACCAGCACGCGGTAGGCGCGCGCGCAGATGTCGACCTTGCGCTGGTAGGTGTCGGCCTGGCCCTTCTCGTCGAAGGCCATCACCACCGCCGCGGCGCCGTAGCGGCGCACCAGCTTCGCCTGGCGCACGAACTCGGCCTGCCCTTCCTTGAGCGAGATGCTGTTGACGATGCCCTTGCCCTGGATGCACTTGAGGCCGGTCTCGATCACCGACCATTTCGACGAGTCGATCATGATCGGCACGCGCGCGATCTCGGGTTCACCGGCGATCAGCTTGAGGAAGCGGTCCATCGCGGCCGCGCTGTCGAGCATGGCCTCGTCCATGTTGATGTCGATGACCTGGGCGCCGTTCTCGACCTGCTGGCGCGCCACGGAGAGCGCGTCCTCGAAGCGGCCCTCGAGGATCATGCGCGCGAAGGCCTTGCTGCCGGTGACGTTGGTGCGCTCGCCGATGTTGACGAACAGCGAGCCGGCGCCGAAGAGCACGGGCTCGAGGCCGGCCAGGCGCATCGGCGGCGGCGGCGACAGGGCGGCGGAGGAGGTCATGTGGTGGTCACCCAGGTCGTGGCAGAGGTGGGTGAGCGCCGTTGCGGCCGGGGCGCCAGTGGCCCCGATGCGCCCCGAGCCTGGCGGCACTGGTGGCCGTTGCAGCGCTCCTCGGGAAGGCCCGCATTCTATCGGGCCGTGCGCCGTGCGCCGTGCGCCGTGCGCCGTGCGCCGGGCGTCAGCGGCTGTGGGAGGTGAGGTGCGCCAGCGTGCCCGCCGCGCTGATGCCCAGGCCGGTACGCCGGGCCGCCGGCCGCGGCGCCTCGCCTGACTGGGCTTCGTCGAGGCCGGCCACGGTGTCGGCCGGCAGCGCCGCCACGCCGGCGGCGCCGCGCTTCATCGCCACGCCGACGGCCAGGATGTCGATGACCAGCAGGTGCAGGATGCGGCTGACCATGGGTACCTGCGTGGCCACGTCCTCGACATGGTCGACCATCAGCGCCACGTCGGCCTTCTTGGCCAGCGGCGAGTGGCTGGCGGTGATGGCCACCACCGCGGCCCCGCGTTCGTGCGCGGTGTCGCACACGGCCACCAGGTCGTCGACTCGGCCGCTGCTGCTGATGATGATCACCACGTCCGACGGCTGCAGCACGCGTGCGGCCAGCTGCTGCAGGCGCGGGTCGGTGTAGCTGGCGCTGGGCAGCCCGAAACGCAGGAACTTGAACTGCGCGTCGTCGGCGACCACGCGGTAGTGGCCGACGGCGAAGAATTCCAGCCGCTGTGCCGCGGCCAGCAGTTCGATCGCGCGCACCAGGGTGTCGCGGTTGAGCTGGTCGCGCACCTGCAGGATGGCGCTGGCGGTGTTGCCCAGCACCTTGACACCCAGCTCCAGCACCGAGTCGGTGCCCGTGACCTGCGTGTGCGTCAGCGGTACCGTGCCCGACAGCCCCGAGGCCAGGCGCAACTTGAAGTCGGACAAGCCCTCGCAGCCCAGGCTGCGGCAGAAGCGGATCACGGTGGGCTGGCTCACCAGTGCGGCGCGCGCGATGTCGGCGATGGGGTCGGAGAGCGCCGAACGCGGATGCGCCAGCACTTGGTCGGCGACGCGCTTCTCGGCCGGCGACAGGCTGTCGCGGGCCCGTTGGATCTGCGACAGCAGCGCCGCGCCCCGGTCGGCCAGCCGCGTACGCAATTGCGCCGCCAGGATGGCCGAGGCACCACTGAAGGTGGCGTGCTCGGCCGTCACGACGAAGGTGGGGATGGCCTTGCAGTAGTCGCTGAAGCGGCCCTTGTCCTCGAAGCGGGCGCGGAAGCCCGAGCGGTCGAAGTACTCGCCCAGCCGCGGCACGATGCCGCCGCCGATGAAGACACCGCCCAGCGCGCCCAAGGTCACTGCCAGGTTGCTGGCCGTGGTGCCGAGCACGTTGCAAAAGGCCTGCAGCGTCTCGCCGCACACGGGGTCGCTGTCGTCCAGCGCACGGCGCGTGATCTCGGGCGCGGAAAGCGCCTGGGGCGGCTGGCCGGCGTGCTGGCACAGGGCGCGGTAGATCATCTCCAGCCCCGGCCCGGAGAGCAGCCGCTCGAAGGACAGATGCGCGAACTGCGTGAGACCGTAGCGCAGGATCGCGATCTCGCGCTCGTCGCGCGGTGCAAAGCTGGTGTGGCCGCCCTCGGTGCCCAGCGCCACGTAGCCCCCGTGCTCCTGGCCCACCAGCGGGATGAGCCCGCTGACCCCGAGGCCGGTGCCGGCGCCGAGCACTCCGATGACGCTGTCCTTGCGCGCCGTGCCCCCGCCCACCTGGCGGTATTGCGACGGCGCCAGCCGCGGCAGCGCCATCGCCAGCGCCGTGAAGTCGTTGACCACCACCAGCGTCGTCAGCCCCAGGCGCTGTCGCATCTGCTCGATGCTGAAGCGCCAGTGGTAGTTGGTCATGCGCACCTCGTCGCCCTCGACGGGGTTGGCGATGGCGATGGCCGCGTGCTCGACCGCATCCGCCAGCCCGCGCGGCAGCGCGCCCAGGTAGGCGGTGACGGCGGCGTGGAAGTCGGCGTGCTCTGCGCACAGCAACGACGCCGTGTGCTCGAACACGCCTGCGGCCGTCTCGAGCGTGAAGCGGGCGTAGGTGCCGCCGATGTCGGCGAGCAGGCGCGGGCTGGTGAAGGGCGTCATGGGAGTGGGCGGGGTCGGATGCGGGCCATGCGGCCCATGGGATGCGCCGTTGGCCGCAGCATACGACGACATTGGCAGTTTGTAGCTTCACTACAGGTTATCCCGGAGCGCCGCCGCGCGCGCCCAGATTCCCCGACAACGTGGCACGACCCGCACTTGTTCAATATCTGTAGTTTTGCTACCGTCCCGCGTCTGTCGACACGCAGCGGCGCCGCGTTGGCGCAGTCGAATAGCAGCCCCAGCCCGCCATGTGCCCGACCCCATCCCCCGCCCCCCTGCCAGAGAGCGACGCCACGTCGGTGACCACGCCCGCCAGCGCCGGCCCATCGCGGCCATGGCTGGTGGCCGACATCGGCGGCACCAACGCGCGCTTCGGCTGGCTGGCGGATGGCGCGTCGGGCGTGAGCCACGTCGCCACCTTGCCCACGGCGCAATACGCCGGCCCCGCCGAAGCCGCCGCGGCCTATCTGGCCGGGGTGGCCACGGCGCTGGGCCCGGGCTACAGCGCCCCCCGTGCCGGCGCCTTTGCGGTGGCCACGGCGGTGGGCGGCGACCAGATCGTGTTCACCAACAACGGCTGGGCCTTCTCTTGCCGCGGCACGCAGCGCGCGCTGGGGCTGGACACGCTGCTGCTGCTCAACGACTTCGAGGCGCTGGCGCTGTCATTGCCGCGCCTGACGCCGGCGCAGCTTCGCGCGTGGCGCGGTGTGGTGGCCGCGCCGCCGCCGCGCGCCACGCTGGCCGTCATCGGCCCCGGCACCGGCCTGGGCGTGGCCGGGCTGGTGCCGGCTGCGCAGGGCTGGGTGGCCGTGCCGGGCGAAGGCGGCCACGCCACGCTGTCGGCCGCCGACGACTTCGACGCGGCGCTGCTCGCTGCCGTGCGCCGCGAGCACGTCCATGTTTCGGCCGAACGCCTGCTGTCGGGCATCGGCCTGCCCCTGCTGCACCAGGCCGTGGCGGCGGTGCTCGGCGCGGCCGCGCCGGCGCTCGCCACCGAGCACATCGTCGAGCGCGGCCTGGCGGGCACCGATGCGGCGTGCAGTCGCACGCTCGACAGCTTCTGCGCCCTGCTGGGCAGTTTTGCCGGCAACGTGGCGCTGGTGCTGGGAGCGCGCGGCGGCGTCTACATCGGTGGCGGCATCGTGCCGCGGCTGGGAGAACGCTTCTTCGAGTCCGACTTCCGCCGGCGTTTCGAGGCCAAGGGCCGCTTCCAGGACTACCTGCAGGCCATCCCCACGCCGCTCATCACCGACACGCTGGCAGCGCTGACCGGTGCGGCACAGGCGCTGGACCAGCACCACCGCTGAGATGCGCAGGCCCCGTGGCCGCGGCGCAGCGCGCGTTGCCGCCCATCCGTGATACTGCGCAGCGCCGCGACCGGCCGCCCACCCTCACCGGAGACCCCAGATGATCAAGCTTTCGAGCACTATCGCCCTGCTGGCCCTGGCCCTGACCGCCCATGCCGGCGCCCCGATGGGCGGCGCACCGGTCAAGGCCACCGCCCCCAAGGCGGCTGCCAGCGCGGCCAAGACCGTGCCGGCCAGGCCCGAAGCGCGCAAGGAAGAAGCGAAGAAGGACGCGCCGAAGAAGTGAGCCCCTGGCGGCATGGCCGTCACAAGGGCATCAGAAGGGCATCAGAAGGGCATCAGCTTCAGCTCGAACGCGCGTTCCAGCAGCCACACAGCCGCCAGCAGCGCGATGAGCGCGGACCCGCCCTGCAGCACCGCACGGCGGTAGAACGCGGTGCGCCGCAGCAGGTAGGCCGCTGGCAGGAAGGCCGCCACGATGGCCAGCTGCCCGGCCTCGACGCCGAGGTTGAATCCCAGCAGCGCCAGTGCCAGCGCGCCCTGCGGCAGCCCGAGGTCGGCCAGCACGCTGGCAAAGCCGAAGCCGTGCACGAGGCCGAAGGCGAAGGCGACGATCCAGCGCCGGCCCTCGAACACCGGGCGCAGGTTGTTCAGCGCCGCCAGCACCACGCTGGCCGCGATCGCCGACTCGACCAGCCGCGATGGCAGCGACACCAGGCCCAGCGCCGCCAGCGACAGCGTGATCGAATGCGCCACGGTGAAGGCGGTGACGATGCGCACCACGTCCCAGAACGCGGCGCGAAAGCGCGACACCGGGTGCCAGCGGTGCGGCGCCCGCGCGTGGCCGCCGCGCACCGACCACAGCCCCACCGCCGGCAGCAGCAGCGCGAGCAGGAAGAGGATGTGGTCGAAGCCGATCCAGATGTGCCAGACGCCCTCGCGAGCGTAGTCGCGCAGGGTCGTCAGCACGCTGGCCTCGGCCTGCAGGTCGAAGCGCTGGCGCGGCGCCTGCGGCCCCAGCACCGCGGTGCGCGTGGCGCCCTGCGCCGTCAGCTTGAGCAGCCCGCGGTGCCGGGGGTCGAGGTCGGCGAACAGCGTGTAGTGCAGTTCCAGCGTGTGCGGCGCGCCGGCGCCGACGGCGCAGGCCCAGTTCAGCGGCAGCACGGTGTAGGCGCCGTCGGTGTGTTCGTCGACCTGCTGCGTGCCCACCGTCAGCGTGCAGGCCTGGCCGTCGGCCTGCAGCGCCAGGCGCGCCGAGGCGTAGGCGGCGATGTCGGCATGGCGGGCGCGCAGTTCGCCCCAGGTGATGTTGCCGTCGCCGTCGGCGTCCAGGCCGAGCGCGAAGTCGAGGTCGCGCAGCGCGATGTCCCAGCGGCCGCTGAGCTGATCGCCCTGCACGGTGACGCCGAGGTAGCTGTCGGACGGCTTGTGCGCCTGCGCGCCGGCCGCGGCGAACAGCAGCGCACTGGCCAGCAGCCAGGTGGCGCGGGTGCGCCAGGCCAGGGCCACCGACACGGCCCGCCACAAGCGCCCCGCGGTCACGACAGCGCCTTCACGCGGGCCACCAGGGCCTGCAGCGACACGCTCTCGATGCGCGAAGCCGACATCCAGGCCATGGCCGGCGCCGCGGCGGCGGCGTCGCGCGCAGCGATGGCGGCTTCCAGCAGCACGCGGGCGTCGGCGGGCTCGCGCTGCACGGCGAAGTTCTGCCGTGCCAGCACCAGGGCGCGCGCGGTGTCGCCGCGCAAGGCCAGCAGGAAACGCGACTCTTCCTTCTCGTGGCTGGTGTCGCCGCGCAGCCTGGCGGCTTCGAAGCGCGCCGCGAGCTCTTCGGCCAGGCGCGGCGCGCGGGCATCGCCGGTGGCCTTGGCCGCCAGCGCCAGGCGCAGCAGCAGCACGTCGGCGCGGCCACTGTCCTTCAACAGCGACAGCACCTCGGCGGCGCGGCCGCGGTCGAGCAGGAAGTCGGCATAGGCCGCCTGCAGGTAGACGTCGGGCACGCCGAGCGCCAGGGCCTGCCGGAAGGCAGCCTCGGCCGCCTCGAAGGCACCCCGGCGCTCCTCGATCTCTGCCAGCCGGGTCAGGGCCCACAGGCGCTCCGGCGCGTCGGCGACCGGCTCGCCCCTTGGCACAGCCAGCGGCGCGGCTGTCAGCGCGGCCTGCAGCGTCGCGGCGGCGCGCCCGGCATGGCCGGTGAGTGCGTCGACCTGCGCGCGGCAGCCGGCACCGATCAGCGGCGGCACCAGCGGCACCAGCCGCTCGCAGGCGGCACGGGCCTCGTCGTAGCGCGCGCTCACCAGCAGGATGGCCAGCCGCCAGGCCCAGGCGTCGGCGTTGGCAGGCTGCTCGCGCAAGGTGGCGTCGAGGTCGGCGAGCGCCGCGTCGAACTGGTGGTCGAACTGCCGCAGCTTGCCGCGCAGCACCCGCACCGCCGCGGGCGGCTGCGGCTGGTCCCACCAGGGTTGCAGCGCCGCCTGGGCATAGCCGATGTAGCGCGGGTCGCCTTCGGCGGCGACCTGCTCGAAGTAGCGCTGGGCCAGCGCCACGGCGGCCGCCTCGTCCTGAGGGCGCACGCGCCAGGCCGAACGCAGCGCCGCCAGCTCGCGCGCCCGCGGGTCGCTGGCTCGGGCGGGCACGGTGGCCAGCACCTCGGCGTCGCTGGTCGGGATGCGGGGTGCGGCAGACGAATGGCCGGCAGCGAGCATGGAAACCGCCAGCCACAGGCCGCCGCGGAGGAGTTCAGGGGGTCTTGGCACGGCGCGGATGGTAGCCGCGCCGTGCCGCGCAGGACGTCCGCGGGCCCATGTCCGGGGCGCCGAAACGGGCCGAGAAAATCTTTTCGGGGCTGTCATCCGGGCTGTCAACCAGCCTGCAGCGGCCGGCGTTGTGGCTGCAGTCGGGGCGGTGGCGCGAATCTTTCGCACAACGAACCGATGGTTTGGCAGGCCGGCTGACCCGGCGTGTCGGGCCCGTTTCTCAAAGCCTCAACTTACCTACTCGAGAGAGATCACATGACCAAGTTCCTCAGCGCCCTGACCCTGCTGGCCTTTGCCTTCGCCGCCAACGCCGCTTCGCACGCCGGTGCCGCCCCCGCCAAGGCCGAGGCTGCCAAGCCGGCCGCCAGCGCCGCCAAGGCCGAAGCCAAGACCGAAGCCAAGAAGGAAATGAAGAAGGAAGTGAAGAAGGAAGAAGCCAAGAAGTAATCTTCTTGCTTCGACCGCAGAAAGGGCAGGTGCCGACACACCTGCCCTTTTTGCTGCCTGTTTCACCCTCGCCGGTACCCCTGAACACCGCCCAGCGCCGGGTGCGGGCCCGTCACGGCAGCGTGATCACGCCGCTGTCGTCCATCACGCGCGGGCCGTCGGCGGTGCCGCCCCCCATGCTGTGCGGGCCGGCCTGCGGGCCCAGGGGACGATAGCCGCCGTCGTAGTCCCAGGTCGTCACGTACAGGCGCAGGCCGCTCAGGCTCTTCAGGCCGCCCAGCGCCGCGGCGGGCAGGGTGAGGCTGACGGTGGCCGCGGCGGCGTCGACGGCGAGCGTGGCGCCCGGTATCACCGCCTTGCCCTCCGAGCCGGCCGTGGCCCCCACCCAGCTGTACAGCGCGTTCGACCAACCGCCAGCGCGCAGCCGCAGGTGCCAGCGCATGCCGCCGGGCACTTCGGTGTGCTGCAGCGGCATCACCTTGGCGCCGTCGTCGCGCCCGGGCAGGCCGATGAAGACGGTGAAGGCCACGTGGTCGAAGCCGTTGGGCGGGTTCCAGGACCGGCTGAGCTGGTTCATGGTGAGCACCAGGCGCAGCGCGCCGCCCGCGGTGTCCACACGCACATGGCGCAGGTCCATCTGGCGGCGCTCACCCCACCCGGGGTCGGTCGGGTAGGTGATGCGGCCGTCGGGGCCGTGATCGTCTCCGGCCGGGTCGGCCTGGTCGACCACGGTCTGCCACGGCCGCACGACGCGGAAGCTGCGCACCGCCGACACCGTCTGCCCGCCGGCCCAGGCCACGACGCTGTGGCGGTGGTCGGGGTCGACCATCGCCGAGCTGTCCACCAAGGCCTGCCAGCGGCCCGACGCGTCGGGCGTGACGGCCAGTGCCTGCGACAGGTCGCCGTCGACCACCAGCTGCAGCGCCTGCACGCCACGGGCCGTGCCGCCCACGGCGAAGTCGCCCTCGTGGCGCTCGACGCTTTCGCGCCTCATGGCGTACCCGGCCAGGGCACGGCCTGCCGGGCCGCGGCCGGCCATGCGGCCCGGGTCGGCGGCATCGATGGTGACGGTGCCCGCAGCAGCCACTGCGCTGCTCCGCTTCGAAGTGGCTACCCACACCTGGCCGCTTCGCGACGCCAACTGCAGCGTCACCCACCCACCCGGCCCGACGACGAGGTCTTGCGGCCGGCCGTGCAGGCCGTGCACGCCTTGCAGCACCGCGCCGGCCGGCAGCCCGGTGGCCATGGCGGGCAGCAGGCTGTCGCCGTCGCCGGTGTTGAAAACGACGAAGGCCGATCCCGCGGCGGCACACCCGGCCTGCCGGTCCACGCGCCAGGCCAGTGCGCCGGCACGGGCCTCGTTGCCGTGCAGCACCGTGGGCCAGCCGCGTGAGAAGACCCGGTGCGAACGGCGCATGGCGGCCAGCTCGGCGATGGCGCGGTACAGCGGCGCCCCGGTGTCGTAGCGATCGCGCCCGCCCGAGCCCGCCCCGGCGGCGAACATGGCGGCGCGCTGCGCCGTGAACCCCTGCTCGGTGCCGTAATAGATGACGGGGATGCCGGGCAAGGTCATCAATGCCAGCAGCGCCTGGCGCAGCCCGGCCTCGCTGCTGCCGGCCAGGAAGCGGTCGACGTCGTGGTTGTCGACGAAACTCGGCATGCGGTGCGGCTGCCGGTGCACCTTGAGCATGCGCCGGATGCGGTCGGCCAGTTCCGCCGGTGGGCGCCCGCGCGCGAACACGTCGCCCAGCGCACCGTAGAGCGGGAAGTTGAGCATGCCCGACATCAGGGCCTGACCCTCCGGCCCGCGCACGTAGCTCTCTATCCTGCGCGCCTGCGTGTCGTCGCCGGGGCGGTCGATGCCGAAGCCTTCGCCGAAGACCAGGAAGTCGCTGCGCCCGGTGCGGCGCGCCACCTCGGCCATGCCCGGCGCTTGCGCGTCCCGGGAAAACATGAAGTCCGCAAAGTAGCCTGGCGGCACGTAGAACGCGGTGTCGACGCGGAAGGCGTCGACACCCACGGCTTCGATCCAGTGGCCATAGCTCGCGCGCAGCGCACGCCGCACCACCGGGTTGTCGGTGTTCAGGTCGTCCAGACCGCCCATCTGGAAGCGCTGCTCCTGCAGCGGATCGTTGTAGTCGCGGACGTCGGGCGTCCAGTGGTAGATGCCGGCCCGGCGCGCCACCGGGTCGCGCGGGTCGTTGCGATCGAACGGCGGCTGCATGGGCCGCGCCACCGGCGGCGTGCCGGCATGCGCCAGATAGCCGCGGGCGGGGTCGTCGGCCGTCCAGTCGGGGCCGTAGCCGAAGTAGTTGCCGGTGTGGTTGACGACGATGTCCTGCACCAGCCGCATGCCGCGGCGATGCAAGGCATCGGACAAGCGCCGGTAGTCGGCCAGGCTGCCCAGGTGCGGGTCGACCTGCTTGAAGTGTTGCGCCCAGTAGCCGTGGTAGCCCGTGTCGCTGCCCCCGGGCGAGACCCACTGGTTGGCCACCGGCGGCGTGATCCACAGACCTGTGGCTCCCAGGCCCTGGATGTAGTCCAGCTGCCGCGTCAGGCCGGCCAGGTCGCCGCCCTGGTAGCGGCTGTCGTCGCCTGGCCGGTACTCGCCGGCACCCTGGTCGTTGTTGCGCGGGTCGCCATCGGCGAAGCGGTCGGTCATCACGAAGTACAGCACCTGGTCGCGCCAGTCGGGCGAGGGCAGATGCAGTTGCAGGGGGGCCGCCGTCCGGTGCCGGGCCGACACCGCGTCTGCCGCCCGGCCTGCCGCCAAGAGCGGGCCCCCGATCAACAGCAACAACCCGAGGACGAAGTACTTCAAACCCGGGCAAGTGAAGTGTGTGTTGTTTTTTGTCACTGTAGTTTCGCTACAAACAGACTGGTCGGAATCCAACTGATCCAGATGGCGGTGCGCTGCATCCAGTCTACCGAGCGACAACTGCGAGCGAAAGTGGCAACCGCCGCGAGATGTGGGACTCTGCTCCGCACCGATCTAGGGTTTCCGAAGGTATCGCGTAAATCTAGTTTTGGTACATATTCCGGCTCCCAGGGTCCTGCCCTGTGACCGATCGGGTGGCTCCATGAGCCCGCGCCGATGGAAGCACCTCATTAACGCGACCCTCAGGAGACATTCAATGAAAACCCACAGATCCGGCGGCGACACGACGCGCGCGTTGCTCAAGACCACACCGGTGGCTACAGCCGTGGCGGCCATGCTGTTCGGCATTCCGGTGGCCCAAGCGCAGACCGCCGATGGCGCCGCACCCCAAGTGATTACCGTCACCGGCATCCGCAAAGGCATCGAGGCGGCGATCTCGGTCAAGAAGAATTCTGACTCCATCGTCGAGGCGATCTCGGCCGAGGACATCGGCAAGCTGCCCGACTTGAGCGTTGCAGAGTCGGTCTCGCGCCTGCCCGGCGTGACGATCCAGCTCAGCCCCCTGACCGGGCGCGCGCAGCAGGTCAGCGTGCGCGGCATGTCACCTGACTTCAACGGCGGCTTGCTCAACGGCCGCGAACAGGCGTCCACCGGCATCGGCCGCGGCGTCGAGTTCGACCAGTACCCCGCCGAACTGCTGGGCGGCATCGTGATCTACAAGACACCCGATGCGACGCTGGTCGGTCAGGGCCTGTCGTCCACCATCGACCTGCAGATGGTGCGGCCGCTGAACTTCGGCAAGCGCACCGTGGCGGTGAACTACCGCAAGGAACAAAGCACCAAGGCCGAAGCCCGGCCGGGCTTCGGCACGGGCAGCGGCGACCGGGCGTCGCTGTCGTATGTCGACCAGTTCGCCGACCGCACCATCGGCGTGGCACTGGGTCTGACCAAGCAAAAGATCAAGGGCGGCGGCCGGCCGAACTTCAACACCTGGGGTGGCTGGGTGCAGCCGGTCGAGTACCCTGGATATCCGATTGTCAAGGATGCAAAGGGAGACTACGTCTCAGGCGGCCTCAAGACGCCGGGCGGCTTCACCACCGACATCGAGACCACCGACTTCGACCGCACCGGCGCGATGGCCGTGCTGCAGTACAAACCCAACAAGGACTTCGAGTCGATCCTCGACATCTTCTATTCGAAGGGCAATTTCTCGGTCAAGAAGCGCGGCCTGGAAGGCCCGCTCGGCGGCCTGTCAGCCGGCGCGAACGACACCGGCGGCACGCTCATCAATGCGACGATCTCTGGCGGCGTGGCGACCGCGGGCACCTTCACCAACTGGAAGGGCGTGATCCGCAACCACAACGAGGACTATACGGACGAATTGACGTCGGTGGGCTGGGGCAACAGGTTCAAGGCCGGCACCTGGCGCATGAATGCCGACCTGTCCTACTCGTCGGTCAAGAAGGACTCGGTACGTTACGAGACCACCGCGGGCCTGCCCGGCAACACAACCAACAACGCCGACACGATTTCCTACACCGGCTTCAACGGCAGCAACCTCGCCGAGGTGAAGTACACCAGCGGCCTGAACTACGCCGACCCGAACATCATCAAGCTGACCGATGTGCAGGGCTGGGCGGGCGGCGCTGGTGTGCAGGACGGCTATTACGCCAACCCCGTCACCACCGACAAGATCAAGGCCTTGCGCCTGTCGGGCAAGCACGACGTCAGCTGGGGGCCAGTGGTGTCGGTGGACGTGGGCGCGAACCTCACCAACCGCAGCAAGGACCGCGTGGCGACCGAGGGTGCGCTGGTGGTCATTGGCGGGCTCAACCCCGACGGCACCGTGAGGGACCGCCTGATCTCGGCCAATGTGCCCAGCCCGACCGTCGGCGTGGGCGGCCTCACAGGCATCCCGACCCTGAACTGGAATCCGGCGGGCTCGCTGGGCTCCATCTACCAGCTGAACCAGTGGACGGTGTTCGACATCGCCAGCAAGAGCTGGGGCGTCGATGAGAAGGTGACCACCGGCTATATCAAGGGCGACATCGACGGCAGCCTCGGCGGCCTGGACGTGCGCGGCAACGTCGGCCTTCAACTGCAGCGCACCCAGCAGTCGGCCAGCGGCTTCCGCGTTGATCAGGCCAGCTGCGTGGATGCCACCAAGCGTTGTACCTACTTGCCGATGTCGGCCGATCACAGCTTCACCGATGTGCTGCCCAACCTGAACCTCTCGACCAGGCTGGGCGCCGACAGCGTCGTTCGCCTCGGTATCGGCCGCGTGCTGGCGCGGCCCAACATGGAGGACATGAAGGCGTCGTTCGAGTTCTCCCTGAAGACCGACGTCAACCCGCAGTACATCAAGGGCGGCGGCGGCAACCCGAAGCTGGAGCCTTTCCGTGCCGATGCCATCGACCTCTCGTTCGAGAAGTACTTCGGCAGCAAGGGCTACATCAGCATTGCCGGCTTCAACAAGAGCCTGAAGACCTACATCCTGAACGTCAACGAGGCCTTCGACTTCAGCCCCTACATCACGCCCGCCTCGGTGCTGCCGCCCAGCGGCAACAAGGTGGGCGTGTTCACCAAGCCCATCAACGGGTCCGGCGGCTCGATCCGCGGTGTGGAACTGTCCGTGAACGTGCCGCTGAGCCTGGTGAGCACCA
Source organism: Leptothrix sp. (in: b-proteobacteria) (assembly GCA_013822265.1). Classification (GTDB taxonomy): domain Bacteria; phylum Pseudomonadota; class Gammaproteobacteria; order Burkholderiales; family Burkholderiaceae_C; genus Rubrivivax. The sequence goes on from PNKD01000055.1 coordinate 22,739, forward strand.
TGCTGGACGGTTTCGGCCTGATGGTGAACTACTCGAACACCAGCAGCTCGGTTTCGCTGCCGGCCAGCGGCTTCGCCACGCAGAACGTCAGAACCACGACGATTCCCTTGCCGGGGCTGTCCAAGCAGGTCACCAACCTGCGCGCCTACTACGAGAAGCACGGCTTCCAGTTTGCGGTGGCGGCGCGCAAGCGCTCAGACTTCCTGGGCTCGATCAATGACTACCAGGATCGCAACCAGCTGGTCTACGTGAAGGGTTCGACCAACATCGACTTCCAGGCCTTGTACGAGTTCAGCCAGGGCGCGCTGAAGGGCTTGTCCATCCTGGCGCAGGGCAGCAACCTGACCAACCCCTGGTTCGAGTACTACGACGCGGCCAACGGCCAAACCACCGACCGCAAGAAGTTCGGCAAGTCCTACCTGGTGGGGGCGAACTACAAGTTCTGATCCTGTACCTGACTCCGCCCCTGCCGGTGCGCGCCGGCAGGGGCCTGTCGTGAGCATGAAACCCACGCCACAGCGCGCACGGCCTTTTACGCAACGCAACGAGACTGGAGTCAGACATGCGGACACAGGTAACCGGACAATTCCAAGCTCTGCGGCGCCTTGCCGGCATGAGCCGCTGGTTGGCGGTCGCCGGTTGCTTCGCACTGGCGCTCTTCGGGACGGCGGGTGCCGTCACCGCCAGCGGTGCCCTGGGGCCGGTGACACCGAAGGACCTCGTCTACCAGATCATCACCGACCGCTTCGTTGACGGCGACACCGGCAACAACGTCCCCGTGGGCTTCGATGCCACGCTGTTCGACGGCACCGGCAGCGACCTCAAGCTGTACCAGGGTGGCGACTGGCAGGGGATCATCAATAAGATTCCCTACCTGAAGAACATGGGTGTCACGGCGGTCTGGATCTCGGCGCCGTACGCCAACCGCGACACCGCCATCCTCGACTACCAAGCCGGTGGCGGCATAGACCGCTGGACGAGCTTCCACGGCTACCACGTCCGCAACTACTTCGCGACGAACAAGCACTTCGGCAACTTGAACAAGTTCAAGGCGCTGCGGGACGCGCTGCACGCCGAAGGCATGAAGCTGGTGATTGACTTCGTCACCAACCACAGCAGCCGCTGGCGCAATCCCACCAATGGCAACAGCGCAGAAGACGGCAAGCTCTACGAACCGGACAAGGACGGCAGCGGCAACTATTGCTTCGACGCGAACGGCGAACCCTACAACTGCTCGGGCTCCAGCGACATCGAGAACCTGCTCGCCGACCCGAACAACGACATCAACGGCTGGTTCCATGGCCTGGGCGACCGTGGCAGCGACAGCAGCCGCTTCGGTTTCCGGCACAAGGAACTGGGTTCGCTGGCCGACTTCTCGCAAGAGAACACCAATGTCGTGGCGCACCTGGAGAAGGCCGCCGCCTTCTGGAAGGCCCTCGGCGTGGACGGCTTCCGCCACGACGCCACACTGCACATGAACCCCGCGTTCGTCAAGGGCCTCAGGGACGCCATCGACTCGGCAGCCGGTGGCCCGCTGGCCCACTTCGGCGAGTTCTTCATCGGCCGGCCCGACCCGAAGTACGACGAGTACCGCAGCTTCCCCGACCGCACGGGCGTGAACAACCTCGACTTCGAGTACTACCGCGCCAGCACCAACGCCTTCGGCAGCTTCACGGAGACGATGACGCAGTTCGGCAGCATGCTGACGCAGACCTCGGTGGACTACATCTACGAGAACCAGGCCATCACCTTCCTGGACAACCACGACGTCACGCGATTCCGCTACGTCCAGCCCAACGACAAGCCCTTTCACGCCGCCATCGCCACGCTGATGACCGCGCGCGGGACGCCGAACATCTACTACGGCACCGAGCAGTACATGTCGTCGACCAACGCCAGCGACATCGCGGGCCGTGGCTTCATGCAGGTGGCGGCGCCATCGTTCAGCCAGACCACGACGGCCTACCTCACCATCAAGAAGCTGGCCGCGCTGCGGGCATCCAACGACGCGCTGGCCTATGGGCAGACCACCGTGCTCTACTCGAACAACGACGTGCTGGTCTTCTCGCGGAAGTTCTATGACAAGGAAGTGCTCGTCGCGGTGAACCGCCAACCCGCTGTCAGCTACACGGTGCCAGCGCTTGCCACGACCTTGCCCGTCGGCACCTACGCCGACCAGTTGACAGGCACGTTGTACGGCGCCTCCAACACCGTCAGCGGCGGCCAGCTCGCCAGCTTCGTGCTCTCGG
>PNKD01000056.1 GCA_013822265.1 Leptothrix sp. (in: b-proteobacteria)
TCAAGGGCGACAACCACGACCAGGACGCCGGCATCAAGATCGTGCTGCGCGCCGTCGAGCAGCCGCTGCGCGAGATCGTCGCCAACGCCGGCGACGAGCCGAGCGTGGTGATCAACGCCGTGCTGGCCGGCAAGGGCAACTACGGCTTCAACGCCGCCAACGGCACCTACGGCGACATGATCGAGATGGGCATCCTGGATCCCACCAAGGTCACGCGCACCGCGCTGCAGAACGCCGCTTCGGTGGCAGGCCTGATGCTGACGACCGAGTGCATGGTCGCCGAGTCGCCCAAGGACGAGTCCGGCAGCGGCATGCCTGGCGGCATGGGCGGCATGGGTGGCATGGGCGGCATGGGCGGCATGGACATGTAAAGCCGCCGGCACGTCGGCCGCCCGAGGGCCAGGCACAGCCTGGCGGGGCCACCCGAAGCGCCAGCACTTTGCCAAGGCCTGCGGGGTTTCCGCAGGCCTTTTTCATTGATTGGCCCGACTCTCAGACCGGATAATCACGCCGATGGGCAGCCCCCGTGTCTCGCCAGCGATGCAGCAGTTCGTCGACGACGAACTGCTGCGCGCGCCATTGCTCTTCGATCAACTGATCGACGGCACGCTCGACAAGGTCCGCAAGGGACTGGCGCAGATGGCACCCGTGCAGCGCTCGACCGTGGGCGACCTGATGCAGGCCCTGCTGTCGCAAAGGTCGCGCCTGGGCGACTACTTCATCCGATCGCTGCAGGAGCAGGTGGGCCTCACGCTGGCCCGTCGCCCCGCGGTGTCGCACGAACCCACGCCGGCCAGGCGCATGTCGCTGTCGCTGGTCGACGAGGAAGTGGTGGCGATGGACGTCGAGCTCTCGCACGTCATCGCGGGCATCAACAGCACGGCCGAGTACGAGCTTCGCGAACTGCAGACCTACATCTCGGCCCTCGTGGGCGACATGGACGTCACCGGCGACCACAACCCCTTTCGCGCCGAGGCCTATGCCCGCGCCGTGTGGGCGGCCGCGCAGGCGTTGCCGCTGTCGCGTGGCCACCAGCTGGCCTTCATGCGCGCCGCCGGCGCGCCGCTGGCGCAGTTGCTGCGCGTGGCCTACGCGTCGTCGACCTCGCGGCTCGAGTCGATGGGCATCGAGCCCGCCGCGCACCGCACGCTGATCCTGCCTTCAGGCTCGCGCCGCGGCCCGCGCGCCAACGAGACGACGTTCAGCCCCGACCTGCACCGCATGCGCGACACCATGCCGGCGCCGGTCGACACACCGCTCAGCTACGACGGCCAGGCGCCGCGCGCAGGCAAGGCGACGAGTGCCGCGGGCGGTCGCAAGGAACACTGGACCGAAGTTGTCCGTGGCACGTCCAACCGCGTCGACCGCCAGGCCGTCGAACTCGTCAGCCGCCTGTTCGAGGCCATGCAGTCGAACGAGCGCGTGCCCGCGGACGTCGGCATGGTGATCGCGCGCCTGCACGGCCCGGCGATGCGCCTGGCGCTGCGCGACGCCAGCATGCTCGACCAGGACAAGCACCCGCTGTGGCGCTTCATCAACCACCTCTGCTTCGAGTGCGAGATGGCACCCGATGCCGCCGACCCCGACCGCAAGCTGCTGCTGAAGGCCGCCCGCGCCACGGTGGAACAGCTGGCGGCCGAACCGGAACAGAACAACGGTCTGTACCGCTGGGCCCTCGACCAGCTCGAGAGCTTCCTGCACAAGCGCCTGACGCGGCGCCTGACGGCGGCGGCCAGCCAGATCGGGGCGCTGCAGAAGCTGGAGGACAAGTTCCTATCGGGCCGCGCGCAGGCGTCGTCGTTCCACGGCATGCTGGACGTCGACGAACTCGACACCGTGCCCGCCGACCTGCTCGACCGGCGCCCGCCGCCCACGCGCCACGACACCAGCACCGACGAGTGGCTGGACGGGCTGCGGCCTGGTGACTGGGTGCGCATGTTCCTGCAGGGCCGCTGGGTGCATTGCCGGCTGCTCTGGCCGGGCGAACACGGCGAAATCTGGCTCTTCGGCGACGGCGCCTCCGATGCCACCTGGGCCGTGCGGCGCGGTGCGCTGCTGAACATGCACAACGAACGGCTGGCCAAGACGCTGAAGGAACGCTCCATTGTCGGCAGCGCCGCGGCGCGCGTTCAGGAGCAGGTCGGGGTCGCTGCCTGACGCCGCGGGTTCACCGCCAGCGTCGGCGGTGCCGGCGCTACAGCAGGCGCCGGATGGTGTCGGCCACGAGCGCCGGCTGCTCGTGCACCAGCCAGTGGCTGGCCTGCTGCACTCGCTGAAGTTGCAGCCGGGGCACCCAGGTCTGCAATCCGTCCAGCAGCCCCGGCAGCAAGGCGCGGTCGGCGTCGCCCCACAACACCGAGGCCGGCACCGCCACGGTCACGGCGGCATCGGGCAGCACCAGGGTGTGGAGCGGGTCGCCTGGCCCCGTCGCGGGGCGCAGCGGCGAGGCGCGGTAGTAGTTCAGCGCGCCGGCAAGGCCGCGGCCCTCGTTGTCCCACGCCGCGCGGTAGCGCTCGCGCAGGGCTTCGGTCAGCCAGGCAGCGTCGCCGAAGAAGGGCCACAGGCGCGCGTGGTCGCGCTCGCGCAACAGCACATCGGCATCGGGCCGGCAGAGAAAGTTCATGTAGGCGCTGGCGGCCTGCTGTGCGGCGTCGTGGCGCAGCTCGCGCAGGAAGGTGGCGGGATGCGGCGAGTTGATGATCAGCAGCCGCTTCACCAGGCCCGGTTGCGCGGCCGCCAGGCTCCAGGCCAGCGCGCCGCCCCAGTCGTGAGCCACCAGCAGGTCGAGCGGGCCGCCGAGCGCCGTGATCGCCGCCGCCACGTCGGCCACCAACCACTTCGGACGGTAGGCCGCGATGTCGACAGGCGCCGACGAGCCGACATACCCGCGCAGGTTGGGCGCCACGCAGTCGGCGTCGGCGGCCAGCATGGCCATCACCTCGTCCCACACGAAAGCCGCTTCGGGGAAACCGTGAAGCAGCATCACGCGCGGCGCGCCGATGCGGCCCGCGGCGCGGCAGGCCAGCGTGATGCCATGCGGCAGCACGAGGTCGAAGCAGCGCATCAGGGCGACGGTGTACGGTCCGCCGGCGGGCCTTCGGCCGATGCCGTCGCGGCCGGTGCGGCCGGTGCGGCCGGTGCGGCCGGTGCGGCCGGTGCGGCCGGTGCGGCCGATGCGGGCCCATCGGCCGGCGCGGCTTCGGAGGGCGACGGCGGCGCATGCACCCACTCGTACAGCGTCTCGGCCACGTCGCCCAGGCCCTGGCGCGAGAGCGCCGAGAACAGCGTCACGCCGATGTCGGTGTTCTCGCCCGAGACCTCGGCCAGCACGTCCTGCGCCTTGAGCAGCGCAAGCTGGGCCTCGCTGCGGTTGAGCTTGTCGGCCTTGGTCAGCAGCACCAGCAGCCGCACCTCTCCGTTGGCCAGCCGCGGCGCCATCAGCGAAAGCAGGCGCAGGTCGAGCTCGGTGAAGCCCAGGCGCGAATCGATCATCAGCACCACGCCGTGCAGCGGCCGGCGCAGCTGCAGGTAGTCGGCCATCACCTCCTGCCAGCGCAGCTTGGCGGCGCGCTCCACGGCGGCGTAGCCGTAACCCGGCAGGTCGGCGAAGAGCGCATCGGGCGCGTCTTTGGGCCCGACGTTGAAGAGGTTGATGTGCTGGGTGCGGCCCGGCGTGCGCGACGCGAAGGCCAGGCGCTTGTGCTGTGCCAGCCGGTTGATGGCGGTGGACTTGCCGGCGTTGCTGCGGCCGACGAAGGCGATCTCCGGTGTCTCGCTCGCCGGCAGCTGCACCAGCTGGCTGGCGGTAGTGAAAAACCGGGCCGTGTGTGTCCACGCCAGCGCCTGCTTGGCGGCGTCAGTGGGCACGGCCTTGTGGCCTTGGAAGCTGCTTGTCATGGGACATTGTAAAATCGCATGCTCCGCCGATCCCGCAGTACCCTTTTTGAAGGCCCTTCGCATGACGTCGCGTATCAAGTTGCTGGCCCTGTCGACCCTGTCGGCGGCCACCCTGGCCCTGTCTGCCGGCACTGCGTTCGCGGCCGGCGCCGCCCCCGCCTTCAAAGCCGACCCCGCCAAGGGGCAGCAGCTGGCCGCCACCTGCGTGGCCTGCCACCCCGCCGACAACAACCGCGGCGCCGCAGCCAACCCCATCCTGCAGGGCCAGCACGCCGACTACCTGGTCAAGCAACTGACCGAGTTCAAGAACGGCAAGCGCAAGAGTGGCATCATGTCCGTCATGGTGGCACCGCTCTCCGAAACAGACATGAAGCACATTGCGGCCTTCTATGTCGCGCGGCCGGCCCTGGCTGGCGCGGCGACGAACAAGGACACCGTGACGCTGGGCGAGAGCATCTACCGCGGCGGCATCATGGCCAAGGCCGTGCCGGCCTGCGCGGGTTGCCACAGCCCGAACGGCGCCGGCATCCCGGCGCAATACCCGCGCCTGGGCGGCCAGCATGTCGAGTACACCGAGGCCCAGTTGCTTGCCTTTCGCTCCGGCGCCCGCGGCAACAGCGCGCAGATGACCGCCATCGCGGCCAAGATGAGCGATGCCGAGATCAAGGCCGTGGCCGACTACATGGCGGGCCTGCACTGAGCCCCGAAGGCACCCCCTCCCCAACCACGGGCCGGCTTTGTGCCGGCCCGTTTCACTTCCGGCGCCGTTTTCTCGCGCCAAACAGGTTCCCGTGTCGACGGCATTCCCGGGTCCGTGGTGTAAGGCCTGCAGGCCCGCACCGACCCACTTGAAACCCGCACTGGAGCAGGCATGCACTTCCTGAAGGACCGTGGCTTCGTTCATCCCGTCGGCTCGGACATCACGCCGCGCCACGTCTACGCACAGCGCCGCCGCCTCTTGCAGGGCGTGGCCGGTGGCGTGGCATTGGGCGCGCTGGGCGCCCTGCCTGCGGCCCACGCGCAAATCACGCGCCCGGGCAAGCTGGCGCCCTTGACCGGCGGCCGCAGCGCCGTGCACGGCGCCGTGACGATGGACAAACCCACGCCCTATGCCGACGCCACCGGCTACAACAACTTCTACGAGTTCGGCACCGACAAGAGCGACCCGGCGCGCCACGCCGGCCGGCTCAAGACCCGCCCGTGGACGGTGGCCATCGAAGGCGAGGTCAAGAAGCCCGGCACCTGGGATATCGACGCCCTGCTCAAGCTCAGCCCGATGGAAGAGCGTGTCTACCGCCTGCGCTGCGTCGAAGGCTGGTCGATGGTCATCCCCTGGGTCGGCTGGTCGCTGGCTGAACTGATCCGCAAGGTCGAGCCCACCGGCAACGCCAAGTTCGTGCAGTTCGTGACCCTGATGGATGCGGCGCAGATGCCGGGCCTGGCAAGAGGTGGCCTCGAGTGGCCCTATGTCGAGGCGCTGCGCATGGACGAAGCGCTGCACCCGCTGACACTGCTGGCCTTTGGCGCCTACGGCGAGGTGCTGCCCAACCAGAACGGCGCGCCGCTGCGCCTGGTGGTGCCGTGGAAGTACGGCTTCAAGAGCGGCAAGAGCATCGTCAAGATCCGCTTTCTCGAGAAGCAGCCCAAGACCAGCTGGGAGGTCGCCATCCCCAGCGAGTACGGTTTCTATTCGAACGTGAACCCCAAGGTCGACCACCCGCGCTGGAGCCAGGCCACCGAACGCCGCATCGGCGAAGACGGCCTGTTCGCGAAAAAACGGCCGACGCTGATGTTCAACGGCTACGAGCCGCAGGTCGGCCAGCTCTACGCCGGCATGGACCTGAAGAAGTTCTACTGAAACCCGCATGTCCTCGCTCGCCCCGCCCGTGGCCACCCCCGGCCGGCCGCCCGGCGCCGCGGCGGCCATGAACCGGCTGCTGGCCCACGGCGCAGCCAAGCCGCTGCTCTTCGTCCTGGCACTGGGGCCGTTCGCCTGGCTGTTCTGGGGCGCCTGGGCCGACGTGCTGGGTGCCAACCCGGCCGAGGCGCTGGTCCGCGGCACTGGCGACTGGACGCTGCGCATGCTGTGCCTGACGCTGGCCGTCACGCCGCTGCGCCAGCTCACGGGCTGGCATGCGCTGGCGCGCCTGCGCCGCATGCTGGGCCTCTTCACCTTCTTCTACGGCGTGCTGCACTTCCTGGCCTTCGCCTGGCTGGACATGGGCTTCGACCTCACAGCCATCGTCGCCGACATCGCCAAGCGCCCCTTCATCCTCGTCGGCAGCACGGCGCTGCTGCTGATGCTGCCGCTGGCCGCCACGTCGTTCAACCGCGCGATCAAGGCGCTGGGGGCCAAGCGCTGGCAGGCGCTGCACAAGGCCGTCTACGCGGTCGCGCTGCTGGCACTGCTGCACTTCTTCTGGATGCGCGCCGGCAAGCTCGACTTCGGCGAGGTGGCGGTCTATGCCGCCATCGTCGCAGTGTTGCTCGGCTGGCGGGTCGTCAAGCGCCTGCAACGCCGCACCACCGCCTGACGGGCCGGCGGCGCCTCAGGCGCGCGCCAGCACCGGCGCCAGCGCCAGCCCCGTGTGCGAGCCGGCAGCCACCACGGCCTCGGGCGCCCCCGCCACCACCACGCGGCCACCCGCAGCCCCGCCTTCGGGCCCCAGGTCGACCACCCAGTCGGCCTCGGCGATGACGTCGAGGTCGTGCTCGATGACGACCACGCTGTGGCCGCCGTCGACCAGCCGGTGCAGCACGCGGATCAGCCGCTCGACGTCGGCCATGTGCAGCCCCACCGTGGGTTCGTCCAGCACGTACAGCGTCTTCGGCGGCTTCTGGCCGCGGCGCGTGACGTCGTCGCGCACCTTGGAGAGCTCGGTGACGAGCTTGATGCGTTGCGCCTCGCCGCCGCTCAGCGTGGGTGAGGGCTGCCCCAGTGTGAGGTAGCCCAGGCCCACGTCCTTCAGCAACTGCAGCGGGTGCGCGATGGCCGGCATGCTGGCGAAGAAGTCCACCGCCTCGTCGACCTCCATGCGCAGCACGTCGCCGATGCTCCGGCCGCGCCAGCTCACGGCCAGCGTCTCGGGGTTGAAGCGCGCGCCGTGGCAGGTGTCGCAAGGCACCTTGACGTCGGGCAGGAAGCTCATCTCTATGGTCTTCATGCCCTGGCCTTCGCAGCCCGGGCAGCGGCCGTCGCCGGTGTTGAAGCTGAAACGCGCGGCGGCGTAGCCGCGCGCGCGCGCCTCCAGCGTCTCGGTGAAGAGCTTGCGGATGCTGTCCCAGAAGCCGATGTAGGTGGCCGGGCAGCTGCGCGGCGTCTTGCCGATGGGCGTCTGGTCGACCTCGAGCACGCGGTCGACATGCTGAAAGCCGTGCAGGCTCTCGCAGCCGGTCCACCTTCTGCTGCCTGTCAGCGCACTTTGCACGTTCGCCAGCAGCACGTCGCGCGCCAGCGTGCTCTTGCCCGAGCCGCTGACGCCGGTGACGGCCACCAGCCGACCCAGCGGCACGTGCAGGTCGACTTGCTGCAGGTTGTGCAGCGAGGCGCCGCCAAGCACCAGCGCCGGCGCGGCCGGGTCGACGGGCCGGCGCGCCACCAGCGGGTGGCGCAGCGGCTGCGCCAGCAGGCGGCCGGTGACCGAGTCGGGCCGCGCCGCGAGGTCGGCCACCGTGCCCTGCGCCACCAGCTGCCCGCCGCGCTTGCCGGCGCCGGGGCCGATGTCGATGAGGTGCTCGGCGCGGCGGATGGTGTCCTCGTCGTGCTCCACCACCACCAGCGTGTTGCCGGCGGCGCTCAGGCGGGCCAGCGCGCCGAGCAGGATGCCGTTGTCGCGTGGGTGCAGGCCGATGGTGGGTTCGTCCAGCACGTAGCACACGCCCTGCAGGTGGCTGCCCAGTTGCGCGGCCAGCCGGATGCGCTGCGCCTCGCCGCCGCTGAGCGTGGGCGCGGCGCGGTCCAAAGTCAGGTAGCCCAGTCCCACGTCCTCGAGGAACTCGAGCCGGCTCCTGATCTCGCTGACCACGTCGCGCGCGATGTCGGCGTCGCGTCCGGCCAGCTGCAGGCCCTCCACCCAGCGCCGCGCCTCGTGCACCGACAGGCGGGCGACGTCGCTGATGGCGCGGCTGTCGAAGGTGACGCCGCGCGAGGCGGCGTTCAGCCGCGCGCCGCCGCAATCGGCGCAGGGCGTGTCGACCACGCCCTCGACCTCGGCCTCTTCGCTCGGGAAGCTCTGTTCGCGGCCCTTGTTGTCGTCGTCGCGCACCGAGTCGTCGTAGGCCTTGCGCTGCTCGCGCGTCAGCTTCAGGCCGGTGCCGACGCAGCCCGTGCACCAGCCGTGCTTGCTGTTGTAGCTGAACATGCGCGGGTCGAGCTCGGGGTAGCTCCTGCCGCACTCGGGGCAGGCCCGCTTGGTGCTGAAGACCTTCACCGCGCCGGTGCCGCGGCCCTGGGCGCCGCCCTCCACCATGCTGTCGTCCAGGCCGGTGAGCGGGTGCAGCAGGTGCAGCACACCCTTGCCGAGGTCCAGCGTCTTGCTCAGCAGCGCGCGCAGCCCGGCCTCGTCGTCGGGCGAGATCACGATGTCGCCCACCGGCAGTTCCAGCGTGTGCTCCTTGAAGCGGTCGATGCGCGGGAAGGGGTTGAGCGGCATGAACTCGCCGTCGACGCGCAGGTGCGTGTGGCCGCGCGCCCGGGCCCACTTCGCGAGGTCGGTGTAGACGCCCTTGCGGTTGACCACCAGCGGCGCCAGCAGGCCGACGTGTTCACCCTTGTGGTCGCGCAGCAGTTGTGCGGCGATGCTCTCGGCGCTCTGCGCCTTCACCGGCGCGCCGTCGTGCACGCAGTGCTGCAGGCCCAGCTTGACCCACAGCAGGCGCAGGAAGTGCCAGGCCTCGGTGGTCGTGGCCACCGTGCTCTTGCGGCCGCCGCGGGAGAGCCGCTGCTCGATGGCCACCGTGGGCGGGATGCCGTAGACGGCGTCGACCTCGGGCCGCCCCGCCGGCTGCACGATGCTGCGCGCGTAGGCGTTCAGGCTCTCGAGGTAACGCCGCTGGCCTTCGTTGAACAGGATGTCGAAGGCCAGCGTGCTCTTGCCCGAGCCGCTGACGCCGGTGATGACGTTGAACTTGCCGCGCGGAATGTCGACGCTGAGGTTCTTGAGGTTGTGTTCCTTGGCGTTGACGATGCGGATGCTCTGGTCGGCCGACTGCCTGGCGCGGCGCGCCTCGCGCAGCACGCTCTGCAGCGCCCGCCCTTCCTCGGCCTGCGGCGTGCCGAAACCCAGCGCCTGATCGTAGTCGCGCAGCGCCTGCCCGGTGTGCGACTTGGGGTGGGCCCTGACGTCGTCGGGCGTGCCGGTGCACACCACCTCGCCGCCGGCCTCGCCGCCTTCGGGGCCGAGGTCGACGATCCAGTCGGCGGCGCGGATGACGTCGAGGTTGTGCTCGATGACGAGCAGCGAGTGCCCGGCGTCCTGCAGCTTGCGCAGCGCGCGCATGAGCTTGGCGATGTCGTCGAAGTGCAGGCCGGTGGTGGGCTCGTCGAAGAGGAAGAGCGTGCCGCGCCGCGCCAGGCGCGACGCCGCGTAGCTGCTGGCCGACGCCGCGGCCTCGGCCAGGAAGCCCGCGAGCTTGAGGCGCTGCGCCTCGCCGCCGCTCAGCGTCGGCACGGGCTGGCCCAGGCGCACGTAGTCGAGGCCCACATCGACGATGGGTTGCAGCCGCGCCACCACCTCGCGGTCGTTCTGGAACCAGTGCGCGGCCTCGGCCACGGTGAGGTCGAGCACGTCGGCGATGCTCAGCTGCATCGGCCCACGCAGGATCTTCACGTCCAGGATCTCGGCGCGGTAGCGACGGCCGTCGCAGTCGGGGCAGCGCAGGTAGACGTCGCTGAGGAACTGCATCTCGACGTGCTCGAAGCCGCTGCCGCCGCAGGTCGGGCAGCGGCCATCGCCGGCGTTGAAGCTGAAGGTGCCCGCGCTGTAGCTGCGCTCGCGCGCCAGCGGCAGGTCGGCGAAGAGCTTGCGCATCTCGTCGAAGGCGCCGACATAGCTGGCCGGGTTGCTGCGCGCCGTCTTGCCGATCGGGCTCTGGTCGACGAAGACGGCGTCGCCCAGCAGGTCGGCGCCGAGCAGGCGGTCGTGCTCGCCCGGCGCCTCGGTGGCCTTGCCGAAGTGGCGCGCCAGTGCGGGGTAGAGCACGTCCTGGATCAGCGTGCTCTTGCCCGAACCCGAGACGCCCGTCACCACCACCAGGCGCTGCAGCGGCAGGCTGACGCTGACGTTGCGCAGGTTGTGGTCGCGCGCACCTTCCAGCAGCAGCTTGGGCGTGGCCTCGTTGACGAGCTTGCGCAAACCCGTGTTCACCAGCTTGCGGCCGCCGAGGTAGGCCCCGGTCAGCGTGTTCGCGTCGCGCGCGGCCTCGGGCGCGCCGTCGAAGACGATCTGCCCGCCGCGCTCGCCCGGCCCCGGGCCCATGTCGATCAGGCGGTCGGCGGCCAGCATCACCGCCGGGTCGTGCTCGACCACCACCAGCGTGTTGCCGGCGTCGCGCAGGCGCTGCATGGCCTGCACGATGCGGCCCATGTCGCGCGGGTGCAGGCCGATGCTCGGCTCGTCCAGCACGAACATCGTGTTCACGAGGCTGGTGCCCAGCGCGGTGGTGAGGTTGATGCGCTGCACCTCGCCGCCCGACAGCGTGCGGCTCTGGCGGTCCAGCGTGAGGTAGCCCAGGCCGACGTCGCAGAGGTACTTCAGCCGTGTGCGCACCTCGTCGAGCAGCAGCTTCAGCGCCTCGTCGAGCATGGTGCTGGGCAGCGTCAGGCCGTCGAAGAAACGGCGCAGTCGTTCAATGCTGAGCTGCATCAGGTCGTGCAGGCTCAGGCCGGGCAAGGCCTCGAGTTGCTCACGCGACCAGGCCGCGCCGACGGGCAGGTAGCGTCTCGCCGGCGGCAGCACCTCATCGGCGCCGGCCTGGTCACCGATGCGCCACAGCAGCGCCTCGAGCTTGAGCCGCGCGCCGCCGCAGGCCGTGCACGGCGTGTAGCTGCGGTACTTGGACAAGAGCACGCGGATGTGCATCTTGTAGGCCTTGCTCTCGAGGTACTCGAAGAAGCGGCGCACGCCGTACCACTGCTTGTTCCAGTTGCCCTTCCAGTTCGGCGTGCCTTCGATGACCCAGTCGCGCTGCGCCGGCGTCAGCTGGCTCCAGGCCGTGTCGCGCGGGATGCCGGCCTCGCCGGCGTAGGTCACGAGGTCGTCCTGGCAGTCCTTCCAGGCCGGCGTCTGCATGGGCTTGATGGCGCCGTTGCGCAGCGTCTTGCGCACGTCGGGGATGACCAGGCCCATGTCGACGCCGATGACGCGGCCGAAGCCGCGGCAGGTGTCGCAGGCGCCGTAGGCGCTGTTGAAGCTGAACATCGCCGGCTGCGGATCGGCGTAGCGGCGGTCGCTCTCGGGGCAATGCAGGCCGGTGCTGTACTTCCAGGGCAGGGCCTCGTCGCCGGCAAAAACCGTGAGCCGGCCGCTGCCGCGCCGGATCGCCAGCTCGATGGCGTCGAGCACGCGCACCTTCTCGGCGCCGGCCAGTCGCAGGCGGTCGGCCACGACGTCCAGCACCTTGCGCGCGCCGACGACACGTTCGCCATGCACGCGCGTGAAACCGCTGGCGGCCAGCCACTGTTCCTGCTGCTCGGCCGTGGTGTCGGCGGGCAGTTCGACCGGGAAGGTGAAGATCAGCCGCGGGTCGTCTGCGGCAGCGGCGCGCTGCCGCAGATCGGTGTAGATGGTCTCCGGCGTGTCGTGGCGCACGGGCAGGGCGGTCTGCTGGTCGAACAGCTGCGCGGCGCGCGCGAACAGCAGCTTCAGGTGGTCGTTCAGCTCGGTCATCGTGCCGACCGTGCTGCGGCTGGTGCGCACCGGGTTGGTCTGGTCGATGGCGATCGCGGGCGGCACGCCGTCGACCCGGTCGACCGCCGGGCGGTCCATGCGGTCGAGGAACTGGCGCGCATAGGCGCTGAAGGTCTCGACGTAGCGCCGCTGGCCCTCGGCATACAGCGTGTCGAAGACCAGGCTGCTCTTGCCCGAGCCGCTGGGCCCGGTGACCACCGTCAGCTCGCCGGTCTGGATGTCGAGATCGAGGTTCTTGAGGTTGTGCTGGCGCGCACCGCGGATTCGAATGACACCGGACGACATGGAGGCCTTCGGGACGGGAAGGGCAAGGATTCTAGGGACGCCCTGCCGGTTTCGACGCCGTGCGGGCTTCGCGCGGCTCGAGCGCCGGCCGCCGGCGAGCACGGTTCACGCCGCCGCCGCGAGTGAATCCCATGCGCCGGAACCGTCCCGTCTCGCAACCTGAATACACGCTGAGAGCCGAACAGACCATCGTCTCGGTCACCGCCACCCAGGGCCGCATCACCTGCTGCAACCCGGCCTTTGTCGAGGCCAGCGGCCTCAGCCGGGACGAACGGCCGGACCAGCCGCACCCCCTGCTGCGCCACCCCGGCATGCCCGCGGAAGCCTTCTGCGACATGTGGGCCACGTTGCAACCGGGCCGCCCCCGGACGGGGGTGGTGGAGAACCGCCGCAAGAACGGCGACCACCATGGCGTAGACGCCAATGCCGCACCGATGAAGGACGACGAGCGCATCGTGGGCGACCTCTGGGTGCGCACGCCGGCCGCCGCCGGCGCCGTGGCCGGGGCCGAAACGCGGCATGCGCACATGAACGACGACGCCGCGCGGGGCCACAGGCGCATCGCCGAGATCATCCCCGTCATCGAAGGCTTGGCCTTCCAGGCCGACAGCAGGCTGCAGACCGGAAGGCCACCGGCACGCGGCACGGCCGCGCACGCGCCGGCGCCCCCGCGCGCAGCGGTGGGCCCGGCGCTCGCCGTCTCGCGCCCGCCGCCCCGAGCCCGCGGCCGCGGGCGACGACGGCCGGACCACTTTCTGACGCCCGGCGGTCGGGCGCCCACGGGCCTGCCGGCGCTCAGTCGGGGATCGTCAGGGTCGTGGCCGTCACCGTGATGCGGTCGCCGGCCGCCGGGCTGGCCACGATGGCCGGCACGTTCGTCGCCGTGATGGCGTTCGCCCCGCCCCCCGGCGCGCCACCGCGCGGCGTCGTGCGCACCACCTGGCTGCCCGGCAGCGCGGCACCGGTCTTCAGGTGCGCCCACATCGCGTCCATGGCGCGGATGTAGTACAGGTGCAGCGGGATGTAGCGCGTGTCGTAGCCGGGGAAGGGCAGGAAGCTGTCGAAGTGCTGTGCGTTCGTCACCTCCACGTAGCGCAGCTGGCTGGCCGCGCCTTCCACCTGCGTGTTGCGCAGCACATAGGGCCGCGAGCTGAAGTTCACCGGCACCAGCGTGTCGTTGCGGCCGTGCACCACGATGGCCGGCTTGCCGCGCAGGTTGGCCGTGCGCTGCACTTCAGCGACGCCCGCCCGCAGCCGCGTGGCGTTGGCGCCCGTCCCCGTCCACAGCTGGCGCAGGCAGTTGGCGCCGTCGAAGGCGAAGTCCGGCGCGCCCGTCGAGGGCGACGTGGACGTGGCGTTGCTCTTCGCGCCGCCCAGGCTGTCGTTCCAGACGATCTGGATCACGCCCGTAGGCGGCACGCCGTTGCCGGTGCCGAAGATGCCGTTCAGCGCGCCGGCGGCCGCGGCCGCGGGCGAGCCGGTGGTGTCCACCGAGCCGAAGCTGAAGCCGCAGAGGTTGTCGCTGACGCGGAAGCGCCCGTGCGTGTTGCCGTAGGTCACCGCGATGGCCGGCGTGGCGAACAGGTAGTGGCTGGCGTGCAGCAGGTTGGCGTCGGGCTCCCAGCCATAGGCCTGCAGCCTGGCCAGCGCGTCGTCGGCACGCTCCTGCGTCGTCGCCCCGCTCACCAAGCCGGCCGTGGCCAGTGCGGCGCAGCGGTTGCCGCCCACCAGGGCCGTGCCGGCGGCGAAGGCGAAAGGTCCACCGGCGGCGGCCGTGGCGAGTGCGGCGCAAGGCTGCAACAGGTTGGCGTAGCTGAAGTAGTCGTACAGCGGCCGGCTGCCCGCCGTGTAGGCCGGCAGTGTGCCGCGCTGGATGGTGCCGGTGACGCCGCTCAACTGCACGTTGGGCTCGCTCACGGCCACGCCGTCGATGAGGCCGGCCGTGTCCTGCTCGGCCGCGGCCAGCGCCGCGCCGGCGCCGTTGCTCACGCTGCTGGCGATGACCAGCGTGTTGGCCGGCGTGATGACCTTGGTGCGGCGGCCGTCGCCGAGATCGACGCCGAATCGTTCGTTCAGCACG
This sequence comes from Leptothrix sp. (in: b-proteobacteria), assembly GCA_013822265.1. Taxonomy (GTDB): domain Bacteria; phylum Pseudomonadota; class Gammaproteobacteria; order Burkholderiales; family Burkholderiaceae_C; genus Rubrivivax. Next base: position 14,170 of record PNKD01000056.1, read on the forward strand.
TAGAAGGCGAACTCCACCGCCTGCAGCGTGTGCGTGCCCCAGTCCTTCTCGGGGTTCTGCTCGCTGTGCGCGTGTTTCACGGCATAGCGGTTCGGCGTGGCGGTGTTGAAGGCGCTGCGCTCGGCGGCCGTCAGGCGCGCGGTGAAGTTGCTGTCGCGGCCGGCGGCAGCAGCGTCGCTGCGGCGGCCGTCGATCAGGTTGACGGTGTCGGCCTGCAGGTCGTGCACGCCGCTGCCGGTGCCCTTGTCGGTATAGGCCACGGCGCAGCCGCGTTTCAGGCCCCATTCACCGGCCGAACCGATGGCGCCATAGACGCCGCGCGAGCCCGAAGAGGTGGCCGTCACGATGCAGGGTGCCGCGGCGCTGAAGGTGGCGGGTACCTGCACCATCATGGTCACGTTCTGGCGGCCGCTGCCGTCGTCGGCCACGGCGATGAACTCGCTGCCGGCGATCTTGCCGTCGCCCGTGCCCGCCACGCCGTCGACGCCGACGTTCGGGCCGTAGAGCGTGCCGTAGCCGCCGCCGGCGGTGGTGTCGACGATGGCGCGGTAGTTGGTATGGATGGCCAGCTTGCGCAGCTCGGCCGCGGTGGGCGGCGACGACAGCGGGGGCGCGGTCACGACACCCAGGCCGGCCTTGCCCAGGCCGGCGGTGAGCAGGTCGTCGGCCGTGCCGTCGTAGCTGGCCGCGCGCACCGTGCCGGCGATGAACGGCGGCTTGACGTTGACGGCGTAGTCGCCGGCGCCGAGGCTGACCTTGTTGCTGCCGCCGCAGCCGGACAGCAGTGCCAGCACACCGGCGGCAGCGATGACGTTCAATTGGAAGCTCATGGGGGCTCTTCTCCTTGGGGTTCGTCGGGGGATCGCGGGCCGCACGCCGCGCGCGGCCCGTTGCCGGGCCCGATGACATGCGGGCCGGAGCCCGACGAGTGTCGGGCAGCGCCGCGGCCAGACCAGCAGGCCTAACCCGACCCCACGGCCGCCACCCCCAAGAACCCGGTCCACGCGGCGCGCATGCCGGGTAGACCCCCACCGTGATTGCGTAATTACGGCGTTATGCTGCGCAGCCGCGACCATCGAACCGCCGCCTGCCCCATGTCCGACACCCTCGCCCCCTTGCGCGGCACCTCGCTGCACGACGGCGTGGCCGCGCGCCTGCGCGCGCTGGTGTTCGACGGCGCACTGAAGCCCGGCGAGTTCATCGACGAGAAGGCGCTCGCGGCGGCCTGGCAGGTCAGCCGCACACCGCTGCGCGAGGCGCTGAAGGTGCTGGCCGCCGAGGGCCTGGTGGAGCTCGTGCCGCACCGCGGCTGCCGCGTCATCGAGCTCACCGAAGACGACGCCGACGCGCTGTTCCCGGTGATGGCCCTGCTGGAAGGCCGCTGCGCCTTCGAGGCCGCCGGCAAGGCCGGGCCCGAAGAGCTGCGCACGCTGCAGCAGCTGCACGAGGCCCTGGAACGCCACGCCGCCGAGCAGGACATCGACGGCTATTACCGCGCCAACCACGCCTTCCATGGCGCCGTGCAGGCGCTGGCCGCCAACCGCTGGCTCGACCGCGTCACCGGCGACCTGCGCCGTTTCATGCGCATGATGCGTGGGCGCCAACTGGCGCTGCCCGGGCGCATCTCGGCATCGATCAACGAACACCGTGTGCTGATGGACGCCTTCGTGCAGCGCGACGCCGCGCGCGCCGAGCGCGCGATGCACGACCACCTGATGGCCCAGATGGTGGCGCTGAAGAAGCTGCGGGCTGCCCGACCCGGCACGCCGCGCGCCGCAGGCACGCCAAGCAGCAAGCCACGGGCCGCCGCCCGCCCCAAACCCATGCCCAAGCCCACCGGACCTCGCCATGCTCGATGAGATACGCCTCGCCGCTGCGCGCCAGCGCACGGCCCGTGCCGTGCGCCGCCTGAAGCTCGACAGCACGCGGCTGCTGTCCGAAAAGGGCGAGCTCGGCGGCATGGCACTGGCGCGCGACCTCATCGAGCGCCTCGAGTCGATGGAATACGAGCAGCTCGACGAGTTCTTCGACTTCCTGGCCAGCGAGCTCAGCCCCGACCCGCAGGCCGTGCTGCGCGCCGCGCAGGCCTATGCCGAGGCGCCCGGCGCCGACACGCTCACGCCGCTGACACAGCTGGCCGAGCCGCCGCGGCAAGAGCTCTTTCGGCGCCTGAACCGCATGCCCGGCGGCACCGCGGCTGTGCTGAGGCTGCGCCGCGCCCTGCTGCAGGCCCTGCCGCGCAAGCCCGAACTGGCCGCCATCGAAGCCGACTTGCTGCACTTGCTGACGAGCTGGTTCAACCCCGGCTTCCTGCAGGTGAGGCGCGTCGACTGGAACTCGCCCGCGCAACTGCTCGAGAAGATCATCCACCACGAGGCCGTGCACACCATCGACGGCTGGGACGACCTGCGCCGCCGCCTGCAGCCCGACCGCCGCTGCTTCGCCTTCTTCCACCCGCAGCTGCCCGACGAGCCGCTGATCTTCGTCGAGGTGGCGCTGGTGCCCGAGATGCCGGACGCGATCGCACCGCTGATCGACAAGTCGAGCACGCCGCTGCCGCCCGAGCGTTTCCGCGTCGCGGCCTTCTACAGCATCAGCAACTGCGAGCGTGGCCTGCGCGGCGTGTCGCTGGGCAACTTCCTCATCAAGACCGTGGCCACGCAGCTGCAGCGCGAGCTGCCGCGCATCAAGACCTTCTGCACGCTGTCGCCCATCCCCGGCTTTGCGGCCTGGCTGCTGGCCGAGCCCGACTTCGCCACGCTGCCCGGGCTGAAGAAGGCCGGCCTGGCCGAACTGGAAGGTGCGCGCAACCTGCTGGCGGGGCTGTGCGGCGGCGACCTCGGCGCCTTGCAGGGCGCGGCCGTGCACGAGAAGCTGGGCGAACCCGGCACCGCCGCGCTGCGGCTGCTGTGCGGCGCCTACCTGGCCCTGCTGTCGACCACGCCGGCCGGCGACCCGGTGGCGCGATTCCACCTCGACAACGGCGCCCGGCTCGAGCGCCTGAACCCGCGTGGCAACATGTCGGTCAAGGGCCTGCGGCAATCGCTCGGCCTGATGGTCAACTACCTCTACGATCTGGCCAGGGTCGAGGCCAGCCATACCAAGTTCCGCCAGGGAGAAGTGGCACGTTCGCGTGCCATCAGCACGCCCGGTTGAGCGACGAAGATCGCGACGGCGCAAGACCCACGAACCCGCACTGGAGACAAGCAGATGAACCACCCCTCCCGCCCGACCCGCCGCACGGCGCTGATGACCGGCGCCGCGGCGCTGGCCGCCCCCTGGGTGCACGCCCAGAGCAGCTGGCCGGCCCGGCCAGTGACGGTGATCGTGCCCTTCCCGCCCGGCGGCGGCACCGACGCCTTCGCGCGGCCACTGTTCGCGCTGATGAGCAAGAACACGGGCAAGCAGTTCGTCATCGACAACAAGGGCGGCGCCGGCGGCACGCTGGGCGCCAGCCTGGCGGCCAAGGCCGCACCCGACGGCTACAACTTCTTCATGGGCGCCGTGCACCACGCCATCGCGCCCAGCATGTACCCGCGGCTCGACTACAACATCGAGACCGACTTCGTGCCGGTGGGCCTGGTGGCCAGCGTGCCGCAGGTCATCGTCGTCAACCCGCAGCGTGTGCAGGCCACCAACCTCAAGGAGCTGCTGGCCCACATCCGCAAGAACCCGGGCAAGCTGAACTACGGCTCGGCCGGCAACGGCACCAGCCACCACCTGGCCGGCGAGCTGTTCAAGCTGCAGACCAAGACCTTCATCACCCACATCCCCTATCGCGGCGCCGGCCCGGCGCTGCAGGACCTGATCGCCGGCCAGGTGGACATGATGTTCGACGGCATGGGCAGCAGCGCCGGCCACATCAAGGGCGGCCGCCTGCGCGCCATCGCCGTGGCCGGCGAGAAGCGGGCGCCGGGCTTCCCCGATCTCGTCACCGCCGTCGAGGCCGGCGAGAAGGACTACAAGGTCGCCACCTGGTACGCGATCTGGGCCCCCAAGGGCACGCCGAAGGAGGCCGTCACCGCGATGGCCGCCGAGATGCGCAAGGCCGTCAACAGCCCCGAGCTCAAGACGATGTGGAACGGCATGGGCGCCGAGACGCCCGACCTGTGGACCGACGAATTCGGCAAGTTCGCCGGCAGCGAGGTGCAGCGCTGGGCGACAGTGGTGAAGAACTCGGGCGCGAAGCTGGACTGACCCCCGAAGCGGCTTGGCCGCTTCCCCCTTGGAAAGGGGGGCGACGCCAGCGGCCCGGCAGAGCCGGTTCCGCGGCGTCCGCTTGATGCGGTGGCTTGCCACCGCTGCATGTCGTCTCGGCGCTGTGACGCCTCATCCCATGACCACCGACAACCACAACCTCTTCGTCGCGTTGCGCCAGGCCTTCCCGGCCGACCTCGACGCCACGGCCATCGAGACGGCCGACACCGCGACGCCGCTGTACTACACGTGGCGCGATCTCGAGCGCGGCACGGCGATGCTGGCCAACCTCATCGACAGCCTGGCGCTGCCGCCGGCCTCGCGCATCGCGGTGCAGACCGAGAAGAGCGTCGAGGCGCTGATGCTCTACCTGGCGGTGCTGCGGGCGGGACACGTCTTCCTGCCGCTGAACACCGCCTACCGGGCCAGCGAGATCGAATACTTCATCGCCAACGCCGAGCCCGCGGTGGTGGTGTGCGCCGGCAAGAACTTCGGCTGGGTGAGCAAGATCGCCTTCGCCGCCGGCACGCGGCATGTGTTCACGCTCGACGAAGACCGCAGCGGCACGCTGCTCGACCGCGCCGCGTTCCAGCCCGACACGCACACCCCCGCACGGTGCGGGGCCGACGACCTCGCCGCCGTCCTCTACACCAGCGGCACCACCGGGCGCAGCAAGGGCGCGATGCTCACGCACGGCAACCTGCTGAGCAACGCGCTGGTGCTGCGCGAGGCCTGGGGCTGGCGCCGCGGCGAGCAAGGGCGCGATGTGCTGATCCACGCATTGCCCATCTTCCACGTGCACGGCCTGTTCGTGGCCAGCCACGGCGCGCTGCTGGCCGGCGCGAAGATGATCTGGTTCAGCCGCTTCGACCCCCGCGCCGTGGCGGCCCGGCTGCCGCAGGCCACGGTCTTCATGGGCGTGCCCACGCTCTACGTGCGCCTGCTCGGCGAGCCGGCGCTGACCCAGGCGGCCTGCGCGAACATGCGCCTCTTCGTCAGCGGGTCGGCGCCGCTGCTGCAGGAGACCTTCACGAGCTGGCAGCAGCGCACCGGCCATACGCTGCTCGAGCGCTACGGCATGAGCGAGACGGTGATGCTCACCAGCAACCCCTACCGCCCCGAGAGCGCGCGCCGCGGCGGCACCGTGGGCCGCGCCCTGCCCGGCGTGGGCCTGCGCGTGCGCGACGAGACGGGCCGGCCGCTGCCGGCCGGCGAGATCGGCGGCCTCGAGGTGCGCGGGCCCAACGTCTTCAAGGGCTACTGGCGCATGCCCGAGAAGACGGCCGAGGAGTTCACCGCCGACGGCTGGTTCAAGACCGGCGATGTCGGCAAGGTCGATGCCGAAGGCTACGTGACCATCGTCGGGCGCAGCAAGGACCTCATCATCACCGGCGGCTACAACGTCTACCCGGCCGAGGTCGAGGGCTACATCAACGACCTGCACGGCGTGGCCGAGAGCGCGGTGGTGGGCGTGCCCCACCCCGACTTCGGCGAGGCCGTGGTGGCGGTGGTGGTGGCCCGGCCCGGCGCCACGCTCGACGGCGCGGCGGTGAGCACGGCGCTGAAGGCCAAGATCGCCAACTTCAAGGTGCCCAAGCACGTGGCCGTGGTGAAAGACCTGCCGCGCAACGCCATGGGCAAGGTGCAGAAGAACCTGCTGCGCGAGCAGCACCAGGGCCTGTTCACGAGGTGACCGACGCGCCGCGCGCCGAGCCGCCCGGCGCCGCGGGAACGCGCACTGCAGCGCTACATTGCGCAGCATGAAGATGCTCCTCCTCGGCGGCACCCGCTTTCTCGGCCGGCACCTGGCACGGCAGGCGCTCGATGCCGGCCATGAAGTCACGCTGCTGCACCGCGGCCGCAGTGCCAGCGGCCTGTTCCCCGACGCCGAACACCGCATCGCCGACCGCGACCGCGACGGCGAGTTCGCCGCCGCGCTGGCCAGCGGCGGCTGGGACGCCGTCATCGACACCAGCGCCTACCTGCCGCGCCAGGTGCAGGCCGCCGCCGCCGCGCTGGCCGGCCGCGTGGGGCAATACCAGCTCGTGTCGTCGATCAGCGTCTACGCCAGCTTCGACACCGCCATCGTCGACGAAGACACTGCGCTGCAGACCCTGCCCGACCCCACGGCGCAGCTCGTCGACGGTGCCAGCTACGGCGGGCTGAAGGCGCTGTGCGAGGCGGCGGCCCACGAAGGCTTCGAAGACGGCTGCCTGGTCTCGCGCCCGGGCCTGCTGGTCGGGCCCTTCGACCCCACGGGCCGCTTCACCTGGTGGCTGCAGCGCTTCCAGCGCGCCGCGACCGATGACGCCGACGGCTCGCCGGTGCTGGCCCCCGGCGACCCCGGCGCGGCGGTGCAGTTCATCGACGCCCGCGACGCCGCGGCCTGGATGCTGCACCAGGCCGAGGCCGGCCATCGGGGCGTCTACAACCTGAGCGGACCCGAGTCGCCGCTGACCATGGGCGCGTTTCTCGAGACCGTCCGCCAGGCGCTGGCCCCCGCGGCGCGGCTGCTGTGGGTGGACGAGGCCTTTCTGCTCGAACAAGGCGTGGCGCCCTGGAGCGACCTGCCGCTGTGGCTGCCCGCGGCCCAGGGCGGTGCGCACCGCGTTGACATCACGCGCGCGCTGGACACCGGCCTGCACTGCCGCCCGCTGGCGCAGACGCTGCGCGACACCACCGCCTGGGCCGATGCCGCGGGTGCCGTCGGCGCCCGGCCCGCGGTGCCCGGCGGCCCGCCGCGGCCGCCGGTGGGGCTGGCCCCGGCGCGCGAGGCTGCGCTGCAGGCAGCCTGGCTGAAGCGCTGAAGGAGGAGCGGCGCCAGCCGGGCCGCGTGCACCGGCCGGGCGCCGCCATCCATCGCCATGTCGCGCGCTTCGTCGGCGTCATGCGGCGCTTCATCGCAAGCCCGTGGCCGGGTGGCCGCTGCCTGCCTAGAGTTCACTCCATCGCATCGCCCACAGCCACCGAAGGAGCGCCACATGAACACCATCACCCGCCGCGAAATCGCCCACCGCATCAGCGCGCTCGGCCTGTCCGTACTGACGACCCTGTCCATCCTGGGCAGCGTCAACCTGCTGGCCGTCGAGCCCGCGCCCGACAGCCTGCTGGCGCAGCGCCATACACCGGTCGCGATCGCCGCCGCCCCGGCTGCGGCCAGCGCGCGCAGCTGACGCCTCCGCGGTGGCCCGCGCATCCAGAGCCCCGCATTGCGGGGCTCTTTTCATCGCGCCGCCACGCCCTGCGCGGCATCAAGCCGCCCCCGGTGGCCGAGGCCAGGAATGCGCGATCACCCGCCCACTGCCTGTCACCTGCCCTGCCGCACGCCCCTGCCACCGCCTTGCCTGCCGCGCTGCATGCCCATCGGGTCTTCGGCCACCGGCCCGAGTCCGCGCGCAGCGCATCGGCCGGCCAGTTCAAGCGCCAGGTGTTCGCGCCCGGCACAACAGCACAGCACCCAGGCGGTCTGCTCGGGCACGCCCGAAAAACTCTCACGCTGAGCCCGGCGCACCCGGCCTGGCCCCGCGGCGACGGCCGCGGACAGCGCCGCGGTGCTCAGATCAACCGCGTGCCGCGGCCAAGGCCTCGTTGAAGGACTTGCTCGGCCGCATCACGGCCTTGGCCTTGGCACTGTCGGCCTGGTAGTAGCCGCCGATGTCGGCCGGCTTGCCCTGCACGGCGGCGAGTTCGGCGACGATGGTCGCCTCGTTGGCGGCGAGCGTCTTGGCCAGCGGCGTGAAGTGGGTCTGCAGGGCCTTGTCTTCGGTCTGCTCGGCCAGTGCCTGGGCCCAGAAGAGGGTCAGGTAGAACTGGCTGCCGCGGTTGTCCAGCTGCCCGGTCTTGGGCGACGGGTTCCTGTTCTCGTCCAGCAGCCGGCCGGTCGCGGCGTCCAGCGTCCTGGCCAGGGTCTTGGCCTGGTTGTTGCCCGTCTTGATACCCAGGTCCTCGAGCGAAGCCGCCAGCGCCAGGAACTCGCCCAGCGAATCCCAGCGCAGGTGGTTTTCTTCGACCAGTTGCTTCACGTGCTTGGGCGCCGAGCCACCGGCGCCTGTCTCGTACATGCCACCACCGGCCATCAGCGGCACGATCGAGAGCATCTTTGCGCTGGTGCCCAGCTCCATGATCGGGAACAGGTCGGTCAGGTAGTCGCGCAGGATGTTGCCGGTGACCGAGATCGTGTCCAGCCCGCGCACCACACGCTCGAGCGTGTAGCGCATCGCGCGCACCTGCGACATGATCTGGATGTCGAGGTCCGTGGTGTCGTGGTCCTTCAGGTAGGTCTGCACCTTCTTGATCATCTCGGCCTCGTGCGGGCGGTACGGGTCGAGCCAGAACAGCGCCGGCGTGGCCGAGTTGCGGGCCCGCGTGACGGCCAGCTTGACCCAGTCGCGGATGGGCGCATCCTTGGTCTCGCACATGCGCCAGATGTCGCCGGCCTCGACCTGCTGCACCAGCAGCGCGTCGCCGGTGGCGATGTCGACGATGCGCGCCTGCCCGTCCTCGGCGATCTCGAAGGTCTTGTCGTGCGAGCCGTATTCCTCGGCCTGCTGCGCCATCAGGCCGACGTTGGGCACGCTGCCCATCGTCACCGGGTCGAAGTTGCCGTTGGTCTTGCAGAAGTTGATGACCTCCTGGTAGATGCGGGCGAACGTGCTCTCCGGGATCACGGCCTTGGTGTCCTTGGGCCGGCCGTCGGCGCCCCACATCTTGCCGCCGATGCGGATCATCGCGGGCATCGAGGCGTCGACGATGACGTCGTTGGGTGCGTGCAGGTTCGAGATGCCCTTGGCCGAGTCGACCATCGCCAGTTCGGGGCGGTGCTCGTGGCAGGCGTGCAGGTCGCGGATGATCTCCTCGCGTTGCGAGGCGGGCAGCGATTCGAGCTTGTCGTAGAGGCTGGCCAGGCCGTTGTTGACGTTGACGCCCAGCTGGTCGAACAGCTTGCCGTGCTTGGCGAAGGCGTCCTTGTAGAAGATCTTCACCGCGTGCCCGAAGACGATCGGGTGCGAGACCTTCATCATCGTGGCCTTGACGTGCAGCGAGAACATCACACCGGTCTTGCGCGCGTCTTCCATCTGCTCTTCGTAGAAGTCGCACAGAGCCTTCTTGCTCATGTACATGCTGTCGATGATCTCGCCCGCCAGCAGCGCGACCTTGGGCTTGAGCACGACGGTCTGGCCGCCCTTGGTGAGCAGTTCCATCCTGACGTCGCGCGCGCGGTCCAGCGTCATCGACTTCTCACCGTGATAGAAGTCGCCGTGGCGCATGTGCGCCACGTGGGTGCGCGAGGCCATGCTCCACTCGCCCATGCTGTGCGGGTTCTTGCGTGCGTAGGCCTTCACGGCCCTGGGCGCACGGCGGTCGGAGTTGCCTTCACGCAGCACCGGGTTCACCGCGCTGCCCAGGCACTTCGAGTAGCGCGCGCGCACGGCCCTGTCCTCGTCGGTCTTCGGGTCCTCGGGAAAGTCGGGGATCTTGTAGCCGTGCGACTGCAGTTCCTTGATCGCCGCTTCGAGCTGCTGCACCGGCGCGCTGATGTTGGGCAGCTTGATGATGTTGGCTTCGGGCTTCAGCGTCAGCTGGCCGAGTTCGGCCAGGTTGTCGGGCACACGCTGCGCTTCGGTCAGGTACTCGGCAAAGGTGCCCAGGATGCGTGCCGCCAGCGAGATGTCGCTGGTCTTGATCTTGATGCCTGCCGGCGCCGTGAACGCTCGCACCACGGGCAGGAAGGCGCAGGTCGCCAGCGCCGGAGCCTCGTCGGTCAGCGTGTAGATGATGGTCGGCTGTTGATTGCTCATTCTGAGATTCCAGAGGATGTCGGACGACGCAGCTCGGGGCTGCGCAGGGGCGGGCACACCGACCGGGACGCCATGGCGTGAAACCAGGCTTCAGCCGGGGGCCCGAGCCGCAAGTCCCGGCGCCCGGGGCGCAAGTATGCCGCCGTGCGGATGGGCCCAGCCTCGAACGCGGATCGCCTGGCTGCAAACCACAGCGCGCGGCCAGGTCACCAAGGACGGCCGGCCGACCAAGCGCTCGAGCATCGAGATCGAAGCTCGCATCGGCGGCGCGCCTCATTGGGTTCCATGGGTTTTCCCCGGCTGCAGCACCGGTCCTTCTCTCGAACGGATCGTGACGATGAATTCGAAACCGTCGCCCGAGTTGCGCGGCCCATCACACCTCGAAGGAGTCTCACGCTCTCAGTACTTCAGCCGTGCGTAGTAGGTCTTCTGCGCCGCAGCCCGCGCCTCGCCCAACGTGTGGATGCCCAGCCCGGCCAGCAGCGGCACGAGCTTCTGGAAGATCTCCGCGGTGACCAGCGCGTCGCCCAGTGCCGTGTGGCGGCCGATGACGGCGACGTCGAATCGCTCGGCGATGGCCTCCAGCCGGTGCGAATCCTGGTTCGGGTGCACTACGGCCGAAAGCAGCAGCGTGTCGAGCACCGGCTGCTCGAACTTCACGCCGGTGCTGGCTTCCTTGAGCTGCAAGAAGCGCAGGTCGAAAGCCGCGTTGTGCGCCACCAGCACGGTGTCCTGGGCGTAGGCATGGAAAGCCGGCAGCACCTTGGCTATGGTCGGCTTGCCGGCCACCATCTCCGGCGTGATGCCGTGGATGGGGATGCCTGCGGCGGGGA
>PNKD01000057.1 GCA_013822265.1 Leptothrix sp. (in: b-proteobacteria)
ATAGCTCGGGCTATGGCGAGCATTTGCAACGACGAGCAGGTGCTTCTTGGTGTGATGAGCGGGCATGAACGAAAGACTCTCACGCTCTCAGCTCGCGTCGCGCAGCGCGAGCCAGCGCTCGAAGTCGGCCTGGGCCATGGGTTCGCCGCCGAAGAAACCCTGCATCGCGTCGCAGCCGTGCTCGCGCGCCCATTCACGCTGGGCCACGGTCTCCACGCCCTCGGCCACGACCTGCAGCCCCAGGCTCTGGCCGAGCCGGATGATGGCGTCGGCGATGGCCGCCGAGCTGGCGTCGCCGGGCAGGTCGGTGATGAAGCTGCGATCTATCTTCAGGCGGTCCACCGGCAGGTGCTTGAGCAGCGCCAGGCTGGTATAGCCGGTGCCGAAGTCGTCGATGGCGATCTCCATGCCGGTGGCCTTGAGCCGCTGCAGCGCGGCGCGCACGCCGACGACGTCCTCCATCAGCATGCGCTCGGTCAGCTCGAGCTCGAGCATGCTGCCGCTGGCGCCGGTGTCGTGCAGCGCGCGCTCCACGGTCTCCGCGAAGCCAGGCAGGTGGAACTGCGTCGTCGAGAGGTTGATGGCCACCGGCACGCGCGCCAGACCGCTGGCATGCCAGCGCACGGCGCAGCGCAGGGCCTCGAGCAGCACCCACTGCCCGATGGGCAGGATCAGCCGGCGCGCCTCGGCCAGCGGGATGAACTGGTCGGGCGGCACGAGGCCGAGCTCGGGGTGCTGCCAGCGCACCAGGGCCTCGATGCCCAGCAGCCGGCCGTCGGCCAGCGACTGCTGGGGCTGGAAGTGCAGCACAAATTCGCCTTCGCGAACGGCCTGCGCCAGGCGGCTTTCCATCGCCAGCTCGGCGTAGGCGGTCTCGGCCATCGCCGGTTCGAAGAAACGCCACGCTGCGCGGCCGTTCAGCTTGGCGCGGTACATCGCGATGTCGGCGTGCTTGAGCAGCGCCGCCGGGGTGTCGCCGTGGGCCGGGTACAGGGCCACGCCGATCGACGGCGTGACCGAGATCGAGACCCCTTCCACCTGCAGCGGCGCACCGATGGCCGCCAGCAGCTTGGCCGCCACGGCCTGCACCGCCGCGGGCGCCGGGTCACCGGCGAGCAGCAGCACGAACTCGTCGCCACCGAAACGCGCCACCAGGTCGGCATCGCGCGCGGGCGCGGCGCCCACCGGCGGGCCGGGCCGCCCCTGGGCACGCAGCGTCGCGCCGATGCGCTCGGCCACGGTCTGCAGCAGCATGTCGCCCACCGGGTGGCCCAGCGAATCGTTGACGCGCTTGAAGTGGTCGAGGTCGATGAACAGCAGCGCCAGGCCCTCACCCTGCGCCTGTGCCCGAGCCAGCAGCGCCTGTGCGCGGCTGTCGAAGGCCAGCCGGTTGGGCAGGCCGGTGAGCGCGTCGTGGTGCGCCAGGTGGTGGATGCGCGCCTGCGCCTCGGCGCGGTCGCGCATGTCGCGCACGATGGTCATGCGCAGCCGCTCGCCCTGGTACTGCATGGTGCGCACGATGAACTCCACCGGCAGCTCATGGCCGTCGCGGTGCAGCACGGCGCTGTCGTAGCTGATTTCGTCGCCGGCGGCCATCACCTCGGCCACGCGCCCGCGCTGCGACGGCGCCACGAACTCCAGCGTCGAGCGCCCCAGCAGTTCGGGCAGCGTGTGGCCCAGCAGCGCCAGCAGCGGCGGGTTGGCGTCGGTGATGAAACCGCCCCTGTGGAAGACGATGCCTTCGGCGCTGGCGTGCATGAACTTGGCCAGCCGCTCTTCGCTGTCGCGCAGCGCGATGGCGGCTTCGCGATGGCGCGTGATGTCGCTGATCAGCACGAAGGCGCCCACGGGCTCGTCGTCGCCGTTGGGCATGTGCGGCAGCAGGTGCACCTCGAGGTACCGCGGCGTGCCGCTGACATCGGGCAGCCGGCGCTCGTAGCGCGTGCCCTGGCGCTGGCGCAGCACCTGGTCGACCTGCGGCCGGATCCACGCCGCCGCCTCCTCGCCGATGACCTGCGCCACCGACAGGCCGATGATCGAAGCCTCGGTCTGGCCGAACATCTCGGCGTAACCGCGGTTGGCGTAGCGGCAGGTGTTGTGCTCGCGCTCGTAGTAGGCGATGGCCGCCGGCACGTTGTTGCACAGCAGCGCGAACTGCGCGACCGTGGCGCGCAACGCGGCCAGCTCGCGCGCCACGGCGTCGTCGCTCAAGCCGGCCCCCCTTCCAGGGTGGCCGCGGCCAGGCACAGGTCTTCCCAGGCCTTGGCCTTGTCCAGCGGGCTGCGCAGCAGGTAGGCGGGGTGGTAGGTGACAACCAGCGGCACGCCCTGGTAGCGGTGCACGCGGCCGCGCAGCCGGCCTATGGCTTCGTCGCTGCGCAGCAGGGCCTGCACGGCAAAGCGGCCCATGGCCAGGATGATGCGCGGCTGCAGCAGCTCGACCTGCCGCACCAGGAAGGGCTCGCATTGGGCCAGCTCCTCGGCGCCGGGGTTGCGGTTGCGCGGCGGCCGGCACTTCAAGGTGTTGGCGATGTAGACAGACCGCGCCGGCGGGCCGTCGGCGGCGCGTGCGAGCTGCAGCGCCGCCAGCATGCGGTCGAGCAGCTGGCCGGCAGCGCCGACGAAGGGCTCGCCCTGGAGGTCTTCGTTTTCGCCCGGGGCCTCGCCCACGACCATCCAGTGCGCCTGCTGATGTCCGACGCCGAACACTGTCTGCGTGCGGCTTCCGCACAGGCTGCAGGCACGGCAGCCGGCCACGGCGTCGCGCAGCGCGGGCCAGTCCAGCGTGGCCAGGTCGGCGCGGGCAGCGCTGGCCCGGCGCGTGGGGGCAGGCGCGCGTGCTGCCGGTGCCGCAGGCGCCGCTGCAACGGCGGCTGCCGCAGGCGCCGCAGCAGCGGCGGGTACCGCAGGCGCTGCGGCCGCCGTCGCCGTGGCGGTCATGCCGGCCGGCGCCCACACCTTCAGGCCCATGGCCTGAAGCATGGCCTGCTGGCGTTCAGTCCAGGACATGGGGCGAGGGCGGCACGGGTGCGTCGCGCACGGAAAGGCTCATCACCACGGCATCTTCGCGGCGCACTGCCGCCGGGTAGTAGCCCCGGCGCAGGCCGACCTCGGTGTAGCCGAGCCGGCGGTACAGCGCACGCGCGCGCTGGTTGCTCTGCCGCACCTCGAGCCACAAGGTGGCCAGGCCCTGCCTGCGCGCGTGCCGGTGCAGCGCCGCCATCAAGGCCTGGCCGTGGCCCTGGCCCTGCGCGGCGGGCACCACGGTGATGTTCAGCAGGTGCAGTTCGTCGACGCCGTGCATGGCGACGAGGTAGCCGACGATCTCGCCGGCGCCGTCCACCAGCACCTCGGCCAGATAGCCGGCGGCCAGCGAATCGGTGAAGTTGCCGCGGCTCCAGGGGTGGCTGTAGGCACGGGCCTCGACGGCGACGACGGCGTCGAGGTCGCGCACCGTCATCGCCCGCAGCATCAACCGCGGCTCGAGCACGGCGCTCAAGTCACGCGCCTCCGCGCGTCGCGTTCCAGCGTCGTCAGCGCCACCTTGTCGCGCAGGTACAGCGGCAGGGCGTCGGCCGCGTCGACGCCGGCGCCGGCCGCGGCGGCGCGCAGCGCCAGGCGCAGCAGCGCCGCGGGCCGGTCGGTCTCGGCCCGCACGGCGGCGTCGGCGGGCACCGTCAGGCGCGCGCCGAAGGCCGGCCAGGCCGAGCCCGCCACCGCGTTCAATGCCGCGCCGGCCCAGGCCGCGTTCAGCGCCGCCAGCGTGTGCAGCGCCGGCGCAAGAAGCACCTGCCAGGCGCCATGCTGCCAGCGGTAGCTGGCGGCATAGGCCTCGTCCATGCGGGCATCCATGGCCACGCCGATGTCGAAGGCCTCGGCGGCCGGCGCGTCGGCCACGCCGGCCTGCCGTCGCGCGTCTTCGGCCACGATGAGCAAGCTGTCGATGGGCAGCAGCGGGCAGGCTATGCCCAGGCCCAGGCCCTGCGCCACCGCGCACGCCGTGCGCAGGCCGGTGAAGGCGCCCGGGCCGCGGCCGAAGGCGACGAACTGCAGGTCGTGGAGCTGCAGGCCGGCGCCGTCCAGCAGGCGCCGCACTTGCGGCAGCAGCGTGGCCGACGACAGTGGCCCCCCGGCGGCATCGACGCACCAGGGCCCGCCCGGAGCGTTCAGCGCCAGCGCCAGGCGCTCGGTGGAGCTGTCGAAAGCCAGCAGCTTCAGCATCTCGGCGCGCCCCTGGCCACCGAGAGGCCCGGCAGGGGCAGCAGGGGTGGTTTCGAGGCGGTCTTGCGGGGCATGGGACGAGTTTATGCCGTGCCATCATCGCGCCATGACGAGACCAGCCACTTGCAGGGTGATGGTGCTGGCGGCGGCGCTGGCCGCGCTCGCGGCCCCGTCGCTGCCGGCCGGCGCCGTCGGCCGGCTGCCCCCCGATGCGGCGGCGGCGTTGCGACGTGCCGGCGTGCCGACCACGGCGCTGAGCGTGGTGGTGCACGACCTCACCACCGATCAACCCGCGCTGCGCTGGCATGAAGACCAGCCGGTCAACCCGGCCTCGCTGGTGAAGCTGCTGACCACGGCCGCGGCGCTCGACCGCCTGGGGCCGGCCTACACCTGGACCACGCCGGTGTGGCTGACGGGCTCGGTGCGCGATGGCGTGCTCGACGGCTCGCTGGTCATCCAGGGCCGCGGCGACCCCAAGCTGACGCTGGAACGCGTATGGAGCCTGCTGCGCCGTGTGCAGCAGCTGGGGGTGCGCGAGATTCGCGGCGACATCGTGCTCGACAACAGCGCCTT
Organism: Leptothrix sp. (in: b-proteobacteria); assembly: GCA_013822265.1. GTDB lineage: Bacteria > Pseudomonadota > Gammaproteobacteria > Burkholderiales > Burkholderiaceae_C > Rubrivivax. Next base: position 4,794 of record PNKD01000057.1, read on the forward strand.
CGACCTGCCCGAGGTCGATGCGGCCGACTTCGACGGTGAACCGCTGCGGCCCTACAACGTGCGGCCGGCGGCGCTGCTGTTCAACTTCCGCTCGGTCTTCTACACCTTCACGCCCGACGCGGCGGCCGGCGTCGCGCGCGTTTCCGTCGAGCCGCCGCTGGCCGGCCTCGTCGCCGACCTCAGCGTGCCGCTGACCAACGGCCCCTGCGCCGACTGGCGCGGCGCGCTCAAGGCGCAATTCGAGCCCGGCCGCGCGCAGTTCGGCGGCGGCTTCGCCAAGGCCTGCGGCGAACGCGGCTGGCCCGTGGCCGACCCCGAGCCGAACAGCTTCGAGGCGCGGCTGCTGCAGGCGTTGTGGCGCGAGATGGGCGGCACACTGCGGGGCGGCGTGCGCGAGGGCCCCGCGCCGGCCGAGCGCGCGCCGGCGTTTGCGCTGGAGTCCCCGGCCCTGGCCGAGCTGGTGCGCGACATCAACAAGTTCAGCAACAACCTGATGGCCCAGCAGCTGTACTACACGCTGGCACTGCACGCCCACCCGCGCGAACGCGCCACGCCGGCCAGCGCCGCCGAGGTGCTGCGCGCCTGGCTGGCCGAGCGCAGCGGGCCGCTGGGCGACGAAGTCGTGCTGGAGAACGGCTCGGGCCTGTCTCGCGGCACGCGCATCAGCGCGGCGCGCCTGGCGCGCGTGCTGAGGCGCGCCTGGGACAGCCCGGTGATGAGCGAGCTGATGTCGTCGCTGCCGGTGTCGGGCCGGGACGGCACGCTGCGCCGCGCGCCCATGGTACCGGGCCGCGCCCATCTCAAGACCGGCTCGTTGCGCGACGTGGCGGCGCTGGCCGGCTACGTGCTCTCGAACAGCGGCCGCCGCTACGTCGTGGTGGCCATCGTCAACCACGACAAGGCCGGGGCGGCGCGCCCCGCGCTGGACGCCCTGGTGCAGTGGGCGCTGCGCGACGCGCCGGCGCACTGAACCGCCCATCGGACAGGCCATGGACATGCAAGACTGGCTGGGATACATCGCGGCCGTGCTCACCACCGGCAGCTTCGTGCCGCAGGCCGCGCTGACGCTGCGCACGCGCGACGTCAGCGGCATCTCGCTGGGCATGTACGGCGCGATGACGCTGGGCGTGGCGCTGTGGCTGGCCTACGGGCTGGCGCTGCGGCAGTGGCCCATCGTGCTGGCCAATGCCGTGACGCTGGTGCTGGCGTCGACGATCCTCGTCGTCAAGCTGCTCGTCGAACGACGGCGCGGCCGCTGACCGCGCCTTGCCGTCAGAACGGGTTGCGCTGCGCGCGGTCGATCGCCAGCGAGGCCAGCTGCGCCTGCCCGCCGGTGGCCAGCCGGGTCTCGTCGGCCCACAGGTAGGCGGCCGCCTGCGCCTCGGGCAGCAGCGTGGCCGTGGTGCAGTTGGGCAACGGCACCGTGCACACGGCGGTGGTGATGTTGGAGAGGCCGAAACTGGGCGGAAAACGCGCCAGCGCCTGGAAGCGCAGCTGGGCCTGCATCAGCCCGACGAAGCGGCCGTCGAGCACCACGCTGACGCCGAGCTGCTCGTTGAACGCCGAGGTCAGCCGCGACAGCAGCGCGGCGCGGTCGAAGCTGCCGCCCAACGCACGTTCGCTCAGCGCGAAGGGCGTCAGGCCGAGATCGGGCAGGTCGGAAACGACGACCTTCACGCCCAGGCCGACCAGGCGGTTGACGACACGGGCCAGAACCCGGCCGCGGGCCTGCGCCTCGGCGATGAGCGTGGCTTCGGCCAGCGACGGGTACTGGCCATAGAGCTCGAGGATGTCGTTGGCACCGGCCAGCACGGTGGCGAGGTCCTTGTCGCGGAAGCCGCCGGCGGCCACCTGCGCTTCCACTTGCGCCGTGACGTCGGCCACCTTGGCGCCGGCAAAGGCCAGCATGCGCGCCTTGGGCACGGGCTCCGAGGTCGTGTTGCACTCGGCAAACGTGAAGCCGTAGATGCGGGCCAGAGACTGCACCCAGATCGGGCTCGACGTGCAATCGATGTTGCCGTCGGTGGTGACGCCGTTGACGCTGTAGTTGCGGCCGTTGGCGGTCAGCGCGCTGTAGTCGTCGCCGAACACCAGCAGGCGCCCCGGGATGAACGGGTCGTACTGCGTCGTGCCGCCGCCGCAGGCCGACAGGCCCAGGGCGGCTGCCAGCGCCAGTGCAGCCCAGCGGCGGGCCTTCCGGGCGTTGGCAAGGGCGGGCCGCTGCGTGGCGGCCTTGCTGCTGAAGATCATCTTTGCTCCGAATTCGGGGGGCCCACGATGCAACGGTGGGGTCAGGCGGCGGCGCGCTGCAAGCGGTCTCGCACACCATCCCAGGCGGGGTCGGGTGGCGGCCTTTGCACCCAGATGGCCGACACGCCGGCGGCGTCGAAATCGCGCAGCACAGCGAACAGTTCGTGCGCCACCTTCGCCGCCTCGGCGGGCATGGCCCGGTGCATCCAGGCCGCACCCTCCGCGGGGCTGAGGCGGGAATATACCCCGACCACCCCGCCGGCCCCGGCGGCGCCCGGCGGCGGCGCGGCGCCGTCGAAGAGACGCACCGGCGCCGAGGGCGCGTAATGCGAGGCCAGCGTGCCCGAGGCGCGTGGCGAGGTGGCGTCCGGCGCGGCCAATGCCGTGCCCAGCGCCGCTTCGATCTGCCGGCGGCCCAGTTGCCCCGGCCGCAACAGCGCCGGCCGCGCGCGCGTGCAGTCGACGATGGCCGACTCGATGCCGATGCCGCAGGCGCCGCCGTCCAGCACCATCAGCGCGGGCCCGAACTCGTGCGCCACGTGGGCCGCGGTGGTCGGGCTGACGCGCCCGAAGCGGTTGGCGCTGGGTGCGGCCACGCCGGCCACGCCGAGCACGGCAGCCTCGCGCAGCAGCGCCAGCGCCACCGGATGGGCGGGCATGCGCAGGCCGATGCTGTCCTGGCCGCCCGCCGCCGCCGCGGCACGGCCGGCTGCGCGCGGCACGATCAGCGTCAGCGGGCCGGGCCAGAAGGCGGCCACCAGGCGCTGCGCGACGTCGTTCAGGTCGGTCGCAAACCAGCGTGCCGCGGCGATGTCGGCCACGTGAACGATCAGCGGGTGCCCGGCTGGCCGGCCCTTGGCGGCATAGATGCGGGCCACGGCCGCGTCGTCGTCGGCGCGCGCGCCCAGGCCGTAGACGGTCTCGGTGGCAAAGGCCACGAGTTCACCTTCGGCCAGCTGGCGCGCCGCGGCGCGCACGGCCGCGGGGTCGCGGCCCGACAGCACAGGCATCGCAGCCGCCTCAGAAGGCCGGCAGGCCGAGACGCGCCGCGGCCTGCAGCGCCACGGCGCGCGCCGTGGCGGCGTCGGCGGCGGTCACCGTCAGGTGGCCCATCTTGCGGCCGCGCCGTGCCTCGGCCTTGCCATACAGGTGCAGGCGCACGCCGGGCAGGGACATCACGCCCGGCCAGTCGGGTGTGCGCGGTGCGGCGGCAGCCACGTCGCCGGCCTCGAACCACAGGTCGCCCAGCAGGTTGAGCATCACCGCGGGCGAGTGCAGGCGCGGCGCCACCAGCGGCAGGCCGGCCAGCGTGCGCACCTGCAGGTCGAACTGCGAGACGTCGCAGGCGTCGATGCTGTAGTGCCCCGAGTTGTGCGGGCGCGGCGCCATCTCGTTGGCCACCAGGCGGCCATCCGTGAGCACGAAGAACTCGACGCACAGCACGCCCACGTAGTCGAGGGCCCGCACCAGGCGCTGGGCCAGCGCGACGGCCTCGGCCGCGGTGCCTGCGGGCACATCGGGTGCCGGCACTTGCGTCACGGCCAGGATGCCCTGGCGGTGCAGGTTCTGCTGCACCGGCAGGTGCACGACCTGACCGTCGCGGCCCCGCGCCACGATGACGCTGATCTCCAGGCGCAGCGGCAGCCGCTGTTCGAGCACACACGGCACGCCGCCCATCGCGGCCCAGGCTGGCGCCACGTCGGCCGGGCTGGCGACGTTGGCCTGGCCTTTGCCGTCGTAGCCGAGGGTGGCGGTCTTGAGGATGCCCGGCAGCAGGGCCGCCAACGCCGGCGCGGCGGCATCGTCGGCGCTGGCGATCAAGGCATGCGGCGCACAGGGCACACCGGCAGCGGCGAAGGCGGTCTTCTCGCGCGCACGGTGCTGGCAGATCTCGACGGCGTCGGCCGGCGGCGAAACCGGCAGCCGCGCGGCCAGCGTACGCAGCGACCCGGCCGGCACGTTCTCGAATTCGGTGGTCACGGCGGCGCACTGCGCCGCCAGCGCGGCGAGTGCGCAAGCGTCCGCATAGGCGGCGCAGAGATGCGTGTCGGCGGCGGCGCCGGCAGGGCTGGCGGCGTCGGGCTCGAGCACGGCGACGCGGAAGCCGTGCACTTGCGCCGCATGAACGAACATGCGCCCGAGCTGGCCGCCGCCGAGAACGCCGAGCTGGGTGGCACCGGGTGTGAGCGGGGCATCACGGCGGGGGCTGATGGCGTCGGTGGCCACGGGGATCGATGCCTCGATCATTTCAGCTGCTGCGACATCGCGCGGGCTGCCGCCGTCTGCCGCGTGCGGAAGTCGACCAGCCGCTGGCGCAAGGCGGCGTCCTCGTTGGCCAGCATGGCCACCGCAAACAGCGCGGCATTGGCCGCCCCTGCAGGCCCGATCGCGAAGGTGGCCACGGGCACGCCCTTGGGCATCTGGACGATGGAGTACAGCGAGTCCAGGCCCTGAAGGTGCTTGCTGGCCACAGGCACGCCGAGCACCGGCACCACCGTCTTGGCCGCGAGCATGCCGGGCAGGTGCGCCGCCCCACCGGCCCCGGCAATGATCGCCTTCAGCCCACGTGTTGCCGCCGACTCGGCAAAGGCAAACATGTCGTCTGGCATGCGATGCGCGGACAGCACGTGCTTCTCGTAAACCACGCCGAACTCGTCGAGGACGGCGGCGGCGTGCTGGAGGGTGTCCCAGTCGCTGGAGGAGCCCATGGTGATGGCGATACTCATTTTTTCGGCAGTGAAGACTTCAGATGACCAAGCCCCAATGATCAGCGCTTCGGATGCTCTCGGCTCACTAGTGGAATATCCTGTCGGAGTGGAATTTACTCAGACTGGAGCTCAATGTTGAACAGTCTTTGCTGTATTCATTCCAAAGCAGATCGAAAGTGGTCCATAGAGTCTCTGCTGAACCAATACGTTCATCCATCGATGCCATTTTCGCCAGCATCCATGCGGCAACAACGCGCTCATCAATGTCAAGTCCGTTCAGGCGATCAACAGTCGAAACGGGGAGATGCCTTAGCGCCTCATCAGTCCTGCCCAGCATCATCTGCGCGAAGCAGATTTCCAATTCGACGAACGTCTGGTCAAAATTGTGAGGCGCGAACGGTGCGGAAAATCGCACTGCTTGAAGGCTCAATATGGCGGACTCAAACTTTGACTCAAGCAGCTCAAGTCGCGCCTCGAGAAGCCGAATATGGCCCTCTAACGCTGCAACTCCGACAAGGTTTTGTAGATTCTTTGCTGAATTGACTTCCATTCGGATGTTGCTCAATTCGTTCAGCGGAATGGGCTGTCGACAATTCATTACCCGAACTCGCGCAAGAAGGAATGCGGCGTGGTTGTATAGCAGCGCGTCCACGCTCGCCTGATCGCCGTTTTGGATTGCTTGATTGTGCCCATACTTGAACCAATAACGTCCCTGCTGTCGATTGCCAGAAACCATAAACGCGTTTGCAAGAACAATTGCAATGCGCGTTCTAGCATCATGTTCAAATGGCCCCACGTGCGCCAAAGCCAATTCAATAGAGATCAGCATCGCCTCGAAGTCAGATCGTTCAAATTCAATGTGGGCTTTCCAAGCGGACGCAAGAGCGACAATCGTAGAGTAGCCCATGGCTAAGCCCAAGAGTTGCGCACGTCGAATACGATCCAGCGCGGATGCGCTTAAGTCTTCATAGTGCTGGATGAGACTTTCGGCGAGCATTAGCCAAACGGTAACTCTCCCACTCTGCCCCTGACCGAACTGCTCTCGGATGGATGCAACGACCTGCTTAGCCTCCTGGAACCGACCGATGCGTGCGAAGTACCCCGCCATTCGCGCGGAGATTTCTGCACGCTCTACGCTGTCAATAGAGCGATCCAATTCGCCCTTGAGTCGTGAGAGAAGCTGGCTCATCGTTCGCTCCTTTCCATCGAAGGATGGACCCTAGGACTGGCGGGCAGTTCGTCGAGACCGTCAATGAAAAAGACCCAGCATTGCCGGGTCTCAAGCAGTCAATAACTTGTAGCCGCGCTAGCGGCTACCAATCATTGACACATCAAGGCTTGTTGCCCGTCGGGAAAGGCCAAGCAGCAGCAGGATTGAGTGCTGTCTTTGCAGGCGCAGGCGCGGCAGGGGCAGCAGGCGCGGCGGGTGCCGCCTTCTTTGCTGCCTTCTTCGCTGCAGGCTTCTTCGCAGCTGGCTTCTTCGCTGCAGCGGCCTTCTTAGCAGGAGCAGCCTTCTTGGCGGGTGCCGCCTTGGTAGCAGGCGCCGCCTTCTTCCCAGCCGCCTTCTTTGCCGGTGCCGCCTTCTTCGCCGGGGCCGCCTTCTTCGCAGCCGCCTTCTTGGCCGGGGCTGCCTTCTTGGCCGGCGCCGCCTTCTTGGCTGCCGCCTTCTTCGCCGGAGCGGCCTTCTTGGCAGGTGCAGCCTTCTTCGCGGCCTTCTTCGCAGGTGCAGCCTTCTTTGCGGGCGCAGCCTTCTTCACAGCGGCCTTTTTCGCCGGAGCGGCCTTCTTTGTCGCAGTTGCCATAACGATCTCCTTGATCAAGTTACAAAAGGCTCCGGGCTGCCGCGCGCAGCTCGGAGATCCACCGCCCGGTGGTCTGCTGGTGGGTTTGCACCCCCAGCGGTCGCCCCAGTGCGGTGAACGGGGACACGAGCTCGGCTTTCATGCTGGTCGAGTGCCTGCCTTGGCTCGCAATTCTTGATCTCTTGTTCACAGCCGCTGCCCTTGCCCGCCAAGGCATGGGCTTCGCTGTGCAATGCGGCGTGCCTTGCGCAAGACGTCAGTCCCACGCCAGCGCGCCGCCGGTCTGGTAATCGATGACGCGGGTCTCGAAGAAGTTGCGTTCCTTCTTCAGGTCGATCATCTCGCTCATCCAGGGGAAGGGGTTCTCTTCGTTCGGGAACAACGCCTCCAGGCCGATCTGCGTCGCGCGGCGGTTCGCGATGTAGCGCAGGTAGCCCTTGAACATGCTCGCGTTCATGCCCAGCACGCCGCGCGGCATGGTGTCTTCGGCGTAGCGGTACTCCAGTTCGACGGCCTTCTCGAACAGCGCCTTGATCTCGGCCTTGAAGGCCGCTGTCCACAGGTGCGGGTTCTCGAGCTTGATCTGGTTGATGACGTCGATGCCGAAGTTGCAGTGCATCGACTCGTCGCGCAGGATGTACTGGTACTGCTCGGCCGCGCCCGTCATCTTGTTCTGCCGCCCCAGCGCCAGAATCTGCGTGAAGCCGACGTAGAAGAACAGGCCTTCCATCAGGCAGGCAAAGACGATCATGCTCTTGAGCAGCGTCTGGTCGGCCTCGGGCGTGCCGGTGTGGAAGTGCGGGTCCATGATCACGTCGATGAACGGGATCAGGAACTCGTCTTTCTCGCGGATCGAGTCGACCTCGTGGTACGCGTTGAAGATCTCGCTCTCGTCCAGCCCCAGGCTCTCGACGATGTACTGGTAGGCGTGGGTGTGGATGGCCTCTTCGAAGGCCTGGCGCAGCAGGAACTGCCGACACTCGGGCGCCGTGATGTGGCGGTAGGTGCCGAGCACGATGTTGTTCGCGGCCAGCGAATCGGCCGTGACGAAGAAGCCGAGGTTGCGCTTGACGATGCGGCGCTCGTCTTCGGTCAGGCCGTTCGGATCCTTCCAGGTCGCGATGTCGCGCGACATGTTGACCTCGTTCGGCATCCAGTGGTTGGCACAGGTGGCGAGGTACTTTTCCCACGCCCACTTGTACTTGAAGGGCACCAGCTGATTGACGTCGGTGCTGCCGTTGATGATGCGCTTGTCGGCGGCGTTGACGCGGCGCTGGCTCGTCGCCGGCTTGGCTTCGGTCTTCGCGCCCGCAACCGGCTTCGACGGTGCGGCTGCACGTGTCGCAGGCACCGCGACCTCGACACGGGCCGAAGGCATCAGGGGCGCAGCATCGACGGGCGGCAGCAGCAATGCATCGCTGTGCGCTCGATGCGCTTGATTCGGAGTGCTTTGGACTTCGTCTTCCCAGACCAGCATGTGTATGGACTTCCTGAACGGTGCGAATTATCGGAGTGTTGTGCAACAACACCAAGCATTGGTTGACATCGCACCCGAGTCGTTGTTGCAGCAGCGCATCGACGAGGCCTCGCGGCTCACATCGAAACGCTGCATTCAATGCCCGTGGCGCGCGCCGGAAAAGTTCACTGACAGGCCTCGCAGTCGGGGTTGTCGATGGAACAGAACTTGATGTCGCTGCCGGGCTCGGCCGCCGGCGCTGCGGCCTGCGCGACCCCCGACGACTCACCGGTCGAGACCGCGTTGAGCTTGCCCGCCGATACCGTCGACTTCTCGCTGTAGGTGGCGCTGGTGGTACGCAGGTAGTAGGTCGTCTTCAGGCCACGCAGCCAGGCCAGCTTGTAGGTCTCGTCGAGCTTGCGCCCCGAGGCGCCGGCCATGTAGATGTTGAGCGACTGCGCCTGGTCTATCCACTTCTGCCGCCGCGAGCCGGCTTCCACCAGCCAGGTCGCATCGACCTCGAAGGCCGTGGCGTACAGGCGCTTGAGATCCTCGGGCACACGGTCGATGGGGCGCAGCGAACCGTCGAAGTGCTTGAGGTCCATGACCATCACGTCGTCCCACAGGCCCAGGCGCTTGAGGTCGTGCACGAGGTACTCGTTGATGACCGTGAACTCGCCCGACAGGTTGCTCTTCACCGACAGGTTGCCGAAGCTCGGCTCGATCGACGCGTCGACGCCGATGATGTTGCTGATGGTGGCCGTGGGCGCGATGGCCACGCAGTTGCTGTTGCGCATGCCGTGCTCAGCGATGCGGGCCCGCAGCGCGGGCCAGTCCAGCGTGCTGCTCATGTCGACTTCGAGGTGGCCGCCGCGCGCTTCACGCAGCAGTTCCAGGCTGTCCTGCGGCAGGATGCCGCGGTCCCACAGGCTGCCGCGGTAGCTGCTGTAGCGGCCGCGCTCGGCGGCCAGGTCGGCGCTGGCCGAATAGGCGTGGTAACACACGGCCTCCATGCTGCGATCGGCGAACTCGACGGCCTCCTGGCTGGCGTAGGGGATGCGCAGCGTGTACAGGCAATCCTGGAAGCCCATGATGCCCAGGCCCACCGGGCGATGGCGCAGGTTGCTGTCGCGCGCCTTCTTCACCGCGTAGTAGTTGATGTCGATGACGTTGTCGAGCATGCGCATCGCCGTCGACGCCGTGCGCTTGAGCTTGTCGTGGTCGAGCTCCTTGCCGTTGGCGCCGTCCTTCAGGTGCGCAGCCAGGTTGATGCTGCCCAGGTTGCACACCGCGATCTCGGTGTCCGAGGTGTTCAGCGTGATCTCGGTGCACAGGTTGGAGCTGTGCACCACGCCCACGTGGTTCTGCGGGCTGCGCACGTTGCAGGCGTCCTTGAACGTGATCCAGGGATGCCCGGTCTCGAACAGCATCGACAGCATCTTGCGCCACAGGTCCTTGGCCGGCATGCGCTTGAAGAGCTTGATCTCGCCGCGGTCGACCTTGGCCTCGTAGGCCGCGTAGGCCTCTTCGAAGTCACGGCCGAACTTGTCGTGCAGGTCGGGGCAGGTGCTGGGGCTGAACAGTGTCCAGTCGCCGCCTTCGACGACGCGGCGCATGAACAGGTCGGGGATCCAGTTCGCCGTGTTCATGTCGTGCGTGCGGCGGCGGTCGTCGCCGGTGTTCTTGCGCAGCTCGAGGAACTCTTCGAGGTCGAGGTGCCAGGTCTCGAGGTAGGCGCACACCGCGCCCTTGCGCTTGCCGCCCTGGTTGACGGCCACCGCGGTGTCGTTGACGACCTTGAGAAAGGGCACGACGCCCTGGCTCTTGCCGTTGGTGCCCTTGATGTACGAACCCAGCGCGCGCACACGCGTCCAGTCGTTGCCCAGGCCGCCGGCGAACTTGCTCAGCAGCGCGTTTTCCTTCAACGCCTCGTAGATGCCGTCGAGGTCGTCGGCCACGGTGGTGAGGTAGCAGCTGGACAGCTGCGAACGCCGCGTGCCGCTGTTGAACAGCGTCGGCGTGCTGCTCATGAAGTCGAAGCGCGACAGCACGTTGTAGAACTCGACGGCGCGCGCCTCGCGGTCGATCTCGTTCAGCGCCAGGCCCATGGCCACGCGCATGAAGAAGGCCTGCGGCATCTCGATGCGCACTTCGTCGATGTGCAGGAAGTAGCGGTCGTACAACGTCTGCAGGCCGAGGTAGTCGAACTGCAGGTCGCGCGATGCGTCGAGCGCGGCGCCGAGCTTGGCGAGGTCGAACTGCATCAGCTTGTCGTCCAGCAGTTCGGCCTGCACGCCCTTCTTGATGAACTGCGGGAAGTACTCGGCATAACGTTCGGCCATCTGCGCCTGGGTGACGTTCTCGCCCAGGATCTCGCGGCGGATGGTGTGCAGCAGCAGGCGGGCCGTGGCCCGTGTGTAGGACGGCTCTTTCTCGATCAACGTGCGCGCGGCCATGATGGCGGCCTTGAACACCTCGTCCAGCGGCACGCCGTCGTAGAGGTTGCGGCGTGTCTCGGCCATGATGGGTTCGGCCTTGACGTCGGCGCCCAGGTTGGCGCAGGCGGCTTCCACCAGTTCACGCAGCGCCGGCATGTCCAGCGGCACGCGCTGGCCGGCTTCGGTGACGAAGAGTTCGGGCGCCTTGGCGGCCGCCGGGGCCACCTGGCGAGCGCGCTCTTGGGCACGGCGCTCGCGGTACAACACGTAGGCCCGCGCCACCTCGTGGTGGCCGCTGCGCATCAGCGCGAGTTCGACGTGGTCCTGCACGTCCTCGATGTGGAAGGTGCCGCCGCCCGGGCGCGAGCGCAGCAGCGCACGCACCACGCCGTCGGTCAGGCCTTCGACGGTCTCGCGCACGCTGGCCGAGGCCGCGCCCTGCGTGCCGTGCACGGCCAGGAAAGCCTTCATCAGGGCCACGGCGATCTTGTTCGGCTCGAACGACACCACGGCGCCGTTGCGGCGGATGATCTGGTAGCCGGCGTAAGCGGCAGCAACGGCCGCGGCTTGGGCCACGGAGCCTGCGGGCCGGTTGGTGGCAGCGGGCGCGCTGGTGGTGTTCGGTGCAGCTTGCATTCAATCCCCTCTTGTTGATTCGATCTGTGGAAGGCGCGGCCGACGCATGCGCTGCGCCTCGGGGCCGTGCTCTGAACTGTGGGTGAGGTGGCGGCACCTGCGAGGTGCCTGGCCCTGACACGGGGCGCAGCAACTGCCGCGATCTGGTAAAGGGCCGCCGACGGCCCCTGGCGGGCTGGATACAGCGAGCCGGTGGCGCTTTTGGTTTCACGAGATTATCACTGTTGGGCACTATATATGGGGTGCTGGCCCCTCACAAGCCACTACGGCTAGTGTTCCCTCGGGGGCTTCCCGCATTGCGCCCCAGGGCCTTTATGGGCCCGCCTCGGGCCAGGCCGGCAGCGGTAGGCGCACTCACCACGCCGCGCGGCGCGGCGCGCGGTGCAGCGGCACGGCAAGGCCGCGCCAAGAGCCGCTGATGGCACGAAACCGGCCGCGATGGCGCGCCGTTTCAGGCCGTGCCGGCGTCGATCACCGGCTGACGCGGCACCAAGGCCGCGCGCTCACGCGCGGGGCCCGTCCACCCGAGTTCGCCGCGCCTGAGACCCGCGGCCACACGCGCCTGGCTGACACGACTCGGCAGTGGGTCGCGCCGCGACAACACGCGTAACAAGCCGCAGTGCGCGCCGTGCTGCAGGACCGCGAAGGCGCCATTCTCCAGCCGTCCGGGTTCGAGCCGGATGGGCGCCGCACCGCCCCTAGTCGGCGTCCGCTTCGTTGACGCCCACGCCCAGCCGGGACATGCGATAGCGCATCTGCCTCAACGAGAGCCCCAGGCTGGCACCCGCGGCCGTGCGGTTGTAGCGGTGCCGCTCGAGCGCCCGCTCGAGGATCTCGCGCTCGACGCTGTCCAGATAGGACTCCAAGTCGGCGGGCAGGGCCGGCGCCGCCGGGCCAGGCGCGGCGGCGCCGGCGCCGGCGGCCGACACGGCCGACATGGCCTCGGCCGCCGCACCGCCGCTGTCGTCGGGCTCGTCCGGCAGGCTCAAGTCAGCCTGCCGTATCACCTGTGTGCCGGCCAGCGCGAGTGCACGGTGCAGCAGGTTCTCGAGTTCGCGGACGTTGCCCGGAAAGCCGTAGTGGGCCAGGTGCTGCAGCGCCGCGGCGTCCAGCGTCGGCACCGGCGTCACGCCCGCGTCGACAGAGATGCGTTGCAGCGTGTGTGCGCACAGCGCGGGCAGGTCGTCGATGCGCTCGCGCAGCGGCGGCACGTGGATGCGGATGACGTTGAGCCGGTAGAACAGATCCTGGCGGAAGCGGCCGGCCAGCACTTCGGCACCCAGATCCTTGTGCGTGGCACTGAGGATGCGCACGTTGACGGGTGCCTCGGCCACCGCCCCGATGGGGCGCACGGCGCGCTCCTGGATCACGCGCAGCAGCTTGCTCTGCATCGGCATCGGCAGGTCGCCGATCTCGTCGAGGAACAGCGTGCCGCCTTGCGCCGCCTGGAAGAAGCCTTCGCGGTCTTCGTGCGCCCCCGTGAAGGCGCCCTTGCGGTAGCCGAAGAACTCGGCCTCGAGCAGTTGCTCGGGGATGGCGCCGCAGTTCACGGCCACGAAGGGCTGCGCGCCGCGTGGCGAGACTTCGTGGATGGCGCGTGCCACCAACTCCTTGCCGGTGCCCGACTCGCCGGTCACCAGCACGGGCGCCATGCTGCGCGCCACGCGCTCGACCAGCGAGCACACCTGCTGCATCGCGGCCGAGCTGCCGATCAACCGCCCCAGCGCGGGGTGGCCGGCTTGCGAAGGCCAGACCGATGCCGATGCGGGGCCACCGGATTGCGGCACCACCGCCGGCGCCGCGGTCCGCCCCAGCGCCGAGGCGACGACGGCGCGAAACTGGCGCAGGTCCACCGGCTTGGTGAGGTAGTCGTAGGCGCCGGCCTTGAGCGCCTCGACGGCGTTTTCGGGCGAGCCGTAGGCGGTGATCACAACCGCCTTCTCCTGACGGCCGGCAGCCTGCAGGCGCTGCAGCAGGTCCATGCCGCTGCCGTCGGGCAGCCGCATGTCGGTGATGACGAGCTGGAAGCCCCCGGGGCCACGTTCACACAGGCGCGCCCAACCCTCCTCGACCGAACCCGCGCTCTCGACGTCGTAGCCCTCGCGCAGCAGCGTCAGTTCGTAGAGGGTTCGCAGGTCGGGCTCGTCGTCGACGACGAGCAGCCGCAGGCCGGTGGCAGAAGTTGCGGCGGAGCTCAAGTGAAGTCTCGCTTGGGTGCTGATGCGGTCACACCGGCTCCAGGGGCAGGGTGTGGGCGGTGTCTGTCAACGAAGCCCGCCGCATGCTCACGACGAACTCATTGCGCCAGCGTTCGGCCTTGGGCCGTGGCCTGTAGTCGATGCTGGCGCCGTAGCGCTCACACAGTTCGCGGCAAATATACAAGCCCAGCCCCGATCCCCGGCTGCGCGTGCTGAAGAAGGGTTCGAAGAGGTGGCGCTCGATCTCGGGCGCGATGGGCGGGCCGTCGCTCAGCACCGACAGCTGCACGCGGCCGTCGTCGCGCCCGACCAGGCGGAGAGAGATGGCGCCGGCGCCGGGCGGGGCATGGCGATGGGCGTTGTCGAGCAGGTTGACGAGCACGCGGCGAAGGTGCTCCGGGTCGAACACAGCGCCCAGCGGCGATGCCGGCAGTTCGGCGCGCAGGCGGCTGTCGGGGCCCAGCCGCAACCCCGCCGTGCGCGCCCAGTCGGTGGCCGCTGCCGCCACGATGGCGGCGATGTCGATGGGCCGCTGCGGCGGCGCCGCACCGGGGGCGACCTCCATCACGTCGTCGACCAGGCGCTTCAGCCGCTCGACGTTGTCGGCCACCATCTGCGCCAGGCGCTGCTGATCGGGGGCCAGCGGGTCTTCGAGCAGCAGCGCATTGGCCTGCGCGATGGCCGCCAGCGGGTTGCGGATCTCGTGCGCGATGCCGGCCGACACGCGTCCCATGGCAGCGAGCTTCTCCTGCCGTATGCGCGCCTGCAGCGTGCGCAGGTCTTCCAGCAGCAGCACGGCGAAGGGCTCGAGTGCCAGGTCGTCTGCCGCCTGCCCTGCGAGCTCGAGCCCGCGCCCGCGCATGAAGCGCACACGCAGGCGCAGCGTGCGCGTGTGGCCGGCGCCGAAACCGAGCATGACGTCGCGCCCGGCGTCGGGCCACACGCCTTCGGCCAGCGCGAGTTCCACCGCTCGCAGCAGTTCGGCCCAGGCGGGCACCTGGTGCAGCACGAAAGGCGCCGGCGGGGTCAACCCCTGGTCGACGAGCAGCGCACGAGCCGCCGGGTTGGCGGCGCGCACACGCAGCCGGCGGTCGATGACCAGCACGCCATCGGCCATCTCCTCGATGACCAGGCGGTTCAGCTGCGCCTGCTGGCGCGCCAGTTCCAGGCTGCCGCGCGCGGCCAGCTGCTCTCGCGCCAGGCGCCCGGCCAGTTCGCCTGACACCAGCGTGATCATGAACATCCCCAGGCCCGCCAACCCGGACTGCAGCATCAGCGCCGTAGCGTTGTCGCTGCCCAGGCCGGCGCGCCATGCGGCCAGCAGCAGCAGCAGCGCCACGCCGGCCGCGGTGCCCAGCGCCAGCAGGCGCGAAGTCAGCACACCCGCCATCAGCACCGGCAGCACCAGCAACGCGGCGTAGTTCAGCGAAGTGCCCACCTCGAGCAGGTGCAGAAGGGAGAAGGCTAGGAGGTCGACGCCGATGGTGGCCGCCCACTGCCGGCGGCGCTTGCCGGCCTGCGACTGGGGCGCGGCCAGCGGCCTGAAACGCGGCAGCAGCCACAGGCTGATGGCCTGCACGCCGTAGAGCACGGAGACCAAACTCAGCCACTCGGCGCCGCGCGTGCCCAGCAAGCTGCCGATGCCCTGGGCGCCGACCAGGCCGATGCCGATGACGGCGCGCGCCGCGGCATAGGTGCGGTAGACACGCGCCAGCGCACTGTCTTGCGCGCGTTCGATACGGCGCGCTTGGCGCTGTAGGAAGCGGCTGTCGGACGGCGCCTCACCCGAGGCGAGCCAGCCCGGGTCGAAGAAGGAGTCGCCGAGGCCGGCCGAGTCGGTGGCGCCGAAGCCGTCGAAGAGCGGGTCGTCGCGACGGCGCTTGCCCGTGCCGCGGCGGTCGCTGCTGCGGCGCTCGCCGCTGCGGCGATCGGCCTCGGTCGCGTCCACGGCCGCGTCGTTCAGCGTGCGCCGGCCTGCAGATGGGCGGCGCTGCAGAAGGCGCGGCCGGCGGGGTCGAACACGGCGTCGGTCTTGGGCAGATGCACGCCGCAGTGCGCACACACCAGCATCGGCGTCGGCGCCGCGGCCTTGCCCTCGGGGCGCTGGGCCGGAGGCGGCTTTTTCGGCCCCGGCACGCGGTGGCGCGCCTTGAACATCCAGATCGCGACGCCGATGACGGCCAGCAGGAGCAGGAACTTCATGGTGCGTGGCCGCTCGTCATGACGCCGGCCTGGCGAGCAGCACTTCGAGCACGAAGCGCGAACCGACATAGGCCAGCAGCAGCAGCACGGCACCCGCATAGAGCCAGCGCGTGGCGCGCTTGCCGCGCCAGCCGCGCAGGCGACGGCCCACCAGCAGCGCCGCAAACACGCCCCAGGCCAGGATAGAGAACACCGCCTTGTGATCGGTCCAGCGCCAATGCACGGTGTTCATCACGCCCAGCACCAGCGTGGCCGTGAGCACGGCGAACCCGGCCTCGACGAAGTGGAAGGTCACGCGCTCAAGTTGGAGCAGCGGCATGCCCAGCGCGCTGGGGCCCAGCGCCTGCAGGCGGCCGGCCGGGCCACCGGCGCGCAGGCGGCGCTCGGCGGCGTCGAGCAGCAGGGCGTGCAGCACCGCGGCGCCAAACAGCCCGTAGGCGCCGACACCCAGCACGAAGTGCAGCGGCGCCAGCGGCGACGTGATGGGACGAAGCTCACCCGGGAACAGCGCCATCACGGCCACCGCCAGCATGCCGGCGACGGCCAGCCCGCGGCGCACCGCCAGCAGCGGCACGAAGCGGCTCTCCACCGCGTAAACGGCAATCACGAGCCAGACGGTGATCGACAACACCGGCGCGAACCCCAGGCGCGCGCCGGGCGCCGGCAGGCCCAGGCCCGCGATGTCGATGAGCAGCAGCACGCCGTGCAGCGCCCAGCCCCCCAGCAGCGCGGCCGCCGAAAAACGGCGCAGTGCCGACAACGGCAGTGCCGCCAGCAGATACAGCAGCACGGCCACGGCGACCAGCAGCACTCCGCCCACAGGGGCAAGCGCAGGAGACGCGGTCGATAGAATCATCACGACAGTGTAATGACCGCGCGCCCTTTCACGGGCGGCCCGAACAAGCCATGGCATCGACCCTCTCCGACCGTCTGTCCAAGCTGGTCAAGACCATGCGTGGCCAGGCGCGCATCACCGAAAGCAACGTGCAGGACATGCTGCGCGAGGTGCGCATGGCGCTGCTCGAGGCCGACGTGGCGCTGCCGGTGGTGCGCGACTTCATCGCCCGCGTCAAGGACAAGGCGCTGGGCGCCGAGGTCGCGGGCTCGCTGAACCCCGGCCAGGCGCTGGTGGGCATCGTGCACAAGGAACTCGCCGCCACGATGGGACAGGGCGTGGCCGACCTCAACCTGGCCACGCAGCCGCCGGCGGTGATCCTGATGGCCGGCCTGCAGGGTGCGGGCAAGACCACGACCACGGCCAAGCTGGCCAGGCACCTGATCACCACGCGCAAGAAGAAGGTGCTCACGGTCTCGGCCGACGTCTACCGCCCCGCCGCCATCGAACAGCTCAAGACAGTGACGGCGCAGGCCGGCGCCGAGTGGTTCCCGTCCGACCCGACGCAGAAGCCGCGAGACATCGCGCTGGCCGCACTGGACTACGCGAAGCGCCACTACTTCGACGTGCTGCTGCTCGACACCGCCGGCCGCCTGGGCATCGACGAGGCGCTGATGGCCGAGATCCGCGAGCTGCACGCGGCCGTGAACCCGGTCGAGACGCTCTTCGTCGTCGACGCCATGCAGGGCCAGGACGCGGTCAACACGGCCAAGGCCTTCAAGGACGCGCTGCCGCTGACCGGCGTCGTGCTCACCAAGCTCGACGGCGACAGCCGCGGCGGCGCCGCGCTGTCGGTGCGCCAGGTCACCGGCGCACCGATCAAGTTCGCCGGCGTGTCCGAGAAGATCGACGGCCTGGAGGTCTTCGACGCCGAGCGCCACGCCGGCCGCGTGCTCGGCATGGGCGACGTGGTGGCACTGGTCGAGCAGGTGCAGAAAGGCGTCGACGTCGAGGCGGCGCAGAAGTTCGCCGACAAGATGAAGTCGGGCGGCGGCTTCGACCTCAACGACTTCCTCTCGCAGATCAGCCAGATGAAAAAGATGGGCGGCCTGTCGAGCCTGATGGACAAGCTGCCCAGCCAGCTCACCGCCAAGGCCGCCGGCGCCGACATGGACAAGGCCGAGCGCGACGTCAAGCGCATGGAGGGCATCATCTGCTCGATGACGGCGCTGGAGCGGCGCAAGCCCGAACTCATCAAGGCCAGCCGCAAGCGACGCATCGCCACCGGTGCCGGCGTGCAGGTGCAGGAGGTCAACCGGCTGCTGAACCAGTTCGACCAGATGCAGGGCATGATGAAGAAGATGAAGGGCGGCGGCCTGATGAAGATGATGAAACGCATGGGCGGCGGCGGCTTCCCGGGCATGCCGCGCTGAGCGCCTGCCGCTGGCGGCCGGCCGGCGCCGAGACGTCGTGTCGCGACACGTCTTGATACCGATCTTGTGCCTGCGAGCGTTGATCTGGCACCCCGCGGGGTCGATGTTTCGGGTTCGCCCCCGATAGACTCAGCCCCCATGGAATTCCTGCCGCCGATCGCCAGCTTCGCCTTGCCCGCCATGGCCCTGCTGCTGCTCACGCTGCTGGCAGTGCGTGGACGCCAGCGGCGCAGCAGCCGCAGCGCCACGCGCGAGGCGCTGGACACCCTCGCCGGCTGGCCCCCCGAGGCCGCCCGCGTGCTGACGATCACCGAGCGCCAGGCCTACGACCTGCTGCGCAGGGCCATGCCCGGGTTCCTCGTGCTGGCCCAAGT
Source organism: Leptothrix sp. (in: b-proteobacteria) (assembly GCA_013822265.1). GTDB lineage: Bacteria > Pseudomonadota > Gammaproteobacteria > Burkholderiales > Burkholderiaceae_C > Rubrivivax. The sequence goes on from PNKD01000057.1 coordinate 23,126, forward strand.
GCCGCTGTCGCGTTTCATCCGCGTGCCTTCGCGCCACTCCTACGTCGACTGGCTGCAGCGCGTCGGCTCGCTCAGCGCCGACCTGCTGTTCTGCGACGCCGGCTCGCGCGTGCTGGCCGTGGTCGACATCCGCTCGCCCCAGGAAAGCGACCGCGCCAGGCGCCGCCACGAGCGCATGACGCGCGTGCTGCGCAAGGCGGGCGTTCACGTGCTGACCTGGCGCGAAGACAACCTGCCCACGCCGGCCGAGGTGCGGCACGCCATGACCGCCGTCGTCGGCGGCTCGGCCGCGGCGGCGGCGGCGGCGGCGCAGGCCGCACGCGGCACCACGTCACGGCCCATGCCGCTGATTCCGGTGGCCGAGATGAGCGAGATGCTGGCCGAAGGCGACCGCGCGGCGCTCGAGGCCGACTTCGACGCCTCGATGGAGCCGGTGCCGTCGGCCTTCTTCGAAGAACTCGAGATCGCCGAAGCGCGCCGCTGAGCGGCCGCCGCGCCCGGCGCTGCTCAGCCGAGCAGCGCGCGCACGAAGTCCCGGGCGCTGAACGGCTGCAGGTCTTCGAGCTTTTCGCCGATGCCGATGAAGTAGACGGGCACCACCCGCCCCTGCTCGGCACCCCAGCGCGCGATGGCGGCCAGCACGCCGCCCTTGGCCGTGCCGTCGAGCTTGGTGACGATGAGCCCGGTCAGGCCCAGCGCCGCATCGAAGGCCTTGACCTGGGCCAACGCGTTCTGCCCCGTGTTGCCGTCGACCACCAGCAGCACCTCGTGCGGGGCGCCGGCCTGCGCCTTGGCGATCGTGCGCTTGATCTTCTTCAGCTCTTCCATCAGGTGCACCTGCGTCGGCAGGCGCCCTGCGGTATCGGCGATGACGACGTCGCAGCCGCGCGCCCGGCCGGCAGTGACGGCGTCGAAGCTCACCGCAGCGGGGTCGCCACCCTCCTGGCTGACGATCTCGACACGGTTGCGGTCGGCCCACACCGCCAGCTGCTCGCGCGCCGCGGCGCGGAAGGTATCGGCCGCGGCGAGAAGCACCTTGCAGTCGGCTTCGGCCAGGTGGCGCGTGAGCTTGCCGATACTGGTCGTCTTGCCGGCGCCGTTGACGCCGGTGACCATGATCACCGTCGGCATGGCGTGGCCGATGTCGAGCGTGCGCTCCAGCGGTTGCAGCAGTTCCGTCAGCGCCTGCGCCAGCAGCGCACGCACGGCGGCGGGCTCGGTGGCCTTGCTGTCCTTGACGCGGCGCTTGAGCGCACCGAGCAGGTGTTCGGTGGCGGACACGCCGGTGTCGGCCAGCAGCAGCGCCGACTCGAGCTCCTCGTACAACGCATCGTCGATGCGCGTGCCGGTGAAGACCTGTGCGATACCGCTGCCGGTCTTGCGCAGACCCTGCGTGAGCCGGCCCAGCCAGCCGCTGCGGGCCTCGGCGGGCTCGGCAGTGGCTGGGACGGGTGCGGTCGAGTTCGCGCTCGCGGGGGCAGTTGCTGGCGCCGGTGTCGGCTCGACGATGGCTGCGGCCGGTGTCGCCGTGATGGGCTGCTGCCCAGTCGTCTCAGGCGGTGCGGGCGGGGCTGCCGCGGGCGCGGGCGCCGACGGCTTCTTCTTGAAGAGACTGAACATCTTGGGGATCGGTGCGGCGCCTGTTTGCCAACGTGCCAGCCCGGCTATAATCTCGGGCTCAGGCGCTTTAGCTCAGCTGGTTAGAGCGACGGAATCATAATCCGCAGGTCCGGGGTTCAAATCCCTGAAGCGCCACCAGAACCCTCAGAAGCCCCGTAGGTCAACGACTTACGGGGCTTTTTCTTTGGCCGGGTATCCACTTTGGGTATCC
>PNKD01000058.1 GCA_013822265.1 Leptothrix sp. (in: b-proteobacteria)
AACCGCGACCAGCACTACGTGGTGCAGAACGGCGAAGTCATCATCGTCGACGAGTTCACCGGCCGCCTGATGACGGGCCGGCGCTGGAGCGACGGCCTGCACCAGGCCGTCGAGGCCAAGGAGGGCGTGCAGATCCAGAGCGAGAACCAGACGCTGGCCTCGGTCACCTTCCAGAACTACTTCCGCATGTACGGCAAGCTCTCGGGCATGACCGGCACGGCCGACACCGAGGCCTACGAGTTCCAGGAGATCTACGGCCTGGAGACGGTCGTCATCCCGCCCAACAAGCCGACCGTCCGCAAGGATGACAACGACCTCATCTACAAGACGGCCAAGGAGAAGTACGACGCCGTCGTCAAGGACATCCGCGACTGCCACGAGCGCGGCCAGCCGGTGCTGGTGGGCACCACCAGCATCGAGAACAGCGAGCTCATCAGCGAGATGCTGAAGAAGGCCAAGCTGCCGCACCAGGTGCTCAACGCCAAGCAGCACGCCAAGGAAGCCGAGATCGTGGCCCAGGCCGGCCGGCCGGGCGTCATCACCATCGCCACCAACATGGCGGGCCGCGGCACCGACATCGTGCTCGGCGGCAACGTCGAGAAGCAGGTGCAGATGCTGCAGGCCGACGCGGCCCTGACCGACGCCGAGCGCCAGCAGCGTGCGCAGCAACTCAAGGACGAGTGGCAGGCACTGCACGAGCAGGTCAAGGCCGCCGGCGGCCTGCGCATCGTGGCCACCGAGCGCCACGAGAGCCGCCGCATCGACAACCAGCTGCGCGGCCGTTCGGGCCGCCAGGGTGACCCGGGGGCCTCGCGCTTCTACCTGTCGCTGGACGACTCGCTGATGCGCATCTTCGCCGGCGACCGCGTGCGCGCCATCATGGACCGCCTGAAGATGCCCGAGGGCGAGGCCATCGAGGCCGGCATCGTCAACCGCAGCATCGAGAGCGCGCAGCGCAAGGTCGAGGCGCGCAACTTCGACATCCGCAAGCAGCTGCTCGAGTACGACGACGTCGCCAACGACCAGCGCAAGGTCATCTACCAGCAGCGCAACGAGATCCTGGAGGCCGACAACCTCGACGCGCAGATCGGCAACCTGCGCAAGAGCGCGATGACCGAGGTCGTGCGAGCCCATGTGCCCGAAGGCACGCTGGAAGAGCAGTGGGACCTGGAAGGGCTGGAGCGCGCGCTGCGCGACGAGTGGCAATTCGACGTGGCGCTCCAGGCCATGGTCACGGCCAGCGAGTCGATCACCGACGAAGACATCGTCGACCAGGTGGTCGCGGCCGCCGACGCACACTTCAAGGCCAAGGTCGAACTGGTGGGCAACGGGCAGTTCACGCCCTTCATGCGCATGGTGCTGCTGCAAAGCATAGACAGCCACTGGCGCGAGCACCTGGCGGCGCTGGACTACCTGCGCCAGGGCATCCACCTGCGCGGCTACGCGCAGAAGAACCCGAAGCAGGAATACAAGCGCGAGGCCTTCGAGCTGTTCAGCCAGCTGCTCGATGTCGTCAAGCTAGAGGTCACGCGCGTGCTGATGACGGTGCGCATCCAGAGCCAGGACCAGGTGGCCGAGGCCGCGCAGGCGCTGGAAGAGCAGGCCGGACAACTGGCCAACGTGACCTACACGCACCCCAACGAGGACGGCAGCGTGTCGCAGCGTACCGACCCCGACACGCTGGTGCAGCAGGTGCCCAAGGTGGGGCGCAACGACCCCTGCCCGTGCGGCAGCGGCAAGAAGTACAAGGCCTGCCACGGCAGGCTGGCCTGAGGTCGCGGTGCCCGGCCAAGCCGGCTTCGATCGGCGCACCATGAACGGGCGACGCCCGGCTCCTGAGCCGTCTTGACCGCCTGACCCCGGGGGTGCGGCGGCTCCAGATACCTCGCTGCCGTCAAGCCCGGCAGCCGCTGCCGGCCACGGCCGATGACTCTCGTGCCGGACAGGCGTAGCGCCTTGCTTCAGAGGGTCACTAAGGTAGAACCCACCCTTCAAATCGGTGCCCAACACTTGACGTGTTCGGGCGCCCCGCTAACGTCCGAGGCTGGCAATAACCGGGACTTGTCATGGATAGCTTCATTCGGAAATCAGTCGTTGCAGCGGCAACTCTCCTGTGCCTGGGCGCCGCCCAGGCAGGTCTTGTCACGCTCGACTTCGAAAGCGTGGACACGTCGAACGCCCCATTCGTTCCGCTCATCACGAATGGTGACGAACTCACCCAGAACGGAATGAGCTTGACCGCATTGTCGAACGCGGCTGGCGCACAGGCCGGTGACCTTGTAGGCGCGTTGCTTGACGGCACAGGCGTGGCGACCACCTGCTTCAACTTCACCTGTCCGACAAACAACGCGACGAACTTCCTGACGGCGCTGGACGACGGTTACTTCTATCTTCGGAACATCGACGGTCGGAGCTTCACGATCGACAACTTCATCGCCGCCTTTGTCGGCGATACCTCCGGCCTCTATCCCGGCATCCCCGGTCAGATCGTCTTCCAAGGCGTACGGGCCTCCGACGGCGCGCAGCTCCCCTCGTCCTTCAACCTCACGAGCACCAACTTCCTCAGTTACACCGCTTCGGCTGGCGGGTCGTTGCGCAACACACCATGGTCGGCCATGTTCATCTACGCGCGCACCTGCAGCACGTCGGGTTCGTGCACCGCGTTCAACAACGACCGCGCCCAGTTTGCGCTTGACGACCTCCGGATCAACGTGATTCCCGAGCCCGCCTCGCTGGCCCTGGCTGGGCTTGCACTGGCAGGTTTGGGCATCGCACGCCGCCGTCAAGCCTGAACCCACCACGCCAGGAACGAGGAGTAAGTACATGTTGAAAACCAGATTTGCCGCGCTCGCGGCGCTGGCCTTGGCCACGGGCCTGGCCAGCGCGGCAGGTGACGGGCGCAAGACCTACATCGTGCAGCTGACCGACGAACCGGCAGCCACTTACCAGGGCGGTGTGGGCGGTTTGGCCGCCACGCAGCCGGTGCCCGGTGGGCGCCTGGATGCCCGCGCCGGCCACGTGCAGTCCTACGTCAACCACCTGAAACAGCAGCAGCGCGCGGTGGCCGCCACGGTGGGCCGGGCGCGCGTGATGCACCAGTATCAGGCCGTCTTCAACGGCTTCTCGGCCCGCCTGACACCTGCCGAAGTCAAGGCACTGCGTGCCAATGGCAAGGTCGCTGCGATCTACCTGGACAAGGAGCTCAAGCTCGACACCATCAGCACGCCACGCTTCCTGGGGCTGACGGCGCCCGGCGGCCTGTGGTCGCAAACGGTGGGCAGTAGCCTCGTCAAGGGCGAGAACATGGTCATCGGCGTCGTCGATGGCGGTATCTGGCCTGAAAACCCCTCGTTCTCCGACAAGGTCGATGGCTCGGGCGTGCCCACCACCGGAGCCGGCGCGCAGGTCTACGGCCCCAAGCCGGCCACCTTTACGGGTAGCTGCGTTGCCGGCGAGGGTTTCGTGCCCGCCACGCACTGCAACAACAAGCTGATTGGTGCCAAGTTTTTCAACGCCGGCTTCCTGGCCAGCGGCCGCACCAAGCACTTCAGCGAGTTCTATTCGCCGCGCGATTCCGTCGGCGCACCGGCCGGAAAGGGCGGCCACGGCGATCACACCGCATCCACGGTGGCTGGCAATGAAGGGGCGCCGACGCTCGTCAACGGCACTGCCTTTGGCCCGGCCGCCGGCGTGGCCCCGCGCGCCCGTGTGGCCGCCTACAAGGTCTGCTGGAGCTACGTCGACCCCGCTGCCACGGACGGCACCGGTATCTCCAACGGCTGCTTCCAGACGGACACGATGGCCGCCATCGACGCCGCCGTGCTGGACGGCGTCAACGCAATCAACTACTCGATCAGCGGCTCGCAGACCACGGTCAACGACGCAGTCGAACAGGCGTTTTACCGTGCCGCGCTGGCGGGTGTCTTTGTGGCAGCCTCGGCCGGCAACAGTGGCCCGGCGAACGCCGTGGCGCACATCAGCCCCTGGATCACCACCGTGGCTGCGTCCACCCACGACCGCATCTTCCGCGCCGATGCCACGCTGGGCAATGCTGCCGTGTACAGCGGCGCCTCGGTCAACACGGTGCCTCTATCGAGCAGCCCGCTGATCCGCGCCGAAGACGCCGGCATTGCTGGTGCCAGTGCCAACCTGAACCTGTGCTTCAGCAGCCCGAATGAACTGGACCCGGCGAAGGTTGCCGGCAAGGTCGTGATCTGCACGCGTGGCACCAATGCCCGCGTCGACAAGAGCCTGGCTGTCCGGAATGCGGGCGGCGTCGGCATGATCATGATGGACAACAACAGCGGCCTGGTGGCCGAGGCGCATTCGGTGCCGACCGTGCACGTTACCGCGGCCGATGGCGCCGCCATCAAGAGCTACGCCGTCAGCGCCGGCGCGGCCGCCACGGCGAGCATCGGCGCCTTCTATGCCGGCATCTCGGCCAACGCCCCGGTGATGGCGGGCTTCTCGTCACGTGGCCCGAACCAGGGCGACAGCAACGTCCTCAAGCCGGATCTGACGGCGCCGGGCGTCGACGTGATTGCGGCAGTGACGCCGTCGATGTCGTCTGCAGACCGCGACCTGGTGGCTGCTGGCACGCTGGTGCCGCCGCCGGCCTGGGCTTCGTACCAGGGCACGTCCATGTCGAGTCCCCATGTCGCGGGCCTGGCGCTGTTGCTCAAGCAGGCCCGCCCGACCTGGTCGCCCGCGGCCATCAAGTCGGCTTTGATGACGACCGCGTACTCGACACTCGACGACGGCTTGGCGGGTGCCCAGAACGGCCTGTTGCCGTGGGCGCAAGGCGCTGGGCACGTCAACCCCAACAAGGCGCTCGATCCTGGCCTCGTGTACGACGCCGGCAAGAACGACTGGGTTCGGTACCAGTGCAAGGTGAACCGTGCGGCGGTTGTGCCAGCCTCTGACTGCACGACGATCGGCACGCTGGACGAAACCTACAACCTCAACCTGCCGTCGATCACGGTAGGCAACGTCGTGGGCAACGTCACGGTGACGCGCCGAGTCACCAACGTGGGCAGCGCCAGTGCCACCTACACCGCCTCGGCCAACCTGCCCGGCTTTACGACGCTGGTCACGCCGTCCTCGCTGACCCTCGCGCCCGGCGCCTCGGCCACTTTCACCGTCAGGCTCACGACCACCACAGCAACCGAAGGCGTATGGCAGTTCGGCTCGATGACCTGGACCGATGGCGTGCGTAGCGTGCGCGTCCCGGTGCAAGCCCGGGTTGGCAAGCCGATCACCGCACCGGCCGGGCTGACGGCATCGACCGTGTCCGGCACGCGCCTGATCTCGGTCAAGACCGGCTTCACTGGGCGTATGGGCGCCATCAAGGGTGGTCTGAAGGCGGTGACGCTCGAGCCGGCAGCCAGCCTGAGCCCGGGGCAACTGGGCTCCACGGCTCTGCGCAACACTTGTGTCGCCGGCTCGAATACAGCGACTGTAAAGATCCACGACTTCGCGGTCCCGGCCAATGCCGTAGTGGCGCGCTTCTCGCTGCGCGACCAGGACATGGGCGCGCCAGGCGGCGATGACTTCGACATGATCGTCATTACCCCCAGCGGTGGCAGCGTCTACTCGGGCAACGCCGCGTCCAACGAGTCGGTGCAGTTCGCAAGTCCGGTGGCCGGCAACTACAGGGTGTGCGTGCACGCTTACGACACGGCCAGCAACGGCCCGTCGACCTACCAGCTCTCTAGCTGGGTGGTGACGCCGTCCGACCTCGGCGGCAACTTCCGGGTGCTGACGCCGAGTACGGTCTACGCGGGCAGCTCGGCCACGGTCGGCATCAGCTGGTCCGGATTGCCTGTGGGCGACCGTTACCTCGGTGCGGTTCAGTTCACCGACTTGAGCGGCACCGTTCAGGCAACGACTGTCGTGCGCGTCGAAACGACCGGCCAGCCGATCCAGGCTGACGAGCCCACGGGCGGCCAGGGTAAGTAGCGAGACGGGACGCGGCCACCAACTCGGCCGCGCCTGAGTCCGCGAAGCACCGACCTGCTCTCAATCCCGGGTCGCATGCTGCGAAGCATGCGGCCCGTTCTTCTTGGCCGCCCGGATGGGCGGCGGCAAGCTCAATCCAGGCGGCTTTGGCCGCCCTGGCCGAGCTGGCAAACGCGTTTGCCGTCAGGCGCGCGAGGCCGGCAGACCGCTCCCGGGTCGGGGAGGGCACGGCAATCTGAGGCCTCGCCGCTGGCTTCGACCTCGCGCGTGCGTGCCTCGCGGTGGCGCGCCACGAGCGCCATCACGCGTGCTCGGTCGCCCGTTTTGGCCGACCACGCAAGGTAGGCCTCCGGGCCGCCACAGGCGCGGTGACCGATGCCGACGCTGAAACACTGCTGATCGGCATCGCAGGCTGCGTCGCCAATCTCGCTTCGAATGGCCTGCAGCAATTGCGCCGTATTGCCAGGCGACGACGCTGGCGCGCCGGCGTGTGCCGACAGTGTCTGGACCAAAGCGCACAGCGAGAGCAAAGAGGCGGAGCGTGATGTCTTCATGCGCGTATCGTCGCGCACCCTTGATACGTGCGCAATCGCAGGTGTGCTCGGGCCTGGACTTGGAAGGCGCGCGCCGGGCGCCGACTTCTACAATGCGACGCTGCTGCCAAGACTTCATGCTGCATATGCCAGTCAATCTAGACGCCCCCCAAGCGCACTTGCTGCTGCCGGTGCCCGGCGTGCGCATCGGCGTCGCGATGGCCGGCGTGCGCAAGCCGAACCGGCGCGATCTCGTGGTGTTCGCGCTCGACGAAGGCAGCGCGGTGGCCGGCGTGTTCACGCTCAACCGCTTCTGCGCCGCGCCGGTGCAGGTGTGCCGCGAGCACCTGGCCGGCGGCAGCGCCATCCGCGCGCTGCTGATCAACACCGGCAACGCCAACGCCGGCACCGGGGCCGATGGCCTGCAGCGCGCGCGCCGCAGCTGCCAGGCGCTGGCCGGGCTGATGGGCCTGCAGCCGAGGCAGGTCTTGCCCTTTTCCACCGGTGTGATCATGGAGACGCTGCCCATCGAGCGCATCGAGGCCGGCCTGCCGGCGGCGCTGGCGGCGTTGCAGCCCGCGGGCTGGGCCGAGGCGGCCACCGGCATCATGACCACCGACACGCTGCCCAAGGCGGCTTCGCGCCAGGTGGTGATCGGCGAGCGCACCGTCACCATCACCGGCATCAGCAAGGGCGCCGGCATGATCCGCCCGAACATGGCCACGATGCTGGGCTTCCTGGCCACCGACGCCGTCATCGCGCCGGCGCTGCTGCAGCCGCTGGCCAAGCAGGCGGCCGACGCCAGCTTCAACCGCATCACCATCGACGGCGACACCTCGACCAACGACGCCTTCGTCGTCATGTCCACGCAGCAAGCCGGCCACGAGCCGATCACCGCGCTGGACGCCACCGACGGCCGCACGCTGCTCGACGCCGTGGTCGCCGTGGCGCAGCAGCTGGCGCAGGCCATCGTGCGCGACGGTGAAGGGGCCACCAAGTTCATCACCGTGCGGGTGCAGGGCGGTCGCACCGAAGACGAATGCAAGCTGGTCGCATATGCGATCGCCCATTCGCCGCTCGTGAAGACGGCATTTTTCGCCAGCGACCCCAACCTCGGCCGCATCCTGGCCGCGGTGGGCTACGCGGGCATCGCCGACCTCGACCAGGGCCTCATCGACCTCTACCTGGACGATGTGCATGTCGTCACGCAGGGCGGCCGCCACCCCGACTACCGCGAGGAAGACGGCCAGCGCGTGATGAAGTGCAGCGAGATCACGGTGCAGGTGCACCTGCATCGCGGTCCGGCCGAGGCCCAGGTCTGGACCTGCGACCTCTCGCACGACTACGTCAGCATCAACGCCGACTACAGATCTTGAGCACCCCCCCGAAGCGCCTGCGGCGCTTCCCTCCGGGGGGGCCACGCCGGTGGCCGGGCGCGGCCGGCTCCGCGGCGTTCACTTGAGGGGGCGTCTCGTGGCGCTGCTGCCGCGCTTGGCAGAGAACGACCTGCTGCGCGACGCCGCCTACCGGCGGCTGTGGGCGTCCATCGTCACGAGTTCCTTCGGCAACCAGGTGATGATGCTGGCGCTGCCGCTCACCGCCGCAGTGCTGCTGCGCGCCACGCCCACGCAGATGGGCCTGCTGACGGCGATCGAGCTGCTGCCCTTCCTGCTGCTGTCGCTGCCCTCGGGGGTGTGGCTGGACCGCGTGCGCAAGCTGCCGGTCTACGTCGTCGGCGAGTCGCTGGTCGGCGTGGCTGCGGCCAGCGTGCCGCTGGCCTGGTGGCTGGGCTGGTTGTCGATGGGCTGGCTGTACGTGGTCGGTTTCATGCTGGGCGCCGTGCACACCGTGGCGGGCACGGCGGCGCAGATCGTGCTGACGCAGGTTGTGGCGCGCGACCGCCTGGTCGAGGCGCATGCCAAGAACGCGCTGGCGACCTCGGGCGCCGAGGTCGTGGGCCCGGGCCTGGCCGGGGCGCTGATCAAGATCTTCGGCGCGCCGCTGGCGCTGCTGGTCAATGCCGTGCTGCTGCTGGGTTCGGCCGCCATCCTGCGCGGCATCCACATCGACGAGCGCCGCGAACCCCGCCCCGCCGGCCACTTCTGGCGCGACCTGGCGGTCGGCCTGCGTTTCGTCGCCGGCAACCGCCTGTTGCTCACGCTGGGCGTGCTGATGGCCGTCTGGCAGATGTGCCACTACGCGGCGGTGACGGTGCAGATCCTGTTCGCGACGCGTACGCTGGGTTTGAGCGAACATGCCGTGGGGCTGTGCTACATGGGCATGGGCGTGGGCACCATCGCCGGCAGCGTGCTCGGGCGCCGCGTCAGCCACCGCATCGGCCCCGGGCCCTGCCTGGTGGTGGGTTACGCGATCTGCGGTGCCGGCTGGCTGCTGCTGGCGGTGGCGCCGGCCAATGCCTGGGGCGTGGCGGCCTTCGCGCTGATGTTGATGGCCTTCACCACGGGCGCCGTGTTCATCTTCATCAACTTCCTGGCGCTGCGACAGGCGGTGACGCCGGGCTCGCTGCTGGGCCGCATGACCTCCACCATGCGCTGGCTGACCCTGCTGGCCGCGGCACCCGGCGCGCTGCTCGGCGGCTGGCTGGGCGAACACGTGGGCCTGCGCGCGGCGCTGGCCTTTGCCGGGCTGGTGTCGGTGGTGCTGGTGGCGGTGGCGTGGCGCATGCCGCTGATCCGCGGCCTGACCCACCTGCCCGAGCAGGAGCGTGAATCGGAGTGGCTGGGCCTGGAAGCCCAGGTGCGCGCGCCGCCGCCCTGAAGCATGTGCGGGGCCGGGCCGGCAAGCCAGGCGGCCCGCGTCAGCCGCTGACCACGCCGTCCTCGGCGGCGAAGCGGTCCACCGCATCGGTGATCAGGCCGTCGACGCCCAGCGCGAGCAGGCGGCGCGCCTCGTCGGCGTCGTTCACCGTGTAGCACAGCGCGTGCAGCCCCGCGGCGTGCAGCCGCGCCACCACGGGCGCGTCCATCAGCCGGTGCTGCGTGACCACGGCCACGCAGCCCAGCCCCTGCGCCAGCTCGAACCAGCCCGGCGTCAGCTTGTCCAGCAGCAGCGCACGCGGCAGCGCAGGCGCACTCTCGCGCGCGCCGCGCAAGGCCTCGGCTTCGAACGAGCTGAACAGCAGCGCCGGTGCGGCGGCCTGCCACAGTGCGGTGCAGGCGGCCGCCACCGCCACGCCGGTGGCGTGCGCCTGGCCGGGGGTCGGCTTGATCTCGATGTTCAGCGCGAAGCCGTTGCGCTGCACGTAGCAGGCGATGGCCTCCAGGCTGGGCAGCGGCTCGCCGGCATAGGCGGCCGAGTGCCAGCCGCCGGCGTCCAGTCGCGACAGTGTCGACCAGGGGCGCTCGCCAGCCACGCCGTGGGCCGGCGTGGTGCGGTTCAGCGTGGCGTCGTGCAGCAGGAAGGGCACGCCATCGGCGCTGAGCTTGACGTCGCATTCGAAGGCGCGGTAGCCGTGAGAGGCACCCAGGCGAAAGGCCGCCAGCGTGTTCTCGGGCGCCAGCTTGCCGGCGCCGCGGTGCGCGATCCACAGGGGCAGGGGCCAGGCGGCGGTCATGTCACGCGCTGGCCGCTGGCGCTGTCGAACCAGTGCAGGTGCTCGGGCGGCACGTGCAGGTGCACGGTCTCGCCCGGCCGCGGCGGCGCCAGCGTGGCCTCGAGCCGCAGCGTGAAGGCAGAACCCCCGAGGTGGCCGTAGACCAGGCGCTCGGCGCCCAGCATCTCCAGCACGTCCACCTTCAGCGGCCACTCGCCATCGGCGCGCAGCTCGGCGTGTTCGGGGCGCACGCCCAGCGTCAGCGCCCCGGTGCGTGGTGCCGCGGCAGGCAGCGACAAGGCATCCGCCGCGCCATCGACGGCGAAGCGCGGCCCGTCGGCCCGCCCGTGCAGCAGGTTCATCGGCGGGCTGCCGATGAAGCCGGCGACGAAGGTGCTCGCGGGCTGGCCGTAGACCTGCTCGGGCGTGCCCATCTGCTCGATGCGCCCCGCGTTCATGACGATCATGCGCTGGGCCAGCGTCATCGCCTCGACCTGGTCGTGGGTGACGAAAAGCGAGGTCACGCCGAGTTCGGCGTGCAGCTTGCGGATCTCCAGTCGCGTGGCTGCGCGCAGCTTGGCGTCGAGGTTGGACAGCGGCTCGTCGAAGAGGAAAACCTGCGGCTGGCGCACGATGGCGCGGCCCATGGCCACGCGCTGGCGCTGGCCGCCCGAGAGCTGGCGCGGCTTGCGGTCGAGCAGGCCGCCCAGCTCCAGGATCTTGGCCGCCTTCTGTACGCGCGCCTCGATCTCGGCCTTGGGCACCTTGGCGATCTTCAGCCCGTAGGCCATGTTGTCGTAGACGCTCATGTGCGGGTAGAGCGCGTAGTTCTGGAACACCATCGCGATGTCGCGTTCGGCCGGCTCGAGCCGGTTGACGACACGGCCACCGATGTCGATCTCGCCGCCGGTGATCTCTTCCAGCCCCGCCACCATGCGCAGCAGCGTGCTCTTGCCGCAGCCGCTGGGGCCGACGATGACGATGAACTCGCCGTCGGGGATCTCGGCGTTCACGCCGTGGATCACCATCACGGCCTTCGGCCCGTGGCCGTAGGTCTTCTCGACGTTGCGCAGTGCGATCGCACCCATGTTCTATTTTTCCGTGTCCACGAGGCCCTTGACGAACCACTTCTGCATCAGGATGACGACCAGCGCGGGCGGCACCATCGCCAGGATGGCCGTGGCCATCACGATGTTCCAGTCGTTGGCCGCGTCGCCGCCGCTGATCATGCGCTTGATGCCGATGACCACCGGGTACATGTCCTCGCTGGTTGTCACCAGCAGCGGCCACAGGTACTGGTTCCAGCCGTAGATGAACTGGATGACGAAGAGCGCGGCGATGCTGGTGGTGCTCAGGGGCAGCAGCACGTCCCTGAAGAAGCGCAGCGGCCCGGCGCCGTCCACGCGCGCGGCCTCCACCAGTTCGTCGGGCACGGTGAGGAAAAACTGGCGGAACAGGAAGGTGGCGGTGGCACTGGCGATCAGCGGCACCGTCAGGCCGGCATAGCTGTTGAGCATGCCGAGGTCCGAGACGACCTGGTAGGTGGGGCCGATGCGCACCTCCACGGGCAGCATCAGCGTCACGAAGATGGCCCAGAAGAAGAACATGCGGCCGGGGAAGCGAAAGTAGACGATCGCGAAGGCCGACAACAGCGAGATCGCGATCTTGCCGATGGCGATGACCAGCGCCGTGACCAGGCTCACCATCATCATGCGGCCCACCGGTGCGGTGGACGCCGCGCTGTCGCTGGTGCCCTGGATCGCGGCCGTGTAGTTCTCGATCAGGTGCGGGCCGGGCAGCAGCGGCATCGGCACCTGCACGATGTCCTGCGCGGTATGCGTAGACGCGACGAAGGTGATGTAGAGCGGGAAGGCGACGATCAGCACCCCCAGCACGAGCACGACGTGCGAGATGGCCGTGGCCAGCGGACGGTTCTCAACCATGCCTGGCAAGCACGGGAGCCACGGGCGGATTCATCAGTAGTTGACCTTCTTCTCGACGTAGCGGAACTGGATCACCGTCAGCGCGATGACGATGAACATCAACACCACGCTCTGCGCCGCGCTGCCGCCCAGGTCGAGGGCCTTGAAGCCGTCGTAGTAGACCTTGTAGACGAGGATGGCGGTGTCCTTGCCCGGGCCGCCTTCGGTGGCCGCGTCGATGATGGCGAAGGTGTCGAAGAAGGCGTAGACGACGTTGATGACGAGCAGGAAGAAGGTGGTGGGCGACAGCAGCGGAAAGACGATGGTCCAGAAGCGCCGCCAGGGCCCGGCGCCATCGATCGCCGCGGCCTCGATCAGGCTCTTGGGGATGCTCTGAAGCCCGGCCAGGAAGAACAGGAAGTTGTAGGAGATCTGCTTCCACACCGCGGCCATCACGATGAGCGTCATCGCATGGGTGCTGTTCAGCAGATGGTTCCACTCGAAGCCGACGCCGCGCAGCGCGAAGCTGACGATGCCGATGCTGGGCGCGAACATGAACAGCCAAAGCACGCCGGCCACCGCCGGCGCCACGGCGTAGGGCCAGATCAGCAGCGTCTTGTAGACGTTGGCGCCGCGCAGCACGCGGTCGGCAAACACCGCCAGCGCCAGCGACAGCGTGAGCCCGAGGCCGGCCACCAGCACCGAGAACAGCGCCGTGGTCTTGAACGACTCGAGGTAGCTGGCATCGGCCCACAGCCTGCGGAAGTTCTCGAGGCCGACCCACTCGACCGAGGTGCCGAAGGCGTCCTGCTGCTGCAGCGACTGCACCAGCGCCTGACCGGCAGGCCAGAAGAAGAACACGGCGATGATGACCACCTGGGGTGCCAGAAGCACCCAGGGCAGCCACCAACTCTTGAAGCGGACGCGCTTTTCGACGGCCAACGCGGACTTCTAGCTCTTGTTGGCTTTTTCGAAGCGCTCGAGCTGCTCGTTGCCGCGCTTGACCGCGGCGTCCAGGCCCTCCTGGGCGCTCTTCTTGCCGGCCCAGATCTGCTCCATTTCTTCTTCCATGATGGCGCGGATCTGGTTGAAGTTGCCCAGGCGCACACCGCGCGACTTGTCGGTGGTCTTGCGGATCATCTGGTTGACGGCCGTGTCGGTGCCCGGGTTGGCCTTGTAGAAGCCCGACTTCTCGGTCAGCGCCAGCGCGGCCAGCGTGATCGGCAGATAGCCCGTGCTCTGGTGGCTCTTGGCCTGGGTCTCGGGGCTCGTGAGGTAGTTGAAGAACGCGGCGACGCCCTTGTACTCGGCCGCCGGCTTGCCCGCCATCACCCACAGCGAAGCGCCGCCGATGACGGTGTTCTGCGGCGTGCCGGGAACGTCGGGGTAGTAGGGCAGCGGGGCGATGCCGAAGTCGAACTTGGCGTTCTTCTTGATGCTGGCGTAGGTCGACGAGCTGGCCGTGGCCATCGCGCATTCGCCCGAGTAGAAGGGCGCGTCGCCCTTGTTGCCGCGCCCGCGGTAGTGGAACAGCCCCTGCTTGGCCATGTTGGCCAGGTTCTCGACGTGGCGCACGTGCAGCGGGCTGTTGAAGGCCAGCCGCGCGCCGGTGCCGCCAAAACCGTTGTTCTGCGTCGCGAACAGCGTGTTGTGCCAGGTCGAGAAGCTCTCGAGCTGGGTCCAGGTCTGCCAGCTGGTGGTGAAGGGGCAGGCCACGCCGCTGGCCTTCAGCTTGGCGGCGGCCAGCGCCAGTTCGGGCCAGGTCTGCGGCGGCTTGTTGGGGTCCAGGCCGGCCTTCTTGAAGAGGTCCTTGTTGTAGTTCAGGACCGTGGTCGAGCTGTTGAACGGGAAGCTCAGCATCTGGCCGCTGGGTGCCGTGTAGTAGCCCACCACGGCCGGGATATAGGCCTTGGGGTCGAACTTGTAGCCGGCGTCGGCCAGCACCTTGCCCACCGGCACGATGGCGCCCTTGGCGGACATCATCGTGGCCGTGCCCACCTCGTAGATTTGCACCACGTGCGGCGCGTTGCCGGCGCGGTAGGCGGCGATGGTGGCGGTCATCGACTCGTCGTAGCTGCCCTTGTAGGTGGGCACGACCTTGTACTGCTTCTGGCTGGCGTTGAAGCCGTTGGCGAGGTCGACGACCCAGTCGTTCAGGCCACCGGTCATCGAATGCCACCACTGGATCTCGGTCTGGGCGTGGGCGGGCAGCACGGCCGTGGCCGCCAGGGCCAGCAGGGTGCGAAGGAAATTGCGCGTCTTCATCGGGTCTCCGTGGGGCAGTTTCAGGCCCAGCCTTTCAGTATGCCGTGCATTTGTGACAATCCGGGTTCTGTCATGGATGCCGCTGCCGGGGCAACGGGGATAACCCGCCGAGGTCATCGCCGCGGCCCCGCAGCCCGCCCGGGCTGCTCCGCTAGCATCCGAACAAACCCTATGAACGCTCCTCTGCCCCTGACCGCGCCCCTGGCGCCCCTGAACGAGGGCGCCGCCGTCGGCGCCGACCTCGAGGGCCACGCCTCCGGCGTGCGCCTGCGCGAGATCCCCTACAACTACACCTCGTTCTCCGACCGCGAGATCGTGCTGCGCCTGCTCGGCCGGCGCGCCTGGGAGATCCTGAACCTGCTGCGCCAGGAGCGACGCACCGGCCGCAGCGCGCGCATGCTCTACGAGGTGCTGGGCGACATCTGGGTGGTGCAGCGCAACCCCTACCTCGAAGACGACCTGCTCGACAACCCCAAGCGCCGCGCGATGCTGATCGAGGCGCTGAACCACCGCCTGGGCGAGGTCGCCAAGCGCCGCGACCCGGCCGCCGACGCGCAACGCGACGCGCTCGTGGGCGAACTGCTGGTGGCCGCGCGTGCCGCGGTGGAGGGCTTCGCCGCGCACTTCCGCGCCGTCTGGGACCTGCGCAAGGCGACGCGCCGCGTGCTCGGCCGCCACACCGCGAAGGACAACCTCAAGTTCGACGGCCTGAGCCGCGTCTCGCACGTCACCGACGCCACCGACTGGCGCGTCGAGTACCCCTTCGTCGTGCTCACGCCCGACAGCGAAGCCGAGATGGCGGCGCTGGTGGCCGGCTGCATCGAGCTCGGCCTGACCATCATCCCGCGCGGCGGCGGCACCGGCTACAACGGCGGCGCCGTGCCGTTGACGTGGAAGAGCGCGGTCATCAACACCGAGAAGCTCGAGGCGCTGGGCGAGGTCGAGATGCTGACGCTGCCGGGCCTGTCGGTGCCCGTGGCCACGATCACCAGCGAGGCCGGCGTGGTGACCCAGCGCGTGGCCGACGAGGCCGAGAAGGCAGGCTACGTCTTCGCCGTCGACCCGACCTCGGCCGAGGCCAGCTGCATCGGCGGCAACATCGCGATGAACGCCGGCGGCAAGAAGGCCGTGCTGTGGGGCACGGCGCTGGACAACCTGGCCAGCTGGCGCATGGTGACGCCCGATGCGAAGTGGCTCGAGGTCACGCGGCTGAACCACAACCTGGGCAAGATCCACGACGTCGCGACCGCCAGCTTCGAGTTAAGGTATTTCGACGCCACGGGCAAGAAGCTCGAGCGCACCGAGCGACTGGACATCCCGGGCCGCGTCTTCCGCAAGGAAGGCCTGGGCAAGGACGTCACCGACAAGTTCCTCGCCGGCCTGCCCGGCATCCAGAAGGAAGGCTGCGACGGCCTCATCACCAGCGCACGCTGGATCGTGCACCGCATGCCGGCGCACGTGCGCACGGTGTGCCTGGAGTTCTTCGGCAACCCGAAGGACGCCGTGCCCAGCATCGTCGAGATCAAGGACTACCTGTTCGGCCTCAAGGACGCCGGCGTGCTGCTCGCCGGCCTGGAGCACCTGGACGACCGCTACCTCAAGGCCGTGGGTTACGCCACCAAGAGCAAGCGCGCGCTCAGCGGCTCGGGCCTGCCCAAGATGGTGCTGCTGGGCGACATCGTCGGCGACGACGAAGACGCCGTGGCGCGCGCCGCCAGCGAGGTGGTGCGCATCGCCAATTCGCGCGCCGGCGAGGGCTTCACGGCGGTCAGCGCCGACGCGCGCAAGAAGTTCTGGCTCGACCGCAAGCGCACGGCGGCCATCGCCCGGCACACCAACGCCTTCAAGATCAACGAGGACGTGGTGATCCCGCTGCCGCGCATGGGCGAGTACACCGAGGGCATAGAGCGCATCAACATCGAGCTGAGCCTGCGCAACAAGCTCGACCTGGTGGCGGCACTGCAGGCGTTCTTCGCGCGCGGCACCATGCCCAACGGCCTGCCGCTGGGGCGCGGCGGCGACGCCGCCGAGGCCCCGGGCGCCGAACTGCTGGAAGACCGCGTGCAGCAGGCGCAGGCCCTGCTGGCCGAGGTGCGCGCCGTGTGGCAGCACTGGCTGGACGGCCTCGACGTGGTGCAGCCCGGCGAGCACGGCCAGCCCGGCCAGACCTGCTTCGCGATGCTGCAGGACTGGCGCTGGCGCGCGAGCTGGAAGGCGCAGATCCGGGGGCCGCTGCAGGCGCTGTTCTCGGGCGGCGCCTTTGCGCCGCTGCTCGACGAGTGCCAGCGCATCCACCAGGAGGTGCTGCGCGGCCGCGTCTGGGTGGCGCTGCACATGCACGCCGGCGACGGCAACGTGCACACCAACATCCCCGTCAACAGCGACAACTACGCCATGCTGCAGACGGCCCACGAGGCGGTGGCCCGCGTGATGGCGCTGGCGCGGCTGCTGGGCGGGGTGATCAGCGGCGAGCACGGCATCGGCATCACCAAGCTCGAGTTCCTGAGCGACGACGAGCTGGCGCCGTTTGCCGACTACAAGCGCCGCATCGACCCCGACGGCCGCTTCAACAAGGGCAAGCTGCTGCGCGGCCCCGGCAGCCACCGCGGCGACGTGCAGAACCTGCAGGATGTCGCGGCGGGTGCGCCGCGGCGGGCCGACCTCAGTGCCGCCTACACGCCCAGCTTCGGGCTCATGGGGCACGAGTCGCTGATCATGCAGCAGAGCGACATCGGCGCCATCAGCGACAGCATCAAGGACTGCCTGCGCTGCGGCAAGTGCAAGCCGGTGTGCGCCACCCACGTGCCGCGCGCCAACCTGCTGTACAGCCCGCGCAACAAGATCCTCGCCACCTCGCTGCTGATCGAGGCTTTCCTGTACGAGGAGCAGACGCGGCGCGGCATCAGCGTGCAGCACTGGGAAGACTTCGAGGACGTCGCCGACCACTGCACCGTGTGCCACAAGTGCGAGAGCCCGTGCCCGGTGAAGATCGACTTCGGCGACGTCACGATGAACATGCGCAACCTGCTGCGCAAAATGGGCAAGCAGAGCTTCCGGCCGGGCAAGGCCGTGGCCATGAGCTTTCTCAACGCCACCAACCCGCAGACCATCAAACTCATGCGCAGCGCGATGGTCGACGTCGGCTTCAAGGTGCAGCGATTCGTCAACGGCCTGCTCAAACCGGCGGCCCGCGCGCAGACCAACGCACCGCCGGCCACGCTGGGCACGGCGCCGCTGCGCGAGCAGGTCATCCACTTCATCAACAAGAAGATGCCGGGCGGGCTGCCCAAGCGCTCGGCCCGCGCGCTGCTGGACATCGAGGACAAGGACTACGTCCCCATCATCCGCGACCCGCAGGCCACGACGGCCGAGACCGAGGCCGTCTTCTACTTCCCGGGGTGCGGCAGCGAGCGCCTGTTCAGCCAGGTCGGCCTGGCCACGCAGGCCATGCTGTGGCACGCCGGCGTGCAGACCGTGCTGCCGCCGGGCTACCTGTGCTGCGGTTATCCGCAGCGCGGCAGCGGCCAGGCCGACAGGGCCGAGAAGATGATCACCGACAACCGGGTGCTGTTCCACCGCGTCGCCAACACGCTGAACTACCTCGACATCAAGACCGTGGTGGTGAGCTGCGGCACCTGCTACGACCAACTGCAGGGCTACGACTTCGGCGACATCTTCCCGGGATGCCGCATCGTCGACATCCACGAATACCTGCTCGAGAAGGGCATCACGCTGGATGCCGGCCACACCGCCGGCTACCTCTACCACGACCCCTGCCACAGCCCGATGAAGCTGCAGGAGCCGATGAAGACCGTGAAGGCGCTGGTCGGCCCCAACGTGCTGAAGAACGAACGCTGCTGCGGCGAAAGCGGCACGCTGGGCGTGACGCGGCCCGACATCAGCACGCAGATCCGCTTCCGCAAGGAAGAAGAGCTGAAGAAAGGGGAGACGGCGCTGCGCGCCCTGCTCGCCAAGAACCCCGAACCGAGCCCGGCCGAGTCTTCCAAGGACAAGGCCAACGTGAAGATCCTCACCAGCTGCCCCAGTTGCCTGCAGGGCCTGCAGCGCTACGAGGACGACATGGCCAGCGGCCTGCTCGAGGCCGACTACATCGTCGTCGAGATGGCGCGCGTGCTGCTGGGCCAAGACTGGTTACAGGCCTACGTCGCCAAGGCCAATGCCGGCGGCATCGAACGTGTACTGGTTTAATCGAGACATGCAAACCACGCCCCAACCCACCGCGCTCACCGTCCACCAGGCCTCGCGCCTGCTCGAGATCAGCTTCGACGACGGCAACACCTTCCGTATCCCCTTCGAGCTGATGCGCGTGTATTCGCCCTCGGCCGAGGTGCAGGGTCACGGCCCGGGCCAGGAGGTGCTGCAAACCGGCAAGCGAGAGGTCGGCATCGTCGAGATGCAGGCCGTCGGCCACTACGCCGTGCAGCCGGTGTTCAGCGACGGCCACGACACCGGCATCTTCTCCTGGGCCTACCTGTACCAGCTGGGCAGCGAACAGGCCGAACGCTGGCAGCGTTACGTAGAGCGCCTGCAGGAGGCCGGCATGGACCGCGACGCGCCGATGGTCAAGGCCGGCGGTGGCGGCTGCGCTTCACACTGACGAGCAAGGGTGCGCGCCATGGCCCAGACCCACTTCGGCTTTCAGACCGTCGACGAGGACGACAAGGCCGGTCGCGTGCGCGGCGTGTTCGATTCGGTGGCGTCGAACTACGACCTCATGAACGACGTGCTCTCGCTGGGCCTGCACCGCGCCTGGAAGGCCTACGCCGTGGCCGTGGCCGCGGTGCGCCCGGGCATGCAGGTGCTGGACATCGCCGGCGGCACCGGCGACCTGGCACGCGCCTTTGCCAAGGCTGCCGGTGACACGGGCCGGGTGGTGCTCACCGACATCAACGAGGCCATGCTGCGCGTCGGCCGCGACCGCCTGCTCGACGAGGGCGTGGTGCTGCCGACCGTGGCCTGCGACGCCGAGCACCTGCCCTTGGCCGATGGCAGCTTCGACCTCGCCAGCGTCGCCTTCGGCCTGCGCAACATGACGCACAAGGAAGGCGCGCTCGCCGAGATGGCGCGCGTGCTCAGGCCCGGCGGCCGGCTGCTGGTGCTCGAGTTTTCCAAGCCCGCGCCGCTGCTGCAGAAACCCTATGACTGGTACTCGTTCACCTTCATGCCGCTGATGGGCCGGCTGATCGCGAAGGACGCCGAGAGCTACCGCTACCTGGCCGAGAGCATCCGCATGCACCCCGACCAGGCGACGTTGACGGGGTTGATGAAGGGCGCGGGTTTCGGCCATGTCGACGTGCACAACCTGGCCGGCGGCATCGTCGCGCTGCACGTGGGCGTCAAGTGCTGAGCCGGCTGCGGCGGCTGCGCCAGGCCACGCGCCGGGGGCCGTCCACGACCCCCGGCGTGCCGGCCGGCGCCGAGGTCGACGAGGTGCTGCGTCTGGCGCGCCAGAGCTTCATGCACCTGCAGGCCGCCTGGGACCGCGCCGATCTGGATGTCCTGGGCCATCTGGCGACCGCGGCGCTGCTCGACGACCTGCGCCACCAGCTGAGCCAGCGCGCGCCCGGGCCCAACCGCACCGAGGTGCTCGAGCTCGACGCCCGGCTGCTCTCGCTCGAGGACATGAACGAGGCCTTGGTTGCCAGCGTCGAGTTCTCGGGCCTGATACGCGAACGGCACGAGGGCGCCGGCGCGCCGTTCCGCGAGCTCTGGCTGCTGGCCAACGTCAAGGCCGCCGGGCATGGCTGGAAGCTGGCGCGCGTTCAGTCGTTGCAGTGACGGTTTGCCCGCCACAGGCCCCACGTCCTGGGGCGCCGGCAGGGCCTCTCCTCCCCGGGGCCCCCAGGTACACTCGAATCCGGTCCGCGAGACCCTTCTCATGCCCGATCGGGCCTGCCCCGACGCAGTGCGCCCAAGGGGCGCGATGCCCACGTGATCAGCCGAGGATTGCCCGTATGAAATCGACCTTGCCCGACAGTTTCATCCAGTTCCAACGCCGCGCCGGCGCGCGAACGCTGGCCCTGACGGTGCTGGCCAGTGCTGCGCTGCTTGCGGCGTGCGGCGGTGGCGACAAGGGCGCCAGCCAGACGGCGGCCAAGGTCAACAAGGACGAGATCACGGTCCAGCAGGTCAACTTCGTGCTTCAGCAGCAGCGCGGCCTCAAGCCCGAGCAGGCCGACGCCGCCGGCCGCCAGGCCCTGGAGCGCCTGATCGACCAGCAGCTCGCGCTGCAGAAGGCCGACGACATGAAGCTCGACCGCGACCCGCGTGTCATGCAGCAGTTCGAGATCGCCCGGCGCGAGATCCTGGCCCGTGCCTACGCCGAGAAGGTGGCTGAGGCCGCACCGAAGCCGACGGCCGAGGAGATCGGCAAGTACTACCAGGAAAAGCCGGCGCTGTTTCGCGACCGCCGCATCTACAGCATCCAGGAGATCGCCATCGAGGCCACGCCGGCGCAGGTCGGCGAACTGCGCGAGCAGCTTGCCGCGGCGAAGAACATCAACGAGTTCGTCGAGTTCCTCAAGGCCAAGGAGATGCGCTTCAGCGGCAACCAGGCCGTGCGGGCGGCCGAGCAGCTGCCGCTGAACGGCCTGGACACCATCGCGCGCATGAAGGACGGCCAGGCCCTCGTCGTGCCCACGGCCACCGGCGCCCAGGTGGTGGTGCTGGCCGGCTCGCGCAGCCAGCCCGTCGGCGAGGAACAGGCCCGCCCGGCCATCGAGCAGTACCTGATCAACGAGCGCAGGCGCAAGCTGGTCGAGGAGGACGTGAAGGCGCTGCGCGCCGCGGCCAAGCTCGAGTACGTCGGCAAGTTCGCCACGCCGGGGGCTTCGGCGCCGGCTGCGGCGGCGCCGGCCGCCAGCGAGGGCCTGTCGGCCACCGACATCGGCAAGGGCCTGGGCCTGAAGTGATGACGGTATTGCGGTTACACTGCGCAGGTAGATTTGAGCAAGACAGTTTTGAGACGGTGATCGGTATGACCTGCTGCCAGCCATGTTGGCGCGGGGTTCGGCGGATTTCTTGATCGGTGATTCTTCTTGGCCCGCATCTGCACTGCGCCAGCATGTGCTGCGCAGCAACCGTGAAAGGAAATTCAGCATGACTACGCAAACCGGCATCGTGAAGTGGTTCGACGACGGCAAGGGCTTCGGCTTCATCACCCCCGACGGTGGTGGCAAGGATCTCTTCGCCCACTTCAGCGAAATCCAGTCGACCGGCGGCTTCCGCAGCCTGGCCGAAGGCCAGAAGGTCGAGTTCGAGGTGAAGCAGGGCCAGAAGGGCCCGCAGGCCTCGGCCATCAAGTCGATCTGATCGACCTGACGCCCCGGGGCCCCGGCCCCGGGCAGAACGACCGCAGCTTCGGCTGCGGTTTTTTTATGCCCGCGCGGGCAGCGCGGCGTCGGCCAGCGCCGGCGCGGCGGCATCCTTGGGAGCCAGCAGCGGTGCGGCGATGCCGGCCGGCAGTGGCCAGGTGATGCGGATGTCCGGGTCGTCCCAGCGGATGCCGCCTTCGCAGTCCCTGGCGTAGACGTCGGTGGTCTTGTAGAGAAAGTGCGTGTCGTCCTGCAGCGCGATGAAGCCGTGCGCAAAGCCCTCGGGGATCCAGAGCTGGCGCTTGTTCTCGGCGTTCAGTTCCAGCCCCGTCCAGCGGCCGAAGGTCGGCGAGCCAGGGCGGATGTCGACCGCGACGTCGAAGACCGCACCCTTGACGACGCGCACCAGCTTGCCCTGGGCGTGCGGCGGGCGCTGGAAGTGCAGCCCGCGCAGCACGCCGGCTCGGCTGCACGAGTGGTTGTCCTGTACGAAGGCGCGTGGCGCCGGCAGGCCCAGTGGGGCGAGCGCGGCGTGGAAACGCGGCTCGTTGAAGCTTTCGCAGAACCAGCCGCGCTCGTCGGCAAAGACGGCGGGCTCGACGATCACCACGCCGGGCAGCTCGGTGGGCAGCAGGCGCATGCTCAGAACACCCTTTCCTGCAGCACCTGCATCAGGTACTGGCCGTAGCTGTTCTTCAGCATCGGTGCGGCCAGCGCTTCCAGCTGCACGGCGCCTATCCAGCCGGCACGGTAGGCGATCTCTTCGGGGCAGGCCACCTTCAGGCCCTGGCGCTTTTCGAGCGTGGCAATGAACTGGCCGGCCTCCATCAGGCTGTCGTGGGTGCCGGTGTCCAGCCAGGCATAGCCTCGGCCCATGATCTCGACGTCGAGCTGCCCCTGCTGCAGGTAGTGGGCGTTGACGGTGGTGATCTCGAGCTCGCCGCGCGCGCTGGGCTTGATGGACGCGGCGATGTCGCAGACCTGTGGGTCGTAGAAGTACAGGCCGGTGACGGCGTAGTTGCTCTTCGGCGCCTTGGGCTTTTCCTCGATGCTGAGCGCGCGCCTGGTGGCGTCGAACTCGACCACGCCGTAACGCTCGGGGTCGTGCACGTGGTAGGCAAAGACGGTGGCGCCGCTGCGGCGTGCATCGGCGCGCGACAGCAGTTGCGCGAAGTCGTGGCCGAAGAAGATGTTGTCGCCCAGCACCAGTGCGCTCGGGCCGCCGGCGACGAAATCGCGGCCCAGGATGAAGGCCTGCGCCAGGCCGTCGGGGCTGGGCTGCACGCAGTAGCTCAGCTGCATGCCCCACTTGCTGCCGTCGCCCAGCAGGGCCTGGAAGCGCGGCGTGTCCTGCGGCGTGCTGATGATCAGCACCTCGCGCATGCCGGCCAGCATCAGCGTGCTGAGCGGGTAGTAGACCATGGGCTTGTCGTAGACCGGCAGCAACTGCTTGCTGATCGCCAGCGTGGCCGGGTGCAGCCGGGTGCCGGAGCCGCCGGCCAGGATGATGCCTTTGCGTTGCATGGGTGTCCTTGTCTTCAGCGCCCGTGGATTTCGGTGAGCATGCGCTCGACGCCCAGTTGCCAGTGCGGCAGTTGCAGGCCGAAGGCGGCCTGCAGCCGTGCCGTCGACAGGCGCGAGTTGAGCGGGCGCCGCGCCGGCGTCGGATAGGCGCTGGTGGGAATGGGGTGGATGGCGCCAGGCGCCACCTTCAGGGGCTGGCCGTGGGCGCGCGCCCACTCGATGACGTGGCAGGCGTAAGCGTGCCAGTTCGTCTCGCCGCCGGCTGCGCAGTGGTAGGTGCCGCCGAGGGCGGGCAGGGCGTGCACGCGCAGCAGCGCATGGGCGCTGACATCGGCCAGCAGCTCGGCGCCGGTGGGCGCGCCGACCTGGTCGGCAATGACGTTCAGCGTCTCGCGCTCGGCGGCCAGGCGCAGCATGGTGCGCGCGAAGTTGCCGCCGCGCGCCGCGTAGACCCAGCTCGTGCGCAGGATGAGGTGGCTGCAGCCGCTGGCGCGGATGAGCCGCTCGCCCTCGAGCTTGGTCTGGCCGTAGACGCTCAGCGGCGCCGTGGGGGCGTCTTCGTCGCGCGGCTGCTCGCCGCTGCCGTCGAAGACGTAGTCGGTGCTGTAGTGCACCAGCAGCGCGCCGCGCGCCGCGGCTTCCTCGGCCACCACGCCCGGCGCGGTGGCGTTGAGCGCGCGGGCCAGCTCGGGCTCGCTCTCGGCCTTGTCGACGGCGGTGTGGGCGGCCGCGTTGACGATGACGTCGGGGGCCACCGCGCGCACCAGCGCGCGCAGCGATTCGGGTTGGGAGAAGTCGGCCTTCAGCGCGCCGCGACTGTCGAAGTCGCAGGCCACCAGTTCGCCCAGCGGCGCCAGTGCACGCTGCAGTTCCCAGCCGACCTGGCCGTTCTGGCCCAACAGCAGAATTCTCATCGTGTGCTGTAGTTGGTTGCGACCCAGTCGCGGTAGCCGCCGCTCTGCACGTTGGCCACCCAGTCGGCATGCTCGAGGTACCAGCGCACCGTCTTTCGGATGCCGGTGTCGAAGGTCTCGGCCGGGCGCCAGCCCAGTTCGCGCTCGATCTTGCGTGCGTCGATGGCATAGCGGCGGTCGTGGCCGGGGCGGTCGGTGACGTAGGTGATCAGCCGCGCGCAAGGGCCCGCGGCGCTGGGCCGCAGTTCGTCGAGCAGCGCGCACACGGTGAGCACGATCTCCTTGTTGGTCTTCTCGTTCCAGCCGCCGATGTTGTAGGTCTCGCCGACGCGGCCGCGCGCCAGCACCTCGCGGATGGCGCTGCAGTGGTCGCCGACATAGAGCCAGTCGCGCACCTGCTGGCCGTCGCCGTAGAGGGGCAGCGGCTTGGCCGCAAGCGCGTTGACGATCATCAGCGGGATGAGTTTCTCGGGGAAGTGATAGGGCCCGTAGTTGTTGCTGCAGTTGGTGGTCAGCACCGGCAGGCCGTAGGTGTGGTGCCAGGCGCGCACGAGGTGGTCGCTGGCCGCCTTGCT
>PNKD01000059.1 GCA_013822265.1 Leptothrix sp. (in: b-proteobacteria)
TTCATTGGCGTGTTCAGGCCGGTTGAGCGGCAGGTGCTGCGTGGACACCCGGCAAAGCAGCGGCGCGGCTGCCGGCCGCGCAGGCCGGACTGCCCGATGCGCACGCCAGGGCGCAGCGCGGCAAGCCGGGCATCTGGAACGGGCACTGGGGAGCAGTCGCCCGCGTGGCTCGACGAACAGGGCACGGTGCGCGCCGGCACGGCCGTTGCTGGTGCCCTGCCGCCGTCAGGCGGCGTGCCGGCTATTGAGGGCCTGCAGCGGCGCAGACCCGGTTGCGCCCGCTTCGTTTGGCCACGTAGGGCGCCTCGTCGGCGGTGCGCAGCAGCGAGCCCTCATCGACTCCATCCGAGAAGGCGGCAAGGCCCGCGCTGAATGTGCAACGAAAGGGGCCGTGCTTGGCCGAGGCAAAGTGGACGTGCCCGAACTGCTCGCGCACGGCGTCCATCACGCGCACCGCCACCGCCAGCGGCGTGTCCGGCATGAGCACACCGAACTCCTCGCCGCCGCAACGGCCTATCACATCGCACCTGCGCAGGCGCTTGCGCAGCAACTGTGCCAGGCCGTGGATCACGCGGTCGCCGACCGGGTGCCCATGGTTGTCGTTGACGTGCTTGAACAAGTCGATGTCCAGCATCGCCAGCGTCAGCATCGCGCCGCTGCGCTGGACACGCGAGACCTCGCCTTCGAGCTGCAGCTTGAAGGTGATGTGGTTGAGCAGGCCGGTCAGGCTGTTCTGCCGGATCAGCGCCGCCAGCGCGCGGAAGCGTACCGCGCGCACCGACACCGCCGCCACCAGGTCGGCGTCGCTGATCGGCTTTTCCAGGAAGTCGTCGGCCCCGGTCTGCATCGCGGCGAGCTGCTGCGCGCCCCCCGACTCGGTGGACAGGAACACGATCGGCAGGCCGGTGAACTTCGGGTCCTGACGTACCACGCGTGCCGCCTCGATGCCGGTGCAGGCCGGCATGTAGAGGTCCATCAGCACCAGCTCGGGGCTGAAGTCAGCCAGCACCTCGAGCAGCCGGGTCGCATCGACAACGACCCTTGCCTCCATGCCGGCGTCGGCCAGGACCTGCGCGTAGTGTTCGGCCAGGACGGTCGTGTCTTCGACGATCAGCACGCGATAGGGCTGCGGTGGGCTGCGCCGCGTCAGCGTGTCGAGCCGGTCGGTCAGCGCCGCGAAGTCCACCGGCTTGACGAAGTAGGCCTCTGCGCCGCTGCGCGCCGCCGCCAGCCGGCTGTTCCAATCCCAGTGCGACGACACGATCACATGCGGCAGCTGCGAGTCGGTCGAGCGCTGTATGCCGCTGATCAACTCGGGCCCGGCATGCAGGCCTTCGGGCAGGGTCATGTCGACGATCAGCGCCGCCGGTCGGGTGCCTTGCAGTGCTTCGCGCGCCGCCGTGGCGTTCGCCAGCCGTTGCACGTTCCAGCCGAAGGCGCCGAGCTGGGTGGCGATGGCCTTCGCCAGGGCTGCATCGTCCTCGATGACGAAGAGCAGCCGGTTCTCGGCCTCGCCGGCGGTGCCGCCGCGCGCTGCCGGTGACGCTGCCGCCGCCGGCGCCGTCGGTTCCTGACGGGCGTGCCCGCGCAGCGCGGCGATGTCGGCATCGATCGACGCACGCTGTTGCGCGTCGCGCGCAGTGGCAACGCCGCCAAGGCCGCTGATCGCCAGCTCGAGCACCCTGGCTGCCTGCCCGAGTGCGGCCATGCCGAAGGTGCCCGCCGAGCCTGCGAGGCTGTGCGCCAGGCGCTGAAGCTCTTCGACTCGTGCGGCCGCGTCGTGGCCGCCGCGCACGTCGAGCCAGCATGTCTCCATCGCTTCGAGCCGTTGTGCCAATTCCGAGCGGTAGGCCGCGCGCAACTGCTCGAGCTTGTGCAGCCTGGAGGACGCGACGGTCTCAGCCATGGTGGTGCCTTTGCCAGGCCTCGCGCACCTGGTCGGCGAGCGTCATCGGATCGAAAGGCTTGGCGATGACGCCTATCGCGCCGAGCGACTTCAGGTGGGCCACTTCGTGCGGCTGCACCTTGGCGGTGACGAATGCCACCGGCGTCTTGGCGTACAGCGGCCGCTCGCGCAGCCGCTGCAAGGTGGTCGGTCCGTCCATCGCCGGCATCATCACGTCGAGCAACACGAGGTCGGGTTGGAGATCATCGACCTGCGCCAGCGCCTCCCGTCCCGAGGCGCAGATGCTGATGCCGATGTCGGGCTCGTCCTCGAGCGCGAATTCGACGATGGTGCGGATATCTTCTTCGTCGTCGACATAGAGAACGCGTAAGGGCTGGCCCATGGTCAGATTCCTGTTTGGTGAGTCCTCATCACCTGGCGCAAGGCGGCCAGGATCTGGTCGTTGCTGGTGCGTGACTTGGTCAATGCCGCGCTGACGCGCTGACCGAGGGCGGTGTCGGCCTGCTCGCCCGAGAACACGATGACCGGCATCCGGTTCTCGATCAGGTCCAGCAGTTCGATGCCTTGGCCATCGGGCAGGCCGAGGTCGAGCAGCAGGAGATCGAAGTGCTGCGTGGCCAGCGCGGCACGCGCATCGGCCAGGGTGCCCGCGTAGGTGTAGTCACCGATGTCCTCGAACAGCGCCTGGATGATCTGGATCACGTCGGCGTCGTCCTCGACGTGCAGGATGCGCGGCCGCGCCTGGCTGACCAGCACCTGTTGCAGGGCCCGCGCAAGCCGGTCGCGGTCGACGGGCTTTTGCAGCCAGTCGAGCACCGTCAACGCATCGCCGGCCCACGCCGCACGCCCCTCGGTGGCCCGCCCCGAGACAACGATGATCGGCAGATCGACGGTGGCCTCCTGGCCACGCAGCTCATCGATCAGCGCCGTGCCTTCCATGTCGGGCAGTGAAAGATCGAGCAGCAGCGCACGATAGGGTTTCAGGGCCAACTGCCGCTTGGCCGCCGCGGCGGTGGTGGCGATGTCGCTGGCCAGGCCTTCTTCGGCCAGCAGCTCGGCCAGCACCGCGGCCACGTCCGGGTTGTCCTCGCAGATCAGCACGATCGGGCGGTTGTCGTCGACCCGCGACTTGCTCGTCACTTCGCGCCACTCGGGAACCTCGAAGAAGAACTCGGTGCCCACGCCTTCCTCGGTGACGTAGCCGATGCTGCCGTCGTGCCGTTCGACGATCGCCTTCGTGATGCTCAGGCCGAGCCCCGTGCCGCCCTTTTCGCGTGTGTCGGAGCTGTCGGCCTGCGCGAAGCGCTGGAACATGCGGCTGCGAAAAGCCTCTGGAATGCCGCGGCCATGGTCCTTGACGCTGACCCGGAAGCGATCATCGTGCATGTGCACCGAGATCTCGACTTCCCCATCCGGCGGCGAGTACTTGACCGCATTCGATATCAGGTTGGCGAACACCTGCAGCAAACGGTGCTCGTCGCCCCGGATGCTCGCGCTGACCGGGGCCCCCGTCACGCGCAAGCGAACTCGATGCTGATCCGCATAACCCTCGTTCGCGGCAACCGCCTGCTGCGTTACGGCCACCAGATCGAGCGGCTTGAACTCGAAGTCAGGGCGACCCGACTCGAGCTTTTCCAGGTCGAGGATGTCGTTGATCAGCAGCGTCAGCCGCTCGCTGTTGCGGTTGGCGGTTTCGAGCAGCTTGCGGGCCTTGTCGCTCATGCCCGCCGAGGCCTTGCCCAGGACCAGGCCCAGCGCGCCGCGGATCGAGGTCAGCGGCGTGCGCAGTTCGTGGCTGACGGTGGAGACGAACTCGCTCCTCAGGCGCTCGATCTTCTTGCGCTCGGTGATGTCGCGCACGATGCCGGTGAACATGCGCGCGCCGTTGACGTTCATCTCGCTGACCGCCAGCTCCATCGGAAAGGTGCTGCCGTCCTTGCGCCTGCCGGTGAGTGCGTTCGAGTTCGGCGACGACGCAGTCCGCCAGGTCACGCAGCAGCCGGCGCTGCACGTCGGTCAGTTCGCGCGCATGGCGGTCGATGACACACAGGGTGCCGACACGCTTGCCCGATGCGTCGGCCAGCGGGGCACCGGCGTAAAGGCGAATGTCGGGCGCACCGGTGACAAGCGGGTTGTCGGCAAAACGCGGATCCTCCAGCGCGTTGGGCACGACGAAGGTCTCGTGGCTCAGGATGGCGTGTCCGCAGAATGAAATGTCGCGCGGTGTTTCGGTGGCCTGCAGACCCTGGCGCGACTTGAACCACTGCCGATCGGCATCCACCAGACTGACCAGGGCGATCGGCACTTGAAAGATGTGCTGCGCGATTCGCGTCAGCCGGTCGAAGCGCTCCTCCGGCGCCGTATCGAGCACTGCCAGGAATCTGAGGACGTTCAAGCGCTCGAATTCGTCAGCGGGGGTGTCAGGAGCTTGCATGGGGGTCGACACTGGTCGTGGCCGCTGCTGTTGAGTGCCCCAGCGGCGATTGCCGAGGCGGTCGGATCACGACTCTTTCCTGCGTGTCGGGTTGCGGTCGGCCTACATACGGGTGCGCCGATCGCGAGACCGCTGCGCTCGCATCGTGGCACCTGAGGCGGCGTCCAGTCGGTGAATGAGGGCGGCAAAGGGCGGCCAGTTCGCCGTTCGGGCGCCGAAGGCATGGCGCGCCAGGCAGAGCTGATCGACTTCGCCGACGACCTCGCCGAGGCCGCGATCGGCTGTTGCGTCTTCAGGCTGGTGGGCCAGCCCGACCTCGAGGTCGGGTCGCTCCGACGGAGCGCGCGGCGTTCAACGCGCCCACCAGTCGTCGCCGAACTGCCCCTGCAGCCAGGTCACGAACCCCGTCACCTTGGCCGGCACGAGGCGCGGCGACGGATACACGGCGTGGATCTCCTGCGAGGGCAGCGCCCAGCCGGGCAGCAGCGGCATCACGGTGCCGTCGCGCAGGCTGTCGTGCGCCACGTAGCGCGGCACCAGCGTCAGCCCCAGGCCGGCGCGCGCCGCGGCCAGCAACGCCGAGAGGTTGTTGCTGCGCAGCGGGCCGTGCACGTTCACGCTCTGGGCACTGCCGTCGGGGCCGGTGAAGTGCCAGACGTCGTTGCCCTGCACGGTGCTGTAGATCAGCGCGCCGTGCTGCGCCAGCTCGGCCGGCAGCAGCGGCGTGCCGCGTTCCGCCAGGTAGCGGGGCGCGCCCACCAGCACCCAATGGTTGACACCCAGGAAGCTCGCGCCCAGCGAGCTGTCGGCCAGCCGCCCCATGCGCAGCGCCAGATCCATGCCCTGCTCCACCAGGTTGACGTAGCGGTCCTCGAAGCTGAGTTCGATCTGCAGTTCGGGGTGCAGTTGCATGAAGCGCAGCACCAGCGGCGTCAGCACGCGGTGGCCGAAGGCCACGCTGGTGCTGATGCGCAGCGTGCCGGTGAGCCGGCGCTGCATCAGCGCGGCCAGGCTGTCGGCCTCCTCGAGCTGGCGCGCGATGCTCTTGCACTTGTCGTAGTACGCCGCACCGACTTCGGTGGGCGTGACGCCGCGCGTGCTGCGGTGCAGGAGCCGCGCGCCCAGGCGCTGTTCCAGCGCCGCCACGTGCTTGGTGGCGGTGGGCTGGGTGATGCCCATGCTGGCGCTGGCCTTGCTGAAGCTGCCGGTCTCCACGACGCGGATGAAGAGGCGTATGCCGGTGACGGTGTCCATGGGCGAGGCCTGCTGTCGGCGGCTCGATGCCGCCGGGCGGAACCGCCTGTGGCGGCCCGTACAGAGAGCTATTCCACCATGGAATAGCTCATATCCGGCCCCTGCGCTTCCCTCAGGGGCCCCGCAGGCAGAACATCAAGCCATCGAATCGAGGAGACCCGACCATGGCAAAGATGAAGGCCGCAATGGCTGCCGTGCTGGTGATGGAGAAGGAAGGCATCACGCAGGCCTTCGGCGTGCCCGGCGCCGCCATCAACCCGCTGTACGCCGCGCTGCGCGAGCGCCAGAGCATCGCCCACATCCTGGCCCGCCACGTCGAGGCCGCCAGCCACATGGCCGAGGGCTACACGCGCGCCAAGGCCGGCAACATCGGCGTGTGCATAGGCACCAGCGGCCCGGCCAGCACCGACATGATCACCGGCCTGTACAGCGCCATCGCCGACAGCATCCCCATCCTGTGCATCACCGGCCAGGCGCCGCGTGCGCGGCTGTACAAGGAGGACTTCCAGGCCGTCGACATCGAGAGCATCGCCAAGCCCGTCACCAAGATGAGCGTCACGGTGCGCGAGCCCGGCTTGGTGCCGCGCGTCTTCCAGCAGGCCTTCCACGAGATGCGCAGCGGCCGCCCCGGCCCGGTGCTGATCGACCTGCCCTTCGACGTGCAGATGGCCGAGATCGAGTTCGACATCGACAGCTACGAGCCGCTGCCCGTGTACCGCCCCACCGCCACGCGCAAGCAGGTCGACAAGGCGCTGGACATGCTGCAGGCCGCCGACAAGCCGCTCATCGTGGCCGGCGGCGGCATCATCAACGCCGACGCGTCGGACCTGCTGGTGGAACTGGCCGAACTCACCGGCGTGCCCGTGATCCCCACGCTGATGGGCTGGGGCACCATCCCCGACGACCACCCGCTGATGGCCGGCATGTGCGGCCTGCAGACCAGCCACCGCTACGGCAACGCTACCATGCTGGCGTCGGACTTCGTGCTCGGCATCGGCAACCGCTGGGCCAACCGCCACACCGGCAGCGTCGAGACCTACACCGCGGGCCGCAAGTTCGTGCACGTCGACATCGAACCGACGCAGATCGGCCGTGTCTTCACGCCCGACCTGGGCATCGTCTCCGACGCCAAGGCCGCGCTGCAGCTCTTCGTGCAGGTGGCTGCCGAGCGCAAGGCCGCCGGCGCCCTCAAGGACCGCGCCGACTGGGTCTTCCGCTGCCAGGAGCGCAAGCGCCTGATGCACCGCAAGACCGATTTCGACCAGACCCCCATCAAGCCGCAGCGCGTCTACCAGGAGATGAACAAGGCCTTCGGCCGCGACACGGTGTACGTGACGACGATCGGCCTCTCCCAGATCGCCGGCGCGCAGTTCCTGCACGTCTTCGAGCCGCGGCAGTGGATCAACTGCGGCCAGGCCGGCCCGCTGGGCTGGACGCTGCCGGCCGCGCTGGGCGTGGTGGCCAGCGACTCCACCAAGACCGTGGTGGGCCTGTGCGGCGACTACGACTTCCAGTTCCTGATCGAGGAACTGGCGGTGGGCGCGCAGTTCAATCTGCCGCTGGTGGTGGTGCTGGTGAACAACAGCTACCTGGGCCTGATCCGCCAGAGCCAGCGCGGCTTCGACATGGACTTCTGCGTGCAGCTGGCCTTCGACAACATCAACGTCGCCGACCCGGCGCTCAAGGGCTACGGCATGGACCACGCCAAGGTCGTCGAGGGCATGGGCTGCAAGGCGCTGCGTGTCACCGACCCCGGCAAGCTCGAGGCCACGCTGGCGCAGGCCAAGGTCATGACGCACGAGCTGCGCGTGCCGGTGGTGGTCGAGGTGATCCTCGAGAAGGTGACCAACATCGCGATGGGCACCGAGATCGACAAGGTCAACGAGTTCGAGGACATTGACTGCCGTCACCCCGAGGGCCGCGAAGGCCTGGTGGCCGCCGGATTGCTCGACTAAGCTGGCCCACGGCGGCCCCGGCTGTGTGCCAGCCACCGCGCCGCCGCCGCGCCATACCCTGACGGCGCCGGCCGCTGCAAAGTGGCCGGCGCCGCGCACGTTCACCGGAGACTGCCATGCCCCGTTTCGCTGCCAACCTGACCATGCTGTTCACCGAGGTGCCCTTCCTCGACCGCTTCGAACGCGCGGCGCGGGCGGGCTTCTCGTCGGTGGAGTTTCTCTTCCCCTACCCCTTCGCCACCGCCGACATCAAGGCCCGCCTGGACAGCAACCGCCTCAAGCTGGTGCTGCACAACCTGCCCGCCGGTGACTGGGACGCCGGCGAGCGCGGCATCGCCTGCCTGCCCGACCGCGTGGCCGAGTTCCGCGCCGGCGTGGCCAAGGCCGTGCGGGTGGGCGCGGCGCTGGGCGTGCCGCAGATCAACTGCCTGGCCGGCAAGGCGCCGGCCGGCGTCGACGACGCGCTGCTGCGCCAGACCTTCGTCGACAACCTGCGCTTCGCCGCCGCGGCGCTCGAGGCAGTGGGCATCAAGCTGCTGATCGAGCCCATCAACAACTACGACATCCCGGGCTTCTGGCTCAACAAGACCGACAAGGCCATCTCGGTCATCGAAGAGGTGGGCTCGGACAACCTCTACCTGCAGTACGACATCTACCACGCGCAGCGCTACGAAGGTGAACTCGCGGCGACGATGAGCAAGCACCTCGCGCGCATCGCACACATCCAGCTCGCCGACAACCCGGGGCGCAACGAGCCGGGCACGGGTGAGATCAACTACGACTTCCTGTTCCAGCACCTCGACCGCATCGGCTACAAGGGCTGGATAGGCTGCGAGTACAAACCCGCCACCACCACCGAATCCGGCCTGGGCTGGCTCGAACAGGCGCGCCGCCACCTGCGCGCCACCAGCTGAGCCACACGACAGAACCAAGGAGACGTTCCAATGAGCACCACCCCTCTCAAGATCGGTTTCATCGGCCTGGGCATCATGGGCACGCCCATGGCCGGCCACCTGATGAAGGCCGGCCACCAGCTGTTCGTGCACAGCCTGCCCTCGATCCCGGCCGACGTCGTCGCGGCCGGCGCCACGGCCTGCGGCAGCGGCCGTGAAGTGGCCCAGCGCGCCGACATCATCTTCGTGATGGTGCCCGACACGCCCCATGTCGCCGACGTGCTGTTCAGCGAGACCGGTGTCGCCTCGGGCCTGACGGCGGGCAAGACGGTCGTCGACATGAGCTCGATCTCGCCGATCGAGACCAAGGTCTTCGCCGGCAAGATCAACGACCTGGGCTGCGACTATCTGGACGCCCCGGTGTCGGGTGGCGAGGTGGGCGCCAAGGCCGCCAGCCTGACCATCATGGTCGGCGGCCCGCAGGCGGCCTTCGACCGCGTGCTGCCCCTGTTCCAGTTGATGGGCAAGAACATCACCCTGGTGGGCGGCAACGGCGACGGCCAGACCACCAAGGTGGCCAACCAGATCATCGTGGCGCTGAACATCGCCGCCGTGGGCGAGGCGCTGGTGTTCGCCAGCAAGGCCGGCGCCGACCCGGCCAAGGTGCGCCAGGCGCTGATGGGCGGCTTCGCCAGCAGCCGCATCCTCGAGGTGCACGGCGAGCGCATGATCAAGCGCACCTTCAACCCGGGCTTCCGCATCGGACTGCACCAGAAGGACCTGAACCTGGCGCTGCAGGGCGCGAAGGCGCTCGGCCTGGCGCTGCCGCAGACCGCCGGTGCGGCGCAGCTGATGCAGGCCTGCGCGGCGCAGGGCTGGGACCAGCTGGACCACTCGGCGCTGGTGAAGGCGCTGGAACTGCTGGCCAACCACGCCGTGGCCGAAGCGCCGGCGGCCTGAGCCGGAGGGGCGTCGGGCTGAGGCCCGCTGCCCGTGCCCCGGGCTGCCGAGAATCCGGGCCGCGCGGCGTCGGGCCACTGCGCTTCACATGCCAGCTCGTCGTTGGCATGGGCGTCGAGATCGTGGCCGGGCCGGTGGCGCAAAGCCGCGACAACGCCCGCCGCGCCGGCGTGGCGGCGCGCACGCGTTTCGAGGTACAGGGTCTCTTTGCGACGGACCTCGCCGCGGCCACGGTGGTCACGATGTACCCGCTGCCCGAGGTCAACCTGGCGCTGCGCCCGCGGCGGCTGGGCGCCACCGGCGGCGGCGTGGCGGCCACCGTTGAAGATGACGCGCTGTGTGTGGCCGCAGGCGGCGCAGGCCTCTCGCCCGGCACGGCATGGCGGCGCGCCGGTGCCCAGGGTTGCGGCTGATGAGCGGGCTCAACACCTGGCGCTGCCGGCGCGGTCTATGATGGCCGCGGACTTGACGTGTCACGCGCCGGGCGGGTTCTTGGCCGCGCCCGGGCATTGCCGCCGGGGTGGTGCATGGCTTCACTCGAAGACCGCTTGCAGCATGTCGAGGCGCAGGTCGACCGCCTGGCGCCTTCACTCAACGAACGCCTCGACCGCCTCGAGACCGCCGTTCGCAGCGCGGCGCGCCCGCCCGCACCGCCCCTACTGCCACCACCGCCACCGCGCACGTACTTCGGCCGCATCGCCGCAGGCTTCGGCCGATTCGTCGCCTGGGCCGGCGGCGAGCTGCCGAAGTTCCTCTCGGCGGCGGTGCTGCTGGTCTTCGGCTGGGGCATCAAGGACTCGGTCGACCTGTCGATCAAGCAGCGCCAGCTCGACCTGTCCTACGCCAAGGAGATGCAAGGCCTGCTGCAGAAGATGGGCGAACCGCAGGCGCAGGCGGCGCAGCTCTTCTCCACCGCGGTGGTGCTGGCCTCGTACGGCGACGCCGCACTGCCGCCGCTGATGAGCGAGCTGCGCCACACCGGGCTGCGTGCCGATGCGGCGATGTCGGGGCTGGAGTGGCTGACGCTGACGCACCCCGACGCGCTGTGCCCGGTGCTGCCGCGCGTGCTGCAGAACCCGGCGCGCCAGTTCGACCTGCAGGCGCACGAACGCGTGGTGCGGCTGTTGGCCGTGTCGCGCTGCGGCTCGGCCGTTCCGCAGCTGCGCCACTACCGCCAGCTCGTCGACGACGCGGTGCGTGAGCGGCCGGCGGCGCTGGGCGCACTGCTGCGTGAAGCGCCGCTGGCACCGGCCGAGGACTACCCGCGGCTGCTGGAGACGGTGGACGAGACGCTGCGCGTGCTGGGCGGCGGTGCGGCTGCCACGACCTCGAGGAAGGAGCCCCGATGAACGCCATGCTCTCCCCGCGCCGGCCACGGGCGCGCCGGGCCCTGCTGACGCTGCTGCCGGCCTTGTTAGCCGCGACCGCCGCGACCGCGGTGCATGCCGGCCTGGTGGCCTGCAACCCGCCGAGCGGCGGCTTCACGGTTTTCCTCAGCGAGCCCGAGTTCACGCGCGCGGCCTTCACCAACAACGAGGACATGCGCGACTTCATGAAGCGCCTGACCAAGCAGCTCGACGACGGCCAGGACCGCCGCTGGGCCCACTCGCCCAACCCCAACCCCGAGGTGCGCTACGTCAACTGCGTCGGCCGTGCGCCGCTGCCTACCGGGCAGGACTTCATCGGCCCCGTGGTGGACACCATGTACGGCCGGCGTGTGCTGCTCGAAATCTGGGGCCAGCTCGACGCGCCCGACGGCGGCGGTGGCCTGCGCATGCCGTCGGCCGAGATGCGCGTGCTGCTGGTGCCCATGAAGTACGCCGCCAACCGCAACGAGACGGTGCCCGTCGCGGCGATGCAGCGGCTGGACTACGCGGCCCCGGCGCCGGTGCCCAGGCCCGACTTCGTGAACCTGCTGGCGCGGCCGCGCGACATCGAGGCCTTCGTCAACGCGGCGCTGGGTTTCAAGCTGCTGCGCGAACGCAGCCACGAGCTGGCGCACCGCAACCTCTGCTACGCCAGCGCGCAGCTGCAGCAGCTCGAGAAACGCCAGCCCGCCGGCCGCGTGCGCGACGACATCGCGGCGCTGCGCGGCTTCGTGCTGGCCTCGGCGGCCAAGGCCGTCGTGGCGGTGCAGAAGACGCCGCCGCCTGCCGGCGGGCCGCCCGTGCTCAGCCGGCTGACGCTGCAAGACCCTGCCGACCCCTGCGCACAGGAGGTTGAACCATGAACGCCCTGTCCCCATGCTTGCGCGGTGCGGGCCGCGGCCGGCTGGCGGCGCTGCTGGCCGCACTGGCCACCGTGCTGGCAACGTCGGTGCACGCCGGCAGCCAGCTGCCCTGCAGCGAACCGCGCGTGTTCCAGGGCGCCGCGGTCAACTCCTTCGTGCTGCCCTTCCGCTACGTCGGCAGCCAGCCGACGCCGGAGCTGCTGCGCGCCAGCCGCGAGATTTCGGCGCTGGCGCACTTCGAGATCCTGTTCGGGCTGCTCAAGCACGGCAGGGTCGGCGGCACCGACCTCGTCGCGGTGCCGGGCCTGGTCTGCGATGTCGACACCGTGATCGACCAGGTCACGCGCGGCGCCGGCCCCGGCGCGCTGCTGCCGGGGCAGACGCTGGTACTGACCTGGGGCCGGCTCTTCGAGCAGGGCGACGACCTTTACGTGCAGACCTACGTGCGTTTCCTGCGCCAGGGCCGCCGCGGGCCCGAGCGCGAGACGATCACGGTGCCACTGGCCGGCGACGGTACGAAGGTCGATCTCATGGCCGCGCTGCCGGCACAGGCCATCGCCTTCCCGGCACGCCGCATCAGCCGCCAGGACCTCGAACGCATCGGCCAGGAGTTTCGCCTCGCCATGGTGGTGCGGCCCACCCGGGACATGCAGGCCCCGGGGCAGTCCATCGACTTCAACCCCGAGCGGGCTTTTCCCTACGGCATCACGCGCGCCGAGGGCGACTGGATGTGGATAGAGCCGATGGCCGGCGGGCCCAAGGGCTGGGTGCGTGCCCGCGTGGGCGACGACGGCAAGGCGGGTGAATGGTCGCTGCGGCGCTGGTTGCCCGAACTGGTCTACGTCGACGCCGTGGCCGGCTTCCTGCGCCTGCGCGCCGGCAAGGATTTCGGCGCCCCGCCGTTCGAGCGCACGCAGGCGGCGATCGAGGCCGCGCTGCAGCGCTTCGAGGTTGCCGTGATTGCCGACGACGCGCCCGCGGCGCACGGGCTGGCACAGGCGATGCGGGGTTTCCTCGAATGGGACGCCGGCGCCGCGACGCGCCAGACCGCGGCACGGCGTTTCGCGCAGGCGCTCAAGCTCATGCCGGAGTACGCGGCGGCGCGCAACCTCGCTGCGCTGACACGGCCGCTGCAGGCCGGCGCCGCGCTCGATGCCAAGGTGGTGGCGCGCATGGCGCGCGAACTGAACGGCGCGCTGGCGCTCGACCCGGGCGACCGGCTCGTGCTCGACAACATGGAGCGGCTGCTCGGCGTCTACGCCGTGCGGGGCGACTGGAGCCCCTACGACGCCGAGGCCGTCGCGCAGCGGTTGGCCATCGTCAAGGCCACACGCGCCAAGGTGCCGGCGGGCTACTAGCGCGGCTTCCAGGCGCCAGCAGCCGCGTTTGCCCGGCCCGCGCTGCGGGCCGATCGCTGCACACGGCGAGGGCGCCTGCGGCAGGCGGCCGGTCGCGCAACGCGGCGGCGTTCTCGCCTGCTCAGCCCATCTTCACCGCGGTGCCGCTGACGGCCACCATCATCATGCCGTTGGTCTCGCCCAGCACCTCGTAGTCGAAGTCGATGCCGACGACGCCGTTGGCACCCAGTTCGCGCGCGGCCTCGACCATGTCTTCCAGCGCCGCGTCCCGCGCGCCCGAGAGCGCACGCTCGTAGCCGCCGGCGCGGCCGCCGACGACGTCGCGCACCGACGAGAACATGTCGCGGAAGATGTTGGCGCCGATGATGGCTTCGCCGTTCACCAGGCCCAGGTACTGCCCCACCCTGGCCCCGTCACCCGTGGGCACCACGGTGGCAAGGAAAAAGCCGTCGTCCTTCTTGGAGAACCATCCCATCACGCAACTCCTGTGGATGCAGGCCCGCGCCCGCTGCGCTGTCGATTCTGTCGCGCGCCGGACAGGTCGGAACTCATCAGCCCCGGCGCAAGGGCAGCGCGAAGCCGCGCGCCACGGCCGGCCGCGCCATCATCGCCTGGTACCCGACAACGCCCTCGCGCTTCGGCAGCGGGGCACAGGGCCGCTGAACCGGCCCGGCACGGCGAACCGCAGGCCTACGGGCGGATCGCCGGGCGTGCGGGCTTGGCGCGACGGCGCGCGGGCCTTGCGCCGGCGGGCGTGCCCGGCTCGCCCGCGCCACGGGCGCCGGCCTGGCCGTCCTGTTCGAGCAACAGCGCGGCCAGGGCCGCGGCGATGGGCTGGCCGCTGTTGCGCTCGACGAACAACCACTGCCCCGCCGGGTTGATCTCCAGGAAGACGTGGCTGCCGTCGGGGCGGCGGCGCATGTCGATGGCGCCGTAGACCAGGCCCAGCTGCCGCATCAGCGCGAGCAGGCGCGACTGCACCTCGGGCGGCAGCGTCACGGCTTCGATGCGGACGCGGCCGATGTCCATGCGAAAGTCGACCTTGTAGGCCGAGTCCTGCGAGTGGATGGCAGCGGCGAAAACCTCGTCGCCGACGACGGTGATGCGCAGGTCGACGTCGGCCTCGATGTAGCTCTGGAAGATCACCGGCGCGTAGCGCACGTTGTCCAGCTTGTCGAGCTCCTGCTCGCGCAGCAGACGGGTCTCGCGCCAGTCCTGCTCGGTGGCCGAGAAGGCCTTGTAGATCACCCGGCCCACGCCCAGGCGCTGCACGAACTCGCGCACCGCCTGCGGGCAGTTGCTGATCAGCGTCTGCGGAATCTCGAGCCCCAGGCGCGAGGCCAGCTGCAGCTGGAAGGCCTTGCGGTTGGCCACCATGTCGCGCGCCGGCTCGTTGATCCAGAAGGCGTCGACGGCCTGCCACAGGCCGTGCAGCGCCTCGTGGCTTTCACTGAGCGCGAAGTGCTGGTGCTCGGTGCGGGCCACGGCACCGTCGACGCTGGGCGGCTGCGGCCGCCGCCACCAGATCGCGCCGCAGTCGTCGAGGTCGAGCCCGGCGTCGTCGCAGCCGAACACGAAACGCCGGCCGCCGCCCTGGGCGTCGTAGTGCATGCTGAGCCCGAGATCCAGCGGGAAGCGCGAGAGGTCGAGCAGCCGCGCCTCGGCGCCTCGGCGCGACAGCTCGACCATCACGGCCTGCGCGTGCTCGTCGCGGTGGTTGGACAGGACGAGGATCACGGGCGGGCCGCCTTCACGGGCACTGGTAACGCTGGTACTCGGCCATCAGGGCCTCGAGCTCCTCGTTC
The DNA here is from genome assembly GCA_013822265.1 of Leptothrix sp. (in: b-proteobacteria). Lineage (GTDB taxonomy): Bacteria > Pseudomonadota > Gammaproteobacteria > Burkholderiales > Burkholderiaceae_C > Rubrivivax. Next base: position 14,796 of record PNKD01000059.1, read on the forward strand.
ATCGCATCGGCCTGGGCGCGGTCTTCGTCGCCGAGCTGAGCGGCAGCGTCGCCCTGGGCGTACTGCGTCAGCAGCGACTGCAGCTCGCCGATCTGCTGCGCCAGCGCCTGCATCTCGAGCTCGGCCGTCTGCGGGAACGACTGCGTCCAGGCCATCGAGTGGTGCGGCGTGGACAGCACGAAAGGCACGCCGCCGCGGCCCCAGAGCCCGGGGTTGACGAACGGCCCCGGCCCGATGGGCGGCGCGTCGTTGCCGAAGCCGGTGGCCACATCGGTCTGCGGCGGCTTGTCGTACACCGGCTGCTTGACGTCGTCGCGGAACTTCGACGTCGGCGGGTTGTCCTCACGGAACTTCAGCGTCGGCGGCACGTCGTCGCGGAACTTCAACGTCGGCGGGTTGTCCTCGCGGAACTTCAGCGTCGGCGGCACATCGTCGCGGAACTTGATCGTCGGGGGGTTGTCCTCACGGAACTTCAGCGTCGGCGGCACGTCGTCGCGGAACTTGATCGTCAGCTGGTCGGTCGACGGCGTGGTGTCGAGCACCGGCGAGGTGGCGGCGACCTGGCTGCCGAGGCTGGCGCGGTCGCCGTCGAGACAGGCCTGCATGCGCTCGACCTGGCCGGCGCTGAACATGAACATGCTGTCGTCGTCGACGTAGTCCATGTAGTTCATGAACATGTCGCCGTTGGGCCCGTTGTTGCAGCTGATCTGCGGGAAGGCGGGCTTGCCGACGTTTTCGTTGCCCTGGTTGGGCGTGTCGGGCACGAAGTCGTCACCGTTGCAGCCGTTGCCGTCGTCGCCCCAGATGTGGCGCAGGTTGAGCCAGTGCCCGATCTCGTGCGTGGCCGTGCGGCCCAGGTTGAAGGGTGCCGCCGCGGTGCCCGTGGTGCCGAAGGCGGTGTGCGTGACGACCACGCCGTCGGTGGCGGCGCCGCCCCCGGGGAACTGCGCGTAGCCGAGCAGGCCGCCGTTGAGCTGGCAGACCCAGACGTTGAGGTACTTGTCGCGCGGCCAGGCGTCGGCGCCGCCGGTGCTGGCGCGCTTGACCTTGTCGTCGTCGACGAAGCCGTTCTGTGTCGTGCTGGTGCGCGTGATGCCGGTGCTGGGGTTGCCCGAGGGGTCCTTGTCGGCAAGCACGAACTCGATGCGGGCGTCGGCAGCCAGCGGCTTGAAGGGCGCAGGGATGCGGCTGAGGTCGCCGTTGGTCTTGCGGAAGTCGCGGTTGAGCACGTCGATCTGGCTCTGCACCTGGGCGTCGGAGATGTTCTGTGCCGCAGTGCGGTGGACGACATGCACGACGACCGGGATGCGCGTGATGCCGGTGCGTGCCGCCATGCCGCGGCGCATGCGGAATTCGAAGTGATGGTTCTCGCTGACGATGCGCAGCCGCCGGTACTCGGGGTCGGTGCGCAGCAGGCGCTCGTGCACGGGCATCGTGCCGCAGTTGCGCACGGTGGGACTCTTCGGCTCGGGAGGGGTCGTGGCCATGGCTTCTCCTTGGGATCGATGGGCCGTCAGCGCTTGAGCGTCAGGCGATCACCGCTGAGCGTCACCGGGGCCGATGCGGCCTCGGGCACGCCTTCGACGTGCAGCTGCCCCTGTGCGTCGAGCTGCCAGCGGCTGGCGGTGCTCTCGCGGCGGTCGGTCGGGCCGGGGCCCAGCACCTTGGCGCCGCCGTCGGGCTGCAGCGTGAAGCCGCGGCGGCCGCGTGCCGGTGGCAGCGGCACGCCGTCGCGGCGGTACACGGCGGTGCCGGGTTCGTCTTCTTCAGGTACCCGCCACCATGTGCCGACGAGTCGGCGGCTGTCGATGGGGGTGGGCATAGGGGGGGGCTCCGCAACACGTGGCCCGCGCGGTGCTGGCGGGCCACGGGGCGGAAGTTACGCCAGCGCGCCGCAAGTGCCATCCCCAAGGTCTCGGGAGGCCCGCGCACGCAAAGTGCGCCTGCGCAACGCGTGGCGCCGCGGAGCGTGGCAGCTGGGAATCCGCGGCCGCGCAGACGGCAATGCTGCGCTTGCCTCAGGTGCCAGGGCTGCGCAGTGGGCAAGGGTGTCGTCGGGGCCCACCAAGAAGCAACGACGCCGGCCGGCCCGAGGGCCGCCGGCGTTCGTGAGGGGCAGAGTCGGGCGCTGGTTCAGGTGCTCGACTTGCGGCGCGCGGCGCCAGCCGCCAGCAGCGCCAAGCCGACCAGCGCCAGCGAACCCGGCTCGGGCACCGAGCTGCGCAGGCCGCCGCGGAAGTCGAAGACGTTGTCGTCGTAGTCACGGTCGCCGCCGCCGAACAGATCCTCGAAGCCGACCCGCAGCCAGCCGGCGCGTGCGGTGGCATCGACTGCGGCATGGATCAGGCCGTCGGCGTTGCGGCTACCGGGGCCCATCTTGAAAACGTCGCCGGTGTTGGTGACGAGGATGCCGAAGACCATCTCGTCGCCGACGTCGATGAACGAATCCAGCAGCGCGTCGCTCAGAGTCACCGTGGTGCCCACGGGGTTGCCGTTGGGTGCGTTGTAGGCGATGAAGTAGCTGGTCGCGCTGTAGTACAGGCGCAGTTCGCTCAGGTAACCGGCGGTTGAACCCTGGACCTCGACGGTGACGTCACCACCGGCCCAATACAGCTGAGCGCCCAGCACTGGCGCAGCAGAAGCTGCCCCGGTGAAGGCCAGCAGCCCCGCGGCCAACCCCGCCGCAGCGGCGTGGCGAAGCGAGAAGAAGGCACGGGCGATCAGGTTCATGGTCTGCTTTCGAAGTAGGCTGGCAACGGACGGAGCCGGTAGCAAGTTCGGAGCCACGAGAAAAAACCTGTTTATCGACAAGCACTTGAAACTACGCGGCGCGTGTATGAGTCGAGGCGCCTGTAAAGTCCTCCGACAAGCAACGGCTGCGCTTGCGCATCCAATTCGAACCGGCCTTGCCGGTCATTGCTTCACGGGGAGACTTCGGTATTGGGCACGCTCCGGGGGCGGTTCTCCGTCTCACAGTGGATGCCAGCACCCATCGCTCGTCTTGTGGCGAATCGAACGGCACGCCAAGCTAACGCGCGTCGTCGGCGTGGATCTGCAGCGCTTCGAGGAAACGCGAGACCATGTTGTAGGCCGCGATGGTGGCCGCGGCTTCGACCAGGCCGCGTTCGCCCAGCACGTCGCGCACGGCGCTGGTGATCTCGGGCGCGAAGTGGATGTCGCGCGTCATCGCGTCGGTGAGCGCCAGCACGGCGCGCTCGGTGTCGCTGAACAGCGCGCTGTCGGCCCAGTGCCGCAGCGCGTCGAGCTGGGCCTGCGTCACGCCTTCCTTCAGCGCGATCGGGGCATGCTGGAAGGCCTCGTAGGGCGCGCCGTTGAGCAGCGCCACGCGCATGATCATCAGCTCGCGCAGCGCGCCGCCGATCTGCAGCTTCTGCCGCACCGCCGTCAGGTAGGTCAGCCAGCCCTCGGCCAGCGGCGGGCTGTGCAGCAGCATCTGGTACAGGTGCAGCACGTGGCCGCGCTCGGCGACGATGCGCTTGACGAGCGGCGCGGCTTCGGGGCTGTTCAGGTCGGCGTAGGGCAGGCGGGCCATGGCGTCTCGTCGTGTGGCGCTCGGGGTGGAAGCAGGGTCGGATTGGACAACACGCCGGCCGCGGCCGGCCCCCGCGAATCTGCGCTCCAATACCCGGATGAACCCGACGACGAGATTCGAACTGCGCGGCGACCACATCACGCTGGACGCCCTGCTCAAGGCCACCGGCCTGGCCGCCAGCGGCGGCGCCGCCAAGGTGCTGATCGCCGACGGCGCCGTGCAGGTCAACGGCGAGTGCGAAACCCGCCGCGGGCGCAAGCTGCGCGCCGGCGACCTGGTGCTGCTGGGCGACGCGCAGGTGCAGCTGTGCGGCGCCGCCACCGCAGCGGCCGAGACCCCCTGAGACCCCCCATGGACTACCCCCGCTACGACCCCGCCTCGGCCGTCACGCCGCTGACGCCCGCCGAGCTCGACGGCCTCGACCAGTTGCTGCAGGCCCTGCCCGCCGACGGCGTGATGTCGCTCGACGGCGTCGACGGCTTTCTCACCGCACTGCAGGTCGGCCCGCCCGCCTTGCTGGCCGGGATGGCCACGGCCGAATGGCTGCCCTGGGTCTGGGGCGGCGACGGCCCCGGCGGCAACGAAGCACCCGAGCCCTTTGCCAGCAAGCGCCAGCGCAAGGCCACCGTGGTGCTGCTGCTGCGTCACCTGCGCCATCTCGGCCACCAGCTCGACGCCGCGCTGCCCGACTGGGAACCGGTGTTCAGCGTCGCCGAGAAAGGCGCCGACGAGTTCGTCGATGCGCGCGACTGGTGCGCCGGCTTCCTGCAGGCGGTGGACCTGCAGGCCAGCGCCTGGGACAGCGCCTGGGGCCACGCCGCCACGGCCGCCGCGGCAGCGCCGCTGCTGGCGCTGGGCGGCGGCATCGAGGGTGTCGAATGCCCGCCGGCACCGGCCGACGAGGACCTGCTCGCCATCGACGCCGCCAGCCGCGCCGTGCCCGACGCGGCGCTGGCGCTGCGCGCGCACTTCCGGCCTGGCGCCGGCGGCGCCGCCTGACGCGGGCTCAGGGCTTCAACGGCTCAACGGCTCAGGGCCACAGCACCAGCGCCCAGGTCAAGGGCACGCACAGCAGCGACAGCATCACCGCGGCGCTGCCCAGGTCCTTGGCGCGGCCCAGCAGCGGGTGGTGCTCGACGCTGAGCGCATCGGCCAGCGCCTCGACGGCCGAGTTCAGCAGTTCGACGATCAGCACCAGCACCACGCTGGCCACCATCGCCAGCAGCTGCCAGCGGCCGGGCGCGAGAAACGGTGCCGCCACCAGCAGCGGCACGCCGAGCAGCAGCTCCTGGCGAAAGGCCGCCTCGTGGCGCACCGCAGCGCGCAGCCCGGCGGCGGAGTAGCGCATCGCGTTGAAGACGCGGCCCACGCCGCCGCGGCTCTTGTAGGCCGAGTCGGGGCCGGGTTCGGGTGCGGCGGGTGCGGTCATCGGGCGGATTCTCTTCTCAAGCCGCCGGCGGCCCGAGCCCGAGGTCGGCGGCAAAGCCGGTTTCGACCGCCGGCAGCTTCAGCCGGCCGCCGTGCGCGCGCGCCACCAGGTCGGCCAGCATCAGGCCCAGCCCGGTGCGGCCGGCGTAGTCTTCGGCATCCAGCGCCCGCTGCAGGTCGGCGCGCCGCGCCGCGGGCAGGCCGCTGCCGTCGTCGTGCACACGCAGCACCTGCGGCGCCGGCGAGCTCAGCGTCACCGTGCGCGCGCCATGGCGTTGCGCGTTGTCCAGCAGGTTGAGCAGCGCCGCGGTCAGCAGGTCGGCATCGGCCGCCAGCGCCTCGCTGCCCAGCGCCTGCACCTGCAGGCCTTCCGTGGGCAGGCGGGCCGCCAGCGCCGCCAGTTCGTGCGGCACCCGCTGCACCTCGACGCCGCTGCGAAACAGCGCCAGCAGCCCCACCACCACGCGCTGCAGGCGCGCGGCGGCCGTGCGCACGCGCTGCAGGCGCGGCTGCAGGTCGGCGGGCGCCTCGCGCAGCGCCACCGTCAGCTGCGCGTCGATGCCGGCCAGCGGCGTGCGCAGCGCGTGCGCGGCGTGGGCGGTGAAGGCGCGCTCCTGCGCGATGCGGCGCGTCAGGCGGGCGGCCAGCGCGTCGATGGCCTGGTGAACGGGCTGCAGTTCTTCGTGCGCGGCGTCGCCCAGGCCGGCACCGGGGTGCAGCGGGTCATGGCGGGCCAGCCGCTGCGACAGCTCGGTCAACGGCGCCAGCTCCTGGCGCACACGCGCGCCCAGCCACAGCAGCCCCAGCAGCCCCATCGGCACGCCAGCCATCAGCACGGCCAGGGCCACCTCGTCGAGCGCCTCAGCACGTTCGACCCGGCTCTGTGCGACATAGAGCATCTGCGCGTCGGCGCCCAGCGCCAGCCCGTAGACGCGCCAGCCCCCGACGTCGGCATAACCGGCCGTTGGCGTGGCCCGCAGCGGCTGCAGCGGCGCACCGGCCGAGTGGCGCAGCAAACGCGCGCCGTCGATGTACTCGACCTGCTGCCAGGCAAAACGCGGCGGCTCGCCCGGCGCGGCCGAAGCCAGTGCAGGCGCGGCCGGCCCGTTGTCCAGCGGCGGCGCCGGCGTGCGCAGCAGCGGCCCTATCACTTCCTCGGCGGTGGTCTTGAGGCCGTCGTCGAGCAGTTCGTTGACCTCTTCGCGCACCGCCAGCCAGACCGCGAACGCCAGCGCGGTGCTCCACAGCAGCGCCCACACCAGCAGCGCACGCAGCAGGCGGGTTCGTATCGAACGGCGGTCGGGCGGCGGCACCGGCGGCATGGCCGGCGGCAAGGCCGGAGGCAGGTCGCCGGCGCCCGGCAGCGGGATCAAGCGGTGCCCCCGCCGATGCGGTAGCCCAGGCCGCGCACGGTCTGCACCAGCTCGCGCCCGAGCTTGCGGCGCAGGCTCGAGACATGCACCTCCAGCGCGTTGCTGGACAGCACGGTGTCGAAACCCAGCACCAGGCCTTCGAGTTCGGCCTTGTCGACGATGCGGCCGGCACGCAGCACCAGTGCCTCGAGCACCGCCCACTCGCGCGCCGTGAGTTCGATGCGTTCACCGGCGCGCCAGGCACCGCGCGCAGCCAGGTCCACCGTCACGCCGCCGAAACTCACGCGCGCGCCGGCGCTGCCGGCACTGCGGCGGCACACGGCGCGCAGTCGCGCCGCCAGTTCTTCGGGGGCGAAGGGCTTGACGAGGTAGTCGTCGGCGCCGCCGTCCAGGCCCTGCAGGCGGTCGCCGAGCTGATCGCGCGCGGTGAGCATCAGCGCCGGCGTGGTGTCGCCACGGCGGCGCTGGCCGCGCAGCCAGTCCAGGCCCGAGCCGTCGGGCAGCTGCCAGTCGACGAGCCAGGCGTCGCAGGCCTCGCCGCGGTAGGCGTCGAGGTCGGCCAGCCGGTGCGCCCAGTCGACGACATGGCCCTCGGCGCGCAGGTAGTCGCGCAGGCCCTCGCCGAGCAGTTCGTCGTCTTCGATAAGCAGCAGTCGCATGGCGCTGTCGTGGCCTTTCGGCAGGGTCACCACGGTAGCACTGCGGTGGGCGCTGCGGCCTCGGGTCGGCTTCAGGTCGGCTTCAGGGCGGCCCGCTCCAATGGCCGGATGTCGATGTTCGAGATGCTGCGCCAGCGCCTGGCGCGCCCCGAGGCCCGCACTGAAGGCGCGCCGCCGATGCCCAGCGCCAGCGTCGAGCAGCTGATGCTGGCCGCCAGCCTGTTCTGGGCCTTCGGTGCCAACCGGCTGTTCTTCGGTGCCGCGCTGAAGGACCGCCTGCTCGGCCAGCCCGCCACCTGGGGCTGGGCGTTGGCACTGCTGGTGATGCTCACCGCCGTGCACTACCTGCTGCTGTCGCTGGTGTGCACGCGACACAGCGTCAAGCCCATCCTCACGGTGCTGCTGGTGGGTACGGCCTTCGCCACCCACTTCATGCACAGTTTCGGCGTCTACCTCGACCCCTCGATGCTGCGCAACGCGCTGCGCACCGACATCGCCGAAGCACGCGAGCTGTTCTCTTGGGCGCTGCTGCCGCACCTGCTGCTCTACGCGGCATTGCCGCTGACGCTGCTGTGGCGCGTGCGCGTGGCGCCGCGCCCCTGGCCGCGGGCCGTGGCGCGCCGCCTTGCCGGCAGTGCCGGCGCGCTGGTGGTGCTGGTGGGCACCTTGATGATGGTCTTTCAGCCCTTCGCGTCGATGATGCGCAACCACAAGGAGATGCGCTACCTCGCGACACCGGCCAACTACCTGTGGTCGATGGGCGCCGTGGCCGCCACGCAGGCGCGCGGCGCCGCCAGGCCGCGCGAACCCATCGGCCTGGACGCCGCCCCCGGCCCGGCCTTCGCGGCGCGCCAGCGGCCGCTGGTGGTGGTGCTGGTGGTGGGCGAGACCGCGCGCGCCGCCAACTGGGGGCTGGGCGGCTACGCCCGGCAGACCACGCCCGAACTCGCCGCGCTGCAGGCGCGCAACGGCCAGCCGGGCGCCGGCATGCTGCTGAACTTCAGCGACGTCACCGCCTGCGGCACCAACACCGAGGTCTCGGTGCCCTGCATGTTCGCCCCAGTGGGCCGGCGCGACTACGACGAGAGCCGCATCCGCGGCAGCGAGTCGCTGCTGCACGTGGCCGCGCGCGCCGGCGCGGCCGTGCACTGGCGCGACAACCAGTCGGGCTGCAAGGGCGTGTGCGACGGCCTGCCGCAGGACGACGTCTCGTCGCTCAAGCTGCCCGGCCTGTGCACCGACGGGCGTTGCCTCGACGAAGGCCTGCTCACCGGGCTGGATGACCGCCTCGCCGCCGCGGCACGCCAGGTCGGCACGCCGGCCGGCACCCAGCTGCTGGTGCTGCACATGCTGGGCAACCACGGGCCGTCGTACTTCCGGCGCTACCCGCCGGCGTTTGCGCGCTTCCAGCCGGCCTGCGGCTTCGACGACCTGCACAAGTGCAGCCGCGAGGAGATCGTCAACGCCTACGACAACGCGCTGCTCTACACCGACCATGTGCTGGCCAGCCTGATCGCCAAGCTGCAGGCCGCTTCGTCGCGGATCGACACGGCGCTGGTCTATGTCTCCGATCACGGCGAATCGCTGGGCGAGACCCACCTCTACCTGCACGGCCTGCCCTATGCGATAGCGCCCGACCTCCAGAAACGCGTGCCGATGACGATGTGGTTCAGCCCCGGCGCGCCACGCGCCATGCAGTTCGACGCAGGCTGCGTGGGGCGGCAGGCCGCGCAGCCTGTCGGCCACGACCATCTCTTCCACACTTTGCTGGGCATGCTCGACGTCAGGACCGGTTTGTATGAGCCGCCGTTCGACCTCACGCAGGGTTGCCGCGCCGAGGCCACGGCGCAGTGAAGGCAGCGAGCGAAGTGGCCGCTGCCCTGGGCAGCGGCGACAGCCCGGAGGCCGCCGCGGCGCCCGGCATCGCCGCCCGCGGCAGCGTGCTGCGCCGCGACCTGCGCGTCACCGGCCTGGCGCTGCTGGCCCTGCTGGCCTGGGACTTCAGCGGCGCCGACCTCACTGCCGCGCGGCTTTTCGGCAACCTGCACGGCTTTGCATGGCGCGACAACTTCTGGGCCAGCACCGTGCTGCACGACGGCGGCCGGCTCGCGGCCTGGGTGCTGCTGGCGGCGTTGCTCGTCATCGCGCTGCGCACGCCGGCACTTCCGGCGTGGGGCCCCAGCCGCGCGGTGCGCTGGCGCTGGACAGGCGTGATGCTGCTGTGCGTGCTGGCCGTGCCGGCGCTGAAGCGCTTCTCGGCCACCAGCTGCCCCTGGGACCTGGCCGAGTTCGGCAGCGTGGCGCGCCATGTCTCGCACTGGGCGCTGGGCCAGCGCGACGGCGGTGCCGGCCACTGCTTCCCGTCGGGCCATGCGGTGGCGGCCTTCGCCTTCCTGGGGCTGTACTTCCAGTGGCGCGACTTCGACGCGCACCGCGCCCGCCGCCGGCTGGGCGCCGTGCTCGCCGCGGGCCTGCTGTTCGGCACCGCGCAGCTGGCGCGCGGCGCGCACTACCCCAGCCACACGCTGTGGTCGGCCTGGCTGTGCTGGACGCTGTGCGTCGTTGCCGCGGCGCTTTTCGACGCGCGGCAAACCCGCGCCGCCTGAGAGCGTGAGAGTCTTTCGTTCATGCCCGCTCATCACACCAAAAAGCACCTGCTCGTCGTTGCAAATGCTCGCCATAGCCCGAGCTATGGCTGCGCTTTG
>PNKD01000060.1 GCA_013822265.1 Leptothrix sp. (in: b-proteobacteria)
GATGTGCACACGCGCCAGGAAGGCCGGCACCTGGGCCTTGGGGATGGGCGGCAGCAGCGCTACGTGGGCCAGGCCCTCGGCGGCCACGCGCTGCGCCAGCCGCGCCTGCTCGTGCCCGCTGCCCACGAGCACGAAGCGCAGGTTCTCTTCGCGCAGCAGCGCGGCGGCGTCGAGCAGCGTGTCCAGCGCGTTGGGCGCGCCCATGCTGCCGGCGTAACCCACCACCGTGCCCTGCGCCGCGGCACTGTCGAGTACCGCGGCCACGTCGTCGCGCAGCGGCGGCGGCGTGCCCTGCCACTCGTCGAGCGTGATGCCGTTGGGCACGACGTGCAGCTTGCTCAGGTCCAGCCCATGGGCGGCCATGTGGCCGTGCACCTTGGGCAGCATGCTGACCACGACGTCGGCATCACGGTAGGCGGCGTTTTCGGCCGCCTGGCACAGCAGCGCGAAAGGGTGGCGCGGCGACATGCCCGAAAGCTCGATCAGGCTCAGCGGCCACAGGTCGTGCACCTCGTAGACGAGCTTGGCGCGGGCGCGCCGCGCGATGCGCCGCGCCACCCAGATGTCCATCGGGTAGGTGCTGCTGGCGATCACCACGTCGGGCTGGAACTCGCGCACCAGCCGCGGCGTGTCGTGGAACACGTGATGCAGGAACATCGCGATGTTGCGCAGCCGGCCCAGGCCGTTGCCGCGGTAGGCCGGCGTCGGATAGAAGCGGTAGCCAATGCCACCCGCCACGCTGTCGCCGGCCGGCGGCTGCACGGTGCGCACGTGCGAATGGTCGGCCGCGACGATCTGCACGGCGTGCCCGGCGCGCACCCATTCACGCGCCAGGTAGTAGGGCCGGTACTCCATGCCCAGCGCCGGGCTGCCGGCGTAATGGTTGACGAGCAGGATGTTCATGAGACGAAGGCGGTCGGATCCAGGGTGCGCAAACGCTGCATGAAGGCGTTCACGCAGGGCGCAAACAGGGCGTGCTCGCGCACCCAGGCCCGGTTTCGCGCGGATACGTTGTCGGCCTGCGCGCCCAGCGCCTGTAGCCGTTGCAGCGTCGGAGGCTCGCCTTTGGCGAGGATCAAGCCGTTCACGCCGTCGTCCACGAGTTCCCTGTTGGCCGGCAGGTCGGACAGCAGCGGCAGACAGCCATGCGCCATCGCCTCGAGCACCGAGACGGCGACTGAGTCGCTCTGCGGCAGGCTCAGGTACCACTGCGCGTTGGCATACCAGCGTGCCTGGCTGCTGGCGTCGAGCCGGCCGACGAACTGCACCCTGTCGCTCACACCAAGCGCGACGGCCCGAGCCTTCAGTGCCGCCGTCAGCGAACCGTCGTTGGCCACCACCAGTTGCGCGTCGGGCCATGGCAACGCGGCGAAGACGTCCAGCACGCGCTGCGGGGCGTAGATCGGCTCCAGGCCGCGATTGGCGAAGAAGAGGTGCGGCGCCTTGTGCCCCGACGCAGCCGGCATCGCCTCCAGGCCGAACGGGAACACCATCACTTCGCGCGCGCCAAGCTCCCGCATGCGCCGAGCCATGACCTGCGAGTCGCTGGTAGTCAAGGCGCAGGCGCTCAGAACGCGGCGGGTCGACCAGCGCAGCACCACGTTGCGCGAAGGCGTGACGAGGATGTCGCTGCCCCAGGCCGACCCCACCAGCCGGCCGCGCACGCCCAACCAGCGCATGGCCAGCCAGGCCAGCAGCCCATGCGACGTGAGGTAGTGCGCGTGCACCCAGGGCGCATCCACGCCGCGCAGCCATCGTGCCAGTCGCGGCAGCTGCTGCAGCAGCGCCACGTTGCCACCGCCCGCGCGCGGCTGCGTCTGCAGCGCCAGGCGGCGGGCGGGCGGCACGCAGGCGTCGAAGCCGGGCAGGAAGCCGCGGCTGGACGCGGCCCACAGCTCCAGCCCCGGCTGTGCCGCCAGCGCCCGCGCCCACTTCAGCAGGTGCGGGCTGTCGCCGTCGCCCAGCAACACGTAGCGCATGGCGTTCAGGGCCGGCCCGCCCACGCGTCGTGGTCGGCGCGCGCTTCGGGATGGGCCTGCAGCCAGGCGGCGTCGGCCTGGCGCGTGTCGCCGACCACCTGCGCTGGCTGGCCGGCGACGATGGAGAAGTCGGGCACCTCGCCGCGCACGTAGCTGAAGGCCCGGACCAGCACGCCGCGGCCGATGCGCGTGCCCGGCGCCACGACGCTGTGCGGGCCTATGAAGCTGTAGGCGCCGATGTACGTGGCCGCACGCGTGAAGCCCGCAGGCTCGGCCGCACCCCAGTAGGCTTGGCCAGCCAGACGCACCGCGCGGTGGCTCGAGTGTGTGAGCAGCGCACAGTGCGTGGTGACTTGCACGCCTTCGTCCAGCGTCAGCCCGCCCGACGCATCGAGCACGTTGAAGTGGCCTATGTAGACGTGGTCGGCCAGCTGTAGCCGCGCCGGCGACTCGATGTGCGTGCTGCTGCTGACGCGCGTGTGGGCGCGCCAGGTGCCATCGGCCGTGCGCCAGCCATAGAGCATGCGCGGGGCCGCCCACGCGCGCCACAGGCGCTGCAGCCACTCACGCATGGCGGGGGGGCGCGGCAGGGACCGCCCGGTCGGGCCGGGCGCAACGGGAGGGGCACAGGGCGGTGCACGAGGCGGAGCACATCGCGGAGCTCATGGCGGGATGCTAGCGCCCGCGCCAGCGCAGCAGCGACCGCAGGTCGATGCGCAGCTGCGCGCCCGGCAGCAGCACCCGCGCCAGCGGCACGCCGGCGTGGAGCGCGAAGCGCCACGCCAGCAGGCCCACGCTGGCGGTGTAGGCCAGCGAGGCAGCCAGTGCCGCGCCCGTCATGCCCCAGCGCGGCACCAGCAGCGCGCCCAGCAGCGCGTTCAACCCCAGGCTCAGCGCCGCCACCTGAGCCGGCACCTGCGGCCGCCCGGCGTGGTTGGTGAACCAGGCCGACAGCGCCGAGGCACCGCCGAACAGCAACGCCCCCGGCAGCAGCACCGCCATCGGCGCCAGGCTGTCGGCGTAGGCCGGCCCCAGCACGCGCGGCACCACCGCCACGGCCAGCAGCCCCAGCAGCGGTGCGGTCACCGCCAAAGCCACCACGCTGAGCTGAAGCACGCGCACGGTGGTCTGCACGGCGCGCGCAGCATCGGGCGTGCCGATGCGGCCGTACACCGCCTGCGTCAATGAGCCGGACACGAACCACAGCAGTTCGGCCACCACCACCGCGATCGAATAGACGCCCGTGGCCGACAGGCCCAGCAGCCGCTCCACCATGAAGAGGCCCACGCGGTAGTTCAGCAGGCCGATGAGGTTGGTCAGGCCGATGGTGGCGACGAAGGGCACGTCGGCCCTCAGCGCAGCAAAGTCCGGCCGCGCCAGGCGTGCCGTGCGCCAGAACACCCACAGCAAGGCCAGCGCCAGCAGCACCTTGGCCGTTACCCACGACGCCAGCACCTCGGGCACCCCACCCCGCCCCAGCGCCCACAGCGCCAGCAGCAGCAGCAGCGTCAGGCAGGGTGGCACCAGCGACACCCGCGCCATCGGCGCCATGCGGCCCTGCCCCAGCCACCAGCCCGCCAGGTTGGCCGGCAGCAGCAGCAACGGTGCGCCCAGCGCCAGCAGCCACACCCATCGGTAGGCCGGCGGTCCCCATGCCGACAGCACGGCCAGCAGTGCCGCGGCACCGGCGCCGAGGGCCAGGCAGGCCCACACCATGGCCGACACCCACTCGCGCGGCTGCTCGCCGTGGTGCGACACGCGCCGCGCCAGCGCGATGCCGAAGCCCGACAGCAGCGCCAGCATCACACCCTCGACGCTGGTGAACAGCGCGAAAGTGCCTTGCGCCTGCGTAGAGATGCGCGCCGTGACGGCCGTGATGGCCAGCACCGCCGCGACGCCGGCGATGCGCGTGGCCAGGTTGATTAGCGTGCCGCGGACGGCGCTGTCGGCGGGGCGCTCGTCGGGACGATCCTGCGCGCTCGGCGGGCTGGCTGCGCCGTCCGGCGCGCGGTCCTGCACGGGTCCGGCCCTACTTCTGCAGCGTCAGCCGCACGATGTCGCCCAGCCCCAGCAGCCTCGACACCAGCAGCCCCGGCCGGCTGCGCCACAGCGGGCCGTCGCCGGCCACACCTTCGCTGCGCCAGCCCACCACACGCAGCCCGGCACGCGACGCGGCCTGCGCCAGCGTCGCGCGGCTGAACATCGTCAGGTGCCAAGGCGGCGTCATCAGGTGCCATTGCGCGCCGTGGCGCTGCGCGTAGGCGCTTCCCCAGTCGCCGGTGCTCAGCACCAGGCGACCACCGGGTTTGAGCACGCGCGCAGCCTCGGCCAGCAGCGGCACGGGGGCGGGCACGTGCTCGATCACGTCCCACAGCGTGACGACGTCGAAGCAGTCAGCCGGCAGCGCCGCCTGCTGCAACGTGCCGGTGATCACCGGCAGCTGCAGCCGGTCGCGCGCATAGGCCGAGCTCCAGGTGGACAGCTCCACGCCCTGCACGTCGTAGTGCGCACGCGCCTCGGCCAGGAAGAAGCCGGCGGCGCAGCCCACGTCCAGCAGACGCCCCTCGTGCGCGATGCGCGGCGGCAAGTGGCGCAGCACCGCCAGCTTGCGGCGCGCATGCGTGCGGCGCGCGGCTTCCTGGCCCACGTAGTCGGCAAAGACGGCGTCGTTGCCGCCGGTGTAGTAGGCCTGGCCGTAGAGCGCGTCGAAGTCGATCTGCGCCGGGTCCTGACCCACGTAGATGCAGCCGCAGGCGGTGCAGGCGACCAGGTCGTAGCCGTCCTTGCGGAACTGCAGCGTGGGCGCGGGCGTGCCGCAGACCACGCAGTCGCGGTGGCTCACGGGCGGGCCCTGGCCTGGGTGCTGGGCTGCGTCGCCGCCAGCGCGTCGCTCAAGGCGTGCACGACCCCGTCCTGGTCGGCCTCGCTCAGGTCGGCGCTCATCGGCAGGCTCAGCACCTGCTCGGCCAGGCGGCTGCTGACGGGGCAGCAGTCGGGGCAGCAGTGCGCGGCGTAGGCCGGCTGCAGGTTCAGCGGCCTGGGGTAGTGCACGGCGGTGGGCACGCCGGCGGCACCCAGCGCGGCCTGCACCTCGGCGCGGCGATCGACCATCACCGTGAACTGGGCCCACACCGAATCGCGGTCGGGCCGCACCGTCACCTGCCCCAGCCCCGACAGGCCGGCCAGCAGGCGCTGGTAGCGTGCGCCGATCTCGGCGCGGCGCTGCAGTTCCCACTCGAAGCGCACCAGCTTGCCCAGCACCACGGCGCACTGCAGCGTGTCCATGCGCCCGCCCACGCCCAGCCGGGTGTGGGTGTAGCGTGCGCTCTGGCCGTGCACGCGGATCTCGCGCGCCGCCTGGGCCAGACGGTCGTCGTCGGTGAACAGCGCGCCGCCATCGCCGTAGCAGCCCAGCGGCTTGCTCGGGAAGAAGCTGGTCGCGCCGAAGGTACTCAGCGCGCACGAGCGCCGGCCCTGGTACAGCGCGCCGAAGCTCTGCGCCGCGTCCTCGATCACCGCCAGCCCGTGCCGTGCGGCGATGGCGTTGATCTCGGCCATGTCGGCCACCTGGCCGTACAGGCTGACCGGCATGACGGCCTTGGTGCGCGGCGTGATCTTCGCCTCGATCAGCGAGGCGTCGATGTTGCAGGTGTCGGGCTCGATGTCGACGAACACCGGCTTGCAGCCGGCCAGCACGATGGTCTCGGCCGTGGCCGCGAAGGTGAAGGGCGTGGTGATGACCTCGTCGCCGGGCTGCAGGTCCAGCGCCATCAGCGCGATCAGCAGCGCCTCGGTGCCGCTGGCCACGGTGATGCAGTGGCGGGCGCCGGTGAAGGTGGCCAGCGCCGCCTCCAGCTCTTTCACCTCGGGGCCCATGATGTACTGGCCGTGGTCGAGCACACGCTGGATGCGCGCGTCGATGTCGGGCTTGAGTGCCGCGTACTGCGTCTTCAGGTCGGTGAATTGCATGGGGTGTGCGCGGCCTGTGCGCCGGCGGCCAGGTCAGGGGCTGGGGGTGAGGATGTCGTGGTCGAGCCGGTAGCACTCACCGGTGGCCGGGCAGGTGGCGCGCAGCACCTCGCCGCTGCAGTGGCCGGGCAGGTCCAGGCGCTCGCCGTGGCGGCTCATCCAGCCGATGCGCCGCGCCGGCACGCCGGCCATCAGCGCGTAGGGCGGCACGTCTCGCGTGACCACGGCGCCGGCACCGACGAAGGCGTACTCGCCGATCGTGGTGCCGCAGACCACCGTGCAGTTGGCGCCCAGCGTGGCGCCGCGCTTGACCAGCGTGCGGCGGTACTCGTGCTTGCGCACCACCGCCGAGCGCGGGTTCATGACGTTGGTGAAGACCATGCTGGGGCCGCAGAAGACGTCGTCTTCCAGCGTCACCGCGTCGTAGACCGAGACGTTGTTCTGGATCTTGACGTTGTCGCCGATGGACACGTCGTTGCCGACGAACACGCCCTGCCCCAACGAGCAGCCCGCGCCGATGCGCGCGCCGGCGCTCACGTGCACCCAGTGCCAGACGCGCGTGCCCTCGCCGAGCTGGGCGCCGTCATCGACGATGGCGCTCGGATGAATGACCGCGGCCATCAGAACACCAGCGGCAAACCGACGCGGTTGCCGTCGCGGGCGCTGCGGTAGGCCGCCAGCACCACCTCCAGCGAACGCAGGCCGCCGTAGCCGTCGACCTCGGCGTGTTTCTCGCCGCGCAGCGTGCCGATCACGTTGTCGTAGTACAGCGGGTGGCCCGGGCCGTAGACCGAGGGCGCGGCGTAGCTGGCGTCCTTGACGGCCGCATCCTCGGGCCGGGCCTGGTCGAATTCCCAGTGCTGGATCTGGTTGACGGCCACGCCGCCGATGCGCACCGTGCCGCGTTCGCCCAGCAGCGTGATGCTGCCCTCGAAGTTCTTGCCGTGCGTGAGCATGGTGACGTTGATGCTGGCCAGCCCGCCCTTGCGCAGGCGCAGGCTCATGACGCCGGTGTCCTCGGCCTCGATGTCGCGTGCCAGCGTGGCGGTGTAGGCGTGCACGTTGTCCACCGGCCCGACCAGCCAGTCGACCATGTCGACATAGTGGCTGGCCTGGTTGAGGAAGGCGCCGCCGTCCAGGTCCCAGCGGCCGCGCCAGGGCGCGTCGTCGTAGTAGCTCTGCGGGCGCGTCCAGAACACGTTGACCGTGCACATGAAGATGCGGCCGAAGCGGTCGTCGTCGATGGCCTTTTTCAGCAGCCGCATGGTCGGGTTGAGCCGGTTCTGCTTGACGACGAAGAGCTTGACGCCGGCCTCGCGGCAGGCGCGCACCATCTGCATGCCCTCGTCCCACTTGGTGGCCATGGGCTTCTCGGTCAACACGTGGCGGCCGGCGGCGGCCACGCGCATGGCCTGGCGCGGGTGCAGGCCGCTGGGCGTGGCCAGGGTGACGATGTCGGCGTCGCTGCCGGCCAGCAGCGCGTCGAGCGAGGCGAAGCCGGCCGCGCCGGTCTTCTTCTCGGCGGCGGCCAACGCCTCGGGGCGGTTGTCGCAGACGGCCACCAGCTGCGCACGCGCCTCGTGCTGGCGCAGCGCCTCGAAGTGGTTGGCGGCGATGCGGCCGCAGCCGACCAGCGCAAAGCGGATGGGGCGGCCGGTGATCGGCAGCGCGGCCGACGGATGAAGACTCATCGCCGCATTTTACGGCTGCGCCTAAAATTCAGGCCCTCCCGCACGCCCCCCCACCCGAGCGTCACGCGCCACCCCACCGGGCCCTTCAAGGCCGCACCCGACCCCGCCGCATGTCCGAAGACAACCAACTCATCGCCGAACGGCGCGAAAAGCTCCAGGCCCTGCGCGCGGAGGCGGCGAAGCACGGCGCGGCCGCCTTCCCCAACGACTTCAAGCCCAAGCACCACGCCGCCGACCTGCACCACAAGCACGGCCAGGTGCCGAACGAGGAACTCGAGCCCCAGGCCGTGGGCGTGGTCGTCGCCGGTCGCATGATGCTCAAGCGCATCATGGGCAAGGCCTGTTTCGCGACGCTGCAGGACGGCAGCGGCCGCATCCAGCTCTACGTCACGCAGGACGCCGTCGGCCCCGAGGCGCTGGCCGCCTTCAAGCAGCTCGACCTGGGCGACATCCTGGGCTGCGAGGGCACGCTGTTCCGCACCAAGACGGGCGAACTGTCGGTCAAGGCCACCCAGGTGCGCCTGCTCACCAAGAGCTTGCGGCCGCTGCCCGACAAGTTCCACGGCATGGCCGACCAGGAACAGAAGTACCGCCAGCGCTACGTCGACCTCATCACCGACGACGCCGCGCGCGCCCGCTTCGTGGCGCGCAGCAAGGCAGTGAGCGCGATCCGCAGCCACATGGTCGAGCACGGCTTCCTGGAAGTGGAAACGCCGATGCTGCACCCCATCCCGGGGGGCGCCAACGCCAAGCCCTTCACCACCCACCACAACGCGCTCGACCAGCAGATGTTCCTGCGCATCGCGCCCGAGCTGTATCTCAAGCGGCTGCTGGTGGGCGGCTTCGAGCGCGTGTTCGAGATCAACCGCAACTTCCGCAACGAAGGCATCAGCGTCCGGCACAACCCGGAGTTCACGATGATGGAGTTCTACGCGGCCTACTGGACGCACCACGAACTGATGGACTTCACCGAGGCCGTGCTGCGCCACGCCGCGCGCTCGGCCGCCGGCACGGCCGAGATCAGCTACGCCGGCAAGCCGGTGGCGCTGCACCAGCCGTTTGCGCGGCTGAGCGTGCGCGAGTCGCTGGTGGTGCACGCCGGCCTCACGCATGCCGAGGCCGACGACGCCGCGCTGCTGCGCGCGAAGCTCAAGGCCCATGGCGAGGAGGCGCCGGCGCACTGGAAGCTGCCCGAGCTGCAGTTCGGCCTCTTCGAGGCGGTGGTCGAGAGCCAGCTCTGGCAGCCCACCTTCATCATCGACTACCCGGTCGAGGTGAGCCCGCTGGCGCGCGCGTCCGACAGCAACCCGGCCATCACCGAGCGTTTCGAGCTCTTCATCACCGGGCGCGAGTTCGCCAACGGATTCTCCGAGCTCAACGACGCCGAGGACCAGGCGGCGCGCTTCCAGAGCCAGGTCGCCAACAAGGACGCCGGCGACGAGGAGGCGATGTACTTCGACGCCGACTTCATCCGCGCGCTGGAGTACGGCATGCCGCCGGCCGGCGGCTGCGGCATCGGCATCGACCGGCTGATGATGCTGATCACCGACAGCGCCAGCATCCGCGACGTCATCCTCTTCCCGGCGCTGCGCCGGGAGGCCTGAACGCCGGCGGCACCACGCCCGCCATGGGTGCCGTCGCCGCCCGCCTCGAGTCGCTGGACGCGGTGAATGCGGCGGTCACGCGCGAGCTCGGCGCGGCTACGCACCACAAGGGCCACCCCTGGCGCGTCGCCGTGCTGGCCACCACCGACGGCGATGTCGCCGACGCCCGCAGCGTGGTGCTGCGCGAATGGGACGAGCCCCGCCGCACACTGCTGATCTACACCGACGCGCGCAGCGCCAAGGTCGCGCAGTTCACCGCCCACCCGATGGGCACGCTGGTGCTGTGGTCCGAGGCGCTGGGCTGGCAGCTGCGGCTGC
Source organism: Leptothrix sp. (in: b-proteobacteria) (assembly GCA_013822265.1). GTDB lineage: Bacteria > Pseudomonadota > Gammaproteobacteria > Burkholderiales > Burkholderiaceae_C > Rubrivivax. The sequence continues at coordinate 9,562 of PNKD01000060.1, forward strand.
GCGTCAAGCTCGAGCTGCAGACCGCGGGGCTGGCGGTCTCGTCGCGCTGGGCGCGGCTGAAGATGACGCCGGCGGCGCACGACTACCTGTCGCCGCTGCCGCCGGGCAGCACGCTGGACGCGCCGCACCATTTGCCGCCCACGCCGACGCGCGAGAGCCGGGATAACTTCGCGGTGGTGATGGCGCGCGTGCAGGCCATGGACTGGCTCGAGCTGCACGCCGAGGGCCACCGCCGCGCGCGCTTCGACGGCCGCGGCGCACGCTGGCTCGCGCCCTGAACCGCGCGCCCCCGGTGCGCCGCACGCCGCTTCAGCCGCGCTTGAAGTCCGGCTTGCGCTTGGCCATGAAGGCCGCCATGCCTTCGACCTGGTCGGGCGTGCCGAACAGGCTGTGGAAGAGCCGGCGCTCGTAGGTCACGCCGTCGGCCAGGCCGGTCTCGAAAGCGCGGTTGACGCAGTCCTTGGCCATCATCACGCTGGGCCCGCCCAGCGCGCAGATCAGCTCGGCCGCGGCCAGCGCTTCGTCGAGCAGCTTGCCGGCCGGCACGACGCGGCTGACCAGGCCGGCGCGCTCGGCCTCTTCGGCGTCCATCATGCGGCCGGTGAGTGCCATGTCCATGGCCTTGGCCTTGCCCACCGCGCGCGGCAGGCGCTGCGTGCCGCCGGCGCCGGGGATGATGCCGAGCTTGATCTCGGGCTGGCCGAAGCGCGCGCTGTCGGCGGCGATGATGAAGTCGCACATCATCGCCAGCTCGCAGCCGCCGCCCAGCGCAAAGCCGGCCACCGCGGCGATGACGGGCTTGCGCACCTGGCGCACGGCCTCCCAGTTGCGCGTGATGAACTCGCCCTCGAAGGCCTCGAGATAGGTCTTGGTGGCCATGGCGGCGATGTCGGCGCCGGCGGCAAAGGCCTTGTCGCTGCCGGTGATGACGATGCAGCCCACCGCAGGGTCGGCGTCCCAGGCGCGCAGCGTGGCGCCCAGCGCGTCCATCAGCGCGTCGTTCAGCGCGTTCAGCTGCTTGGGGCGGTTCAGCGTGACGAGGCCGACGCGGCGTTCGCCTTCGCCGCGCAGTTCGGTCAGGATGGGGGCGTCGCTCATGGGGATCTCCTCGGGTTTTGCCGAGGCACTATACGGCGCGGTCGGCGCCGCGCCGGGGCCTGTGCCCGCGATGCCGAGGCTGCCCGGCCCGGCGCTTGCCCGGTGCCGCTGCGGCCCGGGGCGGCTCGAGCTGCACGATCTCCCGGCGCGCGACCGGCCACACGCCCTCGAGCCCGCGACATGCCTACGCTGTTCCGCAAGACCACCATGGGCCGGACCGCGATCGAGACCCGTGCCGCCACGCAAGCCTTGGCCGAGCGCTTCGGCCCGCAATGATCGCGCGCTGCGTGCCGCTCAGCGGCCGCGCTCGGCCTGCTCGGGCAGGCGCTCGATCTGCAGGTCGATGAAGGTCTCGGCGTCCTGGCGCACGACGATGCGCACCGGCAGGTATTGCAGCGCCGGCGCGATCCAGACCTCGGCCGTGTAGTCGCCGGCACGCGCCGCACGCCGCGGCCGCACGTGCATGGTGTCGACCGGACCGGCGCTGGTGTAGAGCGTTTCGCTGGCGACGACGTCATAGAACCAGGGCTCGACACGCCGCGGCAGCGCCAGCGACAGCTCGATCGTCTCGCCGGGGCGCAGGCGCTGCGGCTGGGTGGTGAACAGCCAGCTCAGCTGCACGAACTGGCTCACCGCGTCCTGCAGTCCCGGCGGTCGCGGCAGCTCGGTGCCGTTGGGCAGGCGCACGCTGTCGGCGTCCATGAAGATGGTGCTGCGGCGCGTGTCGCGGAAGATCACGTCCATCGCCATGTCGTAGCGGCGCGGGCGCAGGCCCTGCGCGGTGATCTCACCTTCGCTGCTCTCGCGTCGCGTCAGCAGCGGCGCAAACGACGGGCCGACGCTGGCCTCCAGGAACACCTGGTAGCGCGTGCCCTGGCGCAGCCACTCGACCTTGGCTTGGCCCTCGACGGGGCCGCGCACGTTGCCGGTGAGGATGTAGCTCAGGCGCGTCGACGGCGGCCACTCGAAGCCTTCTGCAGACGCCGAGGCGGCGAGGTCGGATGCGGTGGCCGCCGCCGGCCCGGCCGCCGGTTCGGGCAGCGGCGGCAGGTCGGGCAGCGGCAGCACCGACTCGGCCTCGACGGGCTCCGGCTCGGGCAGCGCCGCCACCGGCGCCAGCGCCTCGGCTGCCGATGCCGCCGAAGCCGCGGGTGACACGGGTGACGCGGCCAGCGTGGCCACGCGCGGCCTCGGGCGCACCACCGGCGGCGGCGGCACCGCCGCCGCCGGCGCCAGTTCGCGCACGAAGGCGACCTCGAAACGCACGCGCGGTGCGTCGTCGGCACCCAGCGGCGGCGGCAGCACGCCATCGGCCAGCCAGAGGTGCGCCGCCAGCACGCCGACGCCCAGCGCCAGCAGTGGCCCAGCGCGGCGCGGTCTCACCAGCCGCTGCTCAAGTGCCGGCGGCGGCGACGAAACAGCTCAGCGCCGCCACCGCGCTGAGGCGGAAGCGCAGCGTGAGCCAGCGCGCCACGCCCTCGGCGGCGTAGATGCGTCGGTCGACGGCGTAGCAGGCCGCCAGCATGGTGCCGTGCACCACCAGCCCGGCGCTGGGCGGCATCATCACCGCCACCCAGGCCACGAGCGAGGGCAGCACGCCCCAGGCCAGCAGGGCCAGCGGCGGCTCGTCATGGCGAAAGGCCAGCCCCCAGTGGATGCCGCCGAGAAAGCTCACGACCACCGCGGCATAGGCCGACATCGCCAGCGTCGCGTAGGGATGGGCGTCGTCGCGCACCAGCCACACCAGCGCGGCGCCGAAGACGAAGGGCAGCAGCCCGGCATGGCCGAGGCGGCGGGCCGCCAGCGGCAGTTCGTGCGCAGCGGCGGTGGAGGGGGAGGCAGCGGCGCTCATGGCGGGATTGTCGGGCCGGCCGCGACCGGCAGGCTGCCGCCGGCCCCGGCAAGCCGGGCGGCCGTGGCGGACTACTTCTTGCCGGCTGCGGTGGCGGCCGTGAGCAGGCGCTCGACGGTCTCACCCGAGAGCGCGCCGGGCCGGCGCGTGCCATCGGCGAAAAACACCGCCGGCGTGCCGTTGATGCGCTGCGCCTGGCCGAAAGCCACGTTGCGCTCGATCGCGCCGGTGTCGCACTTGGCGCCGGCGGCCTGCTTGGGCGGCGTCACGCCGTCGATCATCCAGGCGCGCCAGGCCGCGCCCGGATCCTTGGCGCACAGGATGTCGCGCGACTTGGTCGTCGAGTCGGGGCCCAGGATGGGCATCAGGAAGGTGTAGATGGTGACGTCCTTGACGGCCAGCAGGTCACGCTCGAAACGCTTGCAGTAGCCGCAGTTGGGGTCGACGAAGACCGCCATGCGGCGCGCCCCGTTGCCCTGCTTGATGGCCATCGCGTCCTTCAGCGGCAGCTTGTCGAAGTCGATGGCCAGCAGCTTCTCGATGCGCGCCTGCGTCACGTCGGTGCGGGTCTTGGTGTCGATGAGCGAGCCGTTGGCGAAGATGAAGTCGCCCTTGTCGTCGCTGTAGATGATCTCGGTGCCGCCGTAGCGCACCTCCCACAGGCCGGGCACCGGGGCGCGCGCGACCTCGTCGATCTTGGGCAGCTTGGGCAGCCGCTCGGCCAGGGCCTTGCGGATGGTGGCCTCGTCGGCCACGGCCGCCAGGGGCAGCAGGGCCACCAGGGCCAGCGTGGCGGCGGGTCGGGAGCGGGTGAATCGCAGGTTCATGCAGGGGATCCGGAAGTTTCGGGTTCAGCCACCGAGCGCCTGCCCGGTGAGCAGGCGCTTCAGTGGCGGCAATCTGTTGGCAAGACTCAGGCCGCGGTTGCGAAGTTCCTTCAGCAGCGGCTGTTCGCTGGCAAAAAGATGCAGCAGGCCGTCGGTGACGCGGGCCATGGCCTGCACCGGGCCCAGGCGCTGGCGTGCATAGCGCGACAGCAGCTTCTCGTCGCCCAGGGGGCGCCAGCTCTCGCGCGCGGCCAGCACCTCGGCCAGCACGGCCACGTCGGCCAGGCCCAGGTTCAGGCCCTGGCCGGCCAGCGGGTGCACGACGTGTGCCGCGTCGCCCACCAGCACCCAGCCGGGGCCGTACAGGCGGTCGGCCTGGGCCAGCCGCAGCGGCCAGCTGGCGCGCGGCCCGGCCAGCGTGAGCGTGCCGGCGGCGCCGCCGGTGGCGTCGTTGAGCAGCACGGTGAAGTCGGCGTCGCTCAGCGCCATGCGCGTGGCCGCACCCTCGTCGGGCAGCGACCACACCAGCGCCAGGCCGTGGCCGAGGCTCGGGCGGTCCAGCGGCAGCAGCGCCAGCACGTCGGGGCAACGGAACCACTGCCGCGCCAGCCCGCCGTGCGCACGGTCGCTGTGCAGCCGCGCCGCCACCGCCGTCTGGCCGTAGGCATGGGCCTGCATGCGCACGCCCAGCGTCTCGCGCGTGGCCGAGGCCTTGCCTTCGGCCAACACCTGCAGCGCCGCGGGCACGGCGGCGGCGACCGGCGTGACGTGCGGCGCGAACTTCACCGCCGCGCGCAGCGCGCGTTCGAGCTCGGCGGCGTCGACGATCCAGGCCAGCTCGGCCAGCGATTGCTGCCAGGCCGAGAAGTCGATGGCCGCGCCCGGGGCGTCGCCCTCGACGTGCATCTCGTGCACCGGTGTGCGCGCATCGGCGGGCAGCGCGTCCCAGACCTTGAGCGTGCGCAGCAGCTGCACCGAGGCGGCGTTGAGCGCGTAGGCGCGCACGTCGGCCTGCGCCGGTTCGGCCAGCGAGCCCAGCAGGGCCACACCCAGGCCTTGGCGAGACAGCGCCAGCGCCGTGCACAGGCCGGCAACCCCGGCACCACGCACCAGGACATCGTGGGTAGACATGCGCTCGATTGTAGGGGGCCACCTCCCGTCACAATGGGTGCCCCGGCCAGACCCTGGCCGACGCACAGGAAGCGCCCTTGAACCCAGCGCCCGCCCCTCCGGCCTGCACCCTGGCCGAGATCTACCTGCACCCGGTGAAGTCTTGTGCCGGCATCGCCGTGAAGAGCGGCCTGCTGGCCGAGACCGGCATCGACCTCGACCGCGCCTGGATGGTCGTCGACCCGCACGGCGAGATGCTGACGCAGCGCGAACTGCCGCGCCTGGCCCTCGTGCGGACCACGCTGCGCACCAGCGACGTGGTGCTGCGCGCGCCCGGCATGCTGGCGCTGCACCTGCAGGTCGACACCGTGGAGGCGCCGACCCGCGTGCGCGTCTGGGACGACATCGTCAAGGCCTACGACATGGGCGACCTGGCGGCGCAGTGGTTCAGCAATTTCCTCGGCCGGCCGGCGCGCTTGACACGTTTCGACCCCGAGGAGAAACGCCTCTCCGACCCCGCATGGGCCGGCGACATCGCGGCCGAGAACGCCTTCGCCGATGGCTTTCCGCTGCTGGTGGCCAACGGCGCCTCGCTGGCCGACCTGAACCGGCGCCTGGCCGCCCGTGGCGCGGCGCCGGTGACGATGCAGCGCTTCAGGCCCAACCTGGTGCTCGACGGCCTGCCGGCCTACGACGAGGACCACCTGAGCGAGATCGACATCACCACCGACGAGGGACTGGTGACGCTGCGCCTGGTCAAGCCCTGCACGCGCTGCAGCATCCCCGACGTCGACCCCGCCAGCGCCGAGCCCGGCACCGAGCCCGGTGCCACGCTGGCCGGCTACCGCGCCGACCCGCGCATGAAAGGCGGCATCACCTTCGGCATGAACGCAGTGATCGTGCGCGGCGTCGACCACACGCTGCGCGTGGGCCAGGCGGTGGACGTGCGCTACGCGTTCGCCTGAACGGCCCGCGCATCGGCCCGCGGCGGCGCGCGACGCTCAGCCCGGCCGCCGTTCGGGCAGCGGGATGAATTCGGTCTCGCCAGGTACCACCGCAAAGCGCCCGGCGGCCCAGTCGTCGGCCGCCTGCACGATGCGCTCCTTGCGCGACGAGACGAAGTTCCACCACATGTGGCGGTGGCCCAGCGGCGCGCCGCCGATGAGCACCACACGCGCATCGCCTTCGGCCGACAGCATGGGCTCTTCGCCGGCGGCCAGCACCACCAGCGCGCCGCGCGGCAGTTCGGCGCCGTCGAGCTGCGCCGTGCCCTCGGCGACATAGACGGCGCGCTCTTCGGCCAGCGGCAGCGGCAGCGCGTCGCCGGCGGCCAGCGCGATGTCGAGGTACAGCGTCGGCGAGCACACGCTCACCGGCGACGTGACGCCGAAAGCCGCGCCCACCAGAACACGCAGCCGTGCGCCGCCGACCTCGAGCGCCGGCAACGCCGCGGCCGGCGTGTGCTCGAAGGCCGGCGCCATCTCCTCGTCGGCCGCCGGCAGCGCCACCCAGAGCTGCAGGCCGTGGCTGCGCCGGGCCACACCGCGCAGGTCGTCGGGCGTGCGTTCGCTGTGCACGATGCCGCGGCCGGCGGTCATCCAGTTGACGGCGCCGGGTTCGATGCGCTGCACCACGCCCAGCGAGTCGCGGTGCTGCATCGCCCCTTCGAAGAGGTAGGTCACGGTGGCCAGGCCGATGTGCGGGTGCGGCCGCACGTCGTGCTCGTCTGCGGGGCCGGCTTCGACGGGGCCGAAGTGGTCGAAGAAGATGAACGGCCCGACGGCCTGGCGTGCCGCCGCCGGCAGCAGCCGGCGCACGGTGAAGCCGCCGCCGAGGTCCTTGCTGTGGGCGCGTAAGGTGGTGCGGTCGGCGTTCATGGGTGCAGTGTAGGAAAATCGCGCCCCTGCGCACGCCCCGCGTGCCCCTGAGTCCCCGACCCGAAAGATCTCCATGAGCCTCAAATGCGGCATCGTCGGCCTGCCCAACGTCGGCAAGTCCACGCTCTTCAATGCCCTGACCAAGGCCGGCATCGCGGCCGAGAACTACCCCTTCTGCACCATCGAGCCCAACGTCGGCGTGGTCGAGCTGCCCGACCCGCGGCTGGCGGCGCTGTCCGAGATCGTCAAGCCCGAACGCGTGGTGCCGGCCATCGTCGAGTTCGTCGACATCGCCGGGCTCGTGGCCGGGGCGAGCAAGGGCGAGGGCCTGGGCAACCAGTTCCTGAGCCACATCCGCGAGACCGACGCCATCGTCAACGTGGTGCGCTGCTTCGAGGACGACAACGTCATCCACGTCGCCGGCAAGGTCGACCCCATCTCCGACATCGAGGTCATACAGACCGAGCTCTGCCTGGCCGACCTCGCCACGGTCGAGAAGAGCCTGCACCGCTACGTGAAGGCGGCACGCAGCGGCAACGACAAGGAAGCCGCGGCGCTGGTGAAGGTGCTCGAGAAGTGCCAGGCCGCGCTGGACCAGGCGCAGCCGGTGCGTGGCATCGCCTTCAGCAAGGAGGAGCTCGTCATCCTCAAGCCGCTGTGCCTGATCACGGCCAAGCCGGCGATGTTCGTCGGCAACGTCAGCGAGACCGGCTTCGAGAACAACCCCTACCTCGACCGCCTGCGTGACTACGCCGCCAGGCAGAACGCGCCGGTGGTGGCCATCTGCGCCAAGACCGAGGCCGAGCTGGCCGACATGGCCGACGAGGACAAGGCGATGTTCCTGCACGAGATGGGCCAGGACGAGCCGGGCCTGAACCGCCTCATCCGCGCCGCCTTCAAGCTGCTGGGCCTGCAGACCTACTTCACCGCCGGCGTGAAGGAAGTGCGCGCCTGGACCATCCACATCGGCGACACCGCGCCGCAGGCCGCCGGCGTCATCCACACCGACTTCGAACGCGGCTTCATCCGCGCCCAGACCATCGCCTACGAGGACTTCATCAAGTTCCACGGCGAGCAAGGCGCCAAGGACGCCGGCAAGATGCGCGCCGAAGGCAAGGAGTACGTCGTCAAGGACGGCGATGTGCTGAACTTCCTGTTCAACGTCTGACGCCGGATCTGCGTGCCAGCTCGTCACGACGGCGCGACGCCCCGGCCGGCGCCCTCCGGGCTTAGAGTGCGGCAATGAACGACAGCGCCGCCACGCAGGTCGACGCCCGGGCGGGACGCGCCGCGGCGCTGGCCGTGGCGGCGGGCACGGCGCTGGCCTACGCGGTGGTGGGCGCGGCGGCGCTGCTGCTGGCGGGGCCGCCGGGCTTTTCGTCGCCGCTGTATCCCTCGGCCGGCATTGCGCTGGCGGCTGTGCTTTGTTACGGCCGGTGGGCGCTGGCCGGCACGCTGCTGGGGGCCGTTGCGGTCAACGCCGGCCTGGGCGTGCTGCGCGGCGCGGCCTTGCAGGACGCCGCGCTGCTCGCGCTGGTGATCGGCGCCGGCGCGGCCTTGCAGGCCGCCGTGGGCGCGGCGCTGGTGCGGCGCTTCGTCTCGATGCCGCTGGTTCTCAACGCGCCGCGCGACATCATGCGTTTTTCGTTGCTGGGCGGCGCGCTGGCCTGCTTCGTGAGCGCGAGCGTGGGCACATCGGCGCTGTGGGCCCATGGCCTGCTGGCGGGTGAGGACCTGCTCTCGAACTGGGCCACCTGGTGGGTGGGCGACAGCCTGGGCGTGCTCATTGCGGCCCCGCTGGTGCTGGTGCTCATCGGCCGCCCGCGCGCCGACTGGCGGTCGCGCCGCCGCACGGTCGGCCTGCCCTTGCTGCTGGCGCTGGCGCTGATGGCCGCCGGCATGTCCGAGCTGAACCGGGTGAACCAGCAGCGCGTGCAGGCGGCGTTCGAGCGCGACGCCGACCGCCTGGCCAGCGCGGCCGAGACGCGGCTCGCGGTGCCGCTCTATGCATTGCAGGCGCTGCACGGCGCGATGCGGCAGCAAGGCCCGCTGGACCCCGAAACGCTGCACAGGGCGGCACGGTGGTGGCTGGCGCAGCAATCGTCGCAGCTGCTGGCGATGGGCTACAGCGAGCGCGTGTCCGTGCACGAGTTGCCGAAGTTCGAGGCCGAGGCAAGGGCGCAAGGCCTGGCCGGCTACCGTGTCTTCGAACGCGATGGCGGTGCGGCCCGCGTTCGCGACGGCGAGGTCGTCGCGCTGCGGCTCATCGAGCCGCTGTCAGGCAACCGCGCCGCGCTGGGCGTCAACACCTTGTCCATCCCGGCTGCACGGGCGGCCGTGCTGACCAGCCGCGCCACCGGCCAGCCCGCGGTGACGGCGGGCTTTCGCCTCACGCAGGCCAGCGGCGACGAGACCGGTGTCGTCATCTACCAGGCGCTGTACGGCGGCGGCGAGGCCGCCGACGAAAGCGTGTCCGGGCGCGCGGCGCGCTTCAGCGGCGTGGTCTTCGTCACCGTGCCCACCGAGCGCGCGCTGGCCGGGCTGGCCCACCTGCACCCGCACCTGCGCTGGTGCCTCCTTGACGCCGACCCGCTGGCCGAGCGCCGGCGCCTGGCCGGCCCGCCCGGCTGCGACGGCGCCGCCGAGCAGGCGCAGACCTGGCGCACGTCGCGCGATCTGGTGCTTGCCGGGCGCCCGCTGGTGCTGCACATCAGCACCACGGAAGGTGCGCTGCCGGGGCGCCCGCGCGAGGCCGCCTGGTTGCTGTCCCTGGTCTGGCTGGCTTCGGCAGCTTTGCTGGGCACGCTGCTGCTCACCGTCACCGGCCACAGCCGCCGCACTGAACTGGCCGTGGCCGACGCCACCGGCGAGCTGCGCCGCGAGATCGACGAGCGCAAGACCGCGGAACAAGCCCTGCGCGAGAGCGAGGCCCGGCTGCGCAGCATCGTCGACCATGTGCCCCTGGGCATCATGTTCCTCGACCCACAGGGCATGCTCATCGACTGCAACCCCCAGATGGCCGCGATGGTCGGCACGACGGCCGACAAACTGCGCGGGCGCGCGCTCACCGACATCCTGCCCTCTGATGAAATGCCGCGGGTGCGCGCGATGCGCAGCGCGCTGCTCGAAGGCGCCCCCAGCAGCACGGTCGACAGCGTTCGCCTGCGCCGTCTCGACGGGCGCGAGAGCGGGCTGGTGCGCCTGGGCGCCAGCGCCTTGCGCGGCCCGGGCGGCCGCATGCTGCGCATGGTCGGCGTGATCGAGGACATCACCGAGCGCCTGCGCCTGCTGGACAGCGAGCGCGCGCTGGAGCGCGCCGAGGCCGCCAACCGCGCCAAGAGCGAGTTCCTGTCGCGCATGAGCCACGAGCTGCGCACACCGCTGAACGCGATGATCGGCTTCGCCCAGCTGCTCGGCCTGGACCGCGAGCCCCGCCTGGCCACGCACCAGGACGAATGGACGCAGCAGATCCAGCGCGCCGGCTGGCACCTGCTGGAAATGATCAACGAGACGCTGGACCTGGCGCGCATCGAGAGCGGTGCGGTGCAGCTGGCTGTCGGGCCGCTGGCGCTGCAGCCCCTGCTGTCGGCCTGTTGCGCCATGGTGGACACCCCCGCCAGCCAGCGCGGCATCCGCATCGAGCAGCGGCTGGACCCGGACGCCGGCAACGTGATGGGCGACACCCTGCGCCTCAAGCAGGTACTGACCAACCTGCTGAGCAATGCCGTCAAGTACAACCAGCCGCTGGGCCAGGTCACGGTGGCGGCGCGGCGCGTGGCCGGTGCGGCGGGCGAGCGCATCGAGATCACCGTCACCGACACCGGCCTGGGCATGACGGACGAGCAGCAGGCGGCGCTGTTCCAGCCCTACAACCGCCTGGGCCGCGAGAAGTCCGACATCGAGGGCACCGGCATCGGCCTCGTCATCAGCCGGCGCCTGACCGAGCTGATGGGCGGCACGCTGGAGGCCAGCAGCCAGGCCGGCCACGGTTCGGTGTTCACGCTGCGCCTGCCGGCAGCCGAGTTCGAGCCCGTGCCGCCGACGAACTTCACCCAGCCCACGCAGGCCCCCTACCACCAACGCCTGGTGCACTACGTCGAGGACAACGAGACCAACATCGAGATCATGCGCGGCATCCTCGCGCAGCGCCCTCAGGTCCGGCTGGGCGTGTCGATGCTGGGCCTGGACGGCCTGACGGCGATCCGCGCCACGCGGCCCGACCTGGTGCTGCTCGACATGCACCTGCCCGACATCAGCGGCCTGGAGCTGCTGCGCCACATCAAGCAGGACGACGGCATCGCCGACATCCCGGTGATCGTGGTCTCGGCCGACGCCACCGCGCAGCAGACGCAGGCCGCACTGACCTCGGGCGCGCTGCGCTACATCACCAAGCCGGTGGACGTGGCGCAGCTGCTGCAGATCGTCGACGGCGTGCTGGAAGCCGCCGAGACGCGCTGGGGATGAAATCAGCGCTCGCTACCCCCGAGGGGGCGGTCCGCCAGCGGCCCGGCAAAGCCGGTTGCGCGGCGGCAAGCTTGATCACTTTGCCACCGCCCGAAGCGGGTGGGGAGTAAGTCCATGACCGACGCCAACGAAACCCTGCAGGCGGCACAGGCACGCAACGTGCGCGATGCGCTGATGGAAGACATCGGCCGCGGCGACTGGACGGCGATGCTCGTACCTGCAGGGCGCCGCGTGAGCGCAAGCGTGGTCGCCAAGCAGGCGGCGGTGATCTGCGGCCGGCCCTGGTTCGACGCCTGCGTGCGGGCGCTGGACGGCAGCGCGGTGCTGGCCTGGCCGGTGGCCGAAGGCGCGGCAGTGGCGCCGGGCACCGAGGTCTGCCGCATCGAGGCCGACGCGCGCGCGCTGCTCAGCGCCGAGCGCCCGGCGCTGAATTTCCTGCAGACGCTGTCGGCCACGGCCACCGTGACACGCCAGTACGTCGACGCCATCGCGGGCTTGAGCCCCAACCCGCGCGGCTGCGCCGTGCTCGACACGCGCAAGACGCTGCCCGGCCTGCGCCAGGCGCAGAAGTACGCCGTGCGCACCGGCGGCGGCCGCAACCAGCGGCTGGCACTGTGGGACGGCATCCTGATCAAGGAGAACCACATCGCCGCGGCCGGCGGCATCGCGCAGGCGCTGCGCGCCGCGGCGGCGCTGAACGCCGGCGTGCCGGTGCAGATCGAGGTCGAGACCCTGGGCGAGCTGCAGGCCGCGCTGGCCGCCGGAGCGCGCAACGTGCTGCTCGACGACTTCACGCTGGCCGACATGCACCGCGCCTGCGAAGTCAACGCTGCCCACGCAACGCCGGCGGTGCTGGAGGTCTCGGGCGGCGTCGACCTCGACAGCATCCGCGACATCGCGCGCACCGGCGTCGACCGCATTTCGGTGGGCAAGCTGACCAAGGACGTGGCTGCCATCGACCTGTCGCTGCGCGTGACCAGTTGAACGCCTGAACGCGGGGGCCGTGGCGCACGTCCCCATGTAGAACCCCAACCGCGGCTGCCCGTCGGCCGCGCGGCACGGGTGGCGTAGGCCCGAACCCGGCAGACCCCTCCATGGCGCGCAACAACACCGGCCAGGCCGACCCCGTGCTGGGTGCCGAGAAGGCCGCCGTGGCCTGGGGCTGGCGACGGCTCTCGCGCCGCAGCCCGACCTGAGCGCTTTCCTCGACGCGGCGACCTGACCCGGCGGGCCAGCCCGGCGCCGTCAGCCCGGCGCCATCAGCACGCGCAGGTCCTGCTCCCACCCCTTCAGCGTCTCGCGCGCCTTCTCGCGCTGCGCCGGCGTGGTGGCGTTGTGGATGCGCGCCGCGAGCTCGCAGTTGTATTCGGCCAGCCGGAGCTGGTAGGCGCGGTAGACGGGGTCGGGTGAGCGCTCGGTCTGGGCGACCAACGCACGCAGCGCAGCCAGGCGCCGGCCGGCGTCGGCACGCTCGGCGACCAGGCGGCGCAGCGTGGCCAGCACTTCGCGCTGGCGGCGCTGGCGCTCCTTCTGCCACAGCGCGGGGTCGAAAGGCGAGGCCAGCGCGCCGCCTCGCACGAGACGGCGCTGCGCTTCGTCGAGGCGGCCGTACAGGCGCTCGGTGCGTTCCTGCAGCCGCTTGACCGACGCGGCCAGCCGCTCGCCGGCGTCGTCTTGCAGGTAGTCGGCGCGCAGCTCGTCCAGGCCCTTGGCGTAGCGCTGCTCGAGGTGCGCGAACTGCGCCTCGCCGAGCCCCGGCACCTGTTCGGCGGCCAGTTGCAGCGCGCGCTGCAGCGTGGGCTCCAGCGCCTCGCGCAGCTCGGTCTGCCAGCGGCAGGCCTGTGCCGGGGTCATCGGCTCGAGGATGGCCTTCTGCGCGCCGGCCAGCAGCGCCGCATGGCCCGGCAACTGAGTGGCACGGTGCCAGGCGTGCAGGGTCTCCAGCGCCTGCCTGACCTGCGGCGCCTGCTCGCGGCTGAAGTCGAAGTGGCCGTCCAGCCACCACCAGGCCAGCTGCGGGGCGTTGTCGTAGGCCAGCCGCACGCTGCTGCAGCCGGCCAGCACGGCCGTCGCCGCCAGCAGTGCCAGCGTGCGCAGTGCGCCACGGGCGGCGGCGCCCAGCCCATCGATAATCCGCCTTTTGATTCGAGACAGCTGCATGGCACTCAATGTCGTGATCATGGCCGCCGGCAAGGGCACCCGCATGAAGTCGGCATTGCCGAAGGTGCTGCACAAGCTGGCCGGTCGCGGCCTATTGCAGCATGTCCTGGGCGCCAGCGCCGACGTCGGGGCGGGCCGCACCATCGTCGTCACCGGTCATGGCGCCGAGCTCGTCGAGGCCGCGGCCACGGCCGCCGCGCCGGGCACGCAGTTCGCCCGCCAGATGCCGCAGCTGGGCACCGGCCACGCCGTGCAGCAGGCCGTGCCGCTGCTCGACGACAGCCTGGGCACCACGCTCATCCTGTACGGCGACGTGCCGCTGATCCGCCCCGCCACGGCGCAGGCGCTGGTGCAGGCCTGCGGCGGCAGCCAGTTGGCGCTGCTGAGCTTCCAGCCGCAGGACCCGGCGCGCTACGGCCGCATCGTGCGCGACGCCGCGGGTGGCGTGCGTTGCATCGTCGAGTACAAGGACGCCAGCCCCGAGCAGCGCGGAATTCGAGAGGTCTACAGCGGCATCATGGCCGCGCCCACGGCCATGCTCAAGCGCTGGGTGGCCGGGCTGAACAACGACAACGCCCAGGGCGAGTACTACCTGACCGACGTGGTGGCGATGGCCGTGGCCGAGGGCGTGCCCGTGCTGGCGCAGGTGGTGGGCGACGAAGCCGAGGTCGCCGGCATCAACGACGCCGCCCAGCTGGCCGAACTGGAGCGTGTGTTCCAGCGTCGCCAGGCCGCGGCGCTGATGGCGTCCGGCGTGCGCCTGGCCGACCCGGCGCGGCTGGACGTGCGCGGCACGCTGCACTGCGGCAGCGACGTCGAGATCGACATCAACGCCGTGTTCGAGGGCGAGGTGCGGCTGGCCGACGGCGTGCGCATCGGCGCGAACTGCGTGCTGCGCGACGCGCGGATCGGCGCCGGCGCCATCATCCACCCCTTCACGCACATCGAGGGCGCGGTGGTCGGCGCGGGTGCGCTGATCGGGCCCTTCGCGCGGCTGCGGCCGGGCGCCGAACTCGGCGCCGAGGTGCACATCGGCAACTTCGTCGAGGTCAAGAACAGCACGCTGGCGCGCGGCGCCAAGGCCAACCACCTGGCCTACCTGGGCGACGCCACGGTGGGCGAGCGCGTGAACTTCGGTGCCGGCAGCATCACCGCCAACTACGACGGCGCCAACAAGCACCGCACGACGATAGGCAACGACGTGCACGTGGGCAGCAACTGCGTGCTCATCGCGCCGGTGACGCTGGGCGACGGTGCCACCATCGGCGGCGGCAGCACGATCAGCCGCGACGCCCCGGCCGGCCAGCTGACGGTGGCGCGCGCCAAGCCGGTGTCGCTGCCGGGCTGGACCCGGCCGGCGAAGAAGGCGCGCTGAGGCGCGAGGCCTCGAGTCAGAGCGTGAGAGTTTTTCGGGCGTGCCCGAGCAGCGCGCCAAAAGGCGCCTGATCTAGGCGCAAAGCGCAGAC
>PNKD01000061.1 GCA_013822265.1 Leptothrix sp. (in: b-proteobacteria)
CCACGAGGACGAGGAAAAGCACGTCTTCCCAGGCCTGCTGGCCGACGGTGACGCCGATCTCGTCAAGCACGTGCACCGCCTGATGCAGGACCATGGCTGGCTCGAGGAGGACTGGCGCGAGCTCTCGCCCCAGATCGAGGCCATCGCCGACGGCTACAACTGGTACGACATCGCCATGCTGTCCTCGGCGCTGCCGGTGTTCACGGCGCTGTACGTCGACCACATCGCGCTCGAAGAGAGCATCGTCTACCCCGAGGCCAAGAAGCGCCTGCTGGCGCTGCAGCAGGGCCGCGGCGGTGCAGGGTTGAACTGACGCGTCGAACGGCAATCCGCGCGCTCGCGCGGGCTGGCGCGTGCTAGAGCGGCAGCGCGGTCGTCTTCTTCACGGTGCGCAGCACCAGCATCGAGTTCGAGCGCATGACGCCGGGCAGGCGGGCCAGCACCTCGGCGTGGAAGCGCTCGAGGTTCTCGGCGTCGCGGTAGGCAAAACGCACCAGGTAGTCGTTGGCGCCGGCGACGTAGACGCAGTCCAGTATCTCCGGCGTGTCGCGCACGGCGCGCTCGAAGGCGTCGAGTTGCGCCGGCTGCGTGCTCTGCAGGTTGATGATGGTGTAGCTGGTGCCGTGGCGCCCCACCGCCCTGGGGTTGAGGAGGGCGACATAGGCAGCGATCACCCCGCGCTCTTCCAGCGCCTTGACGCGCCGCAGGCACGCGCTCGGTGAAAGGTGCACGCGTGCCGCGAGTTCCTGGTTCGAGAGCCGGCCATCGCCCTGCAACTGGTTGAGGATGGCGCGGTCGATGCTGTCGAGCTGCGCATCGGATTGCACCTGAAAGTCGTTCTTGCGCATGATCTTGTGTTCTGCCGTCAATGGGCCGCATTATCTTGCGCCAAGCAGGGAGAACCCAGCCCGCTGGCGCACGCACATTGCGCGTGAGCCTGTCTAGACTGAGCAGTTGCGCTGCCGGACACTGCGGCCATCGCCTGCCAAGGAGCTGCCATGAACAAAGCCGTCGATCCCGCCCTGATGCACGCCGCCGAGGCCGTCGGCTCGACCACCGGCCCCACGCCGGCGCAGCTGGCGGCCTACTGGATGCCGTTCACCGCCAACCGCCAGTTCAAGAAGGCCCCACGCCTGCTGACATCGGCCGCCGGCATGCATTACCGCGACCATCAGGGCCGCCAGATCCTCGACGGCGTGGCCGGCCTGTGGTGCGTGAACGCCGGCCATGCCCGGCCGCGCATCGTGCAGGCCATACAGCAGCAGGCGGCCGAGATGGACTTCGCGCCGCCCTTCCAGATGGCCCACCCCAAGGCCTTCGAGCTCGCTGAGCGCGTGGCGCAGATCGCTCCTGCGGGCATGGGCAAGGTGTTCTTCACCAACTCGGGCTCCGAATCCGTGGAGACGGCGCTGAAGATGGCGCTGGCCTACCACCGCGTGCGCGGCGAAGGCACACGCACGCGCCTCATAGGCCGCGAACGCGGCTACCACGGCGTCAACTTCGGCGGCATCTCGGTGGGCGGCATGGTGGGCAACCGCAAGACCTACGGCCTCGCCGTGGCCGGCGTCGACCACCTGCGCCACACCCACGATGCGGCGCGCAACGCCTGGAGCGTGGGCCAGCCGGCGCACGGCGCCGAACTTGCCGACGACGTCGAACGCATGGTGGCGCTGCATGACGCCAGCAACATCGCCGCCGTCATCGTCGAGCCCGTGGCCGGCAGCACCGGCGTGCTGGTGCCGCCCGTCGGCTACCTGCAGCGCCTGCGCGAGCTGTGCACCAGGCACGGCATCCTGCTGATCTTCGACGAGGTCATCACTGGCTTCGGCCGCACCGGCGCGCCGTTCGCGGCGCAGACCTTCGGCGTCACGCCCGACATGATCACCGCCGCCAAGGGCCTGAGCAACGGCGCCGTGCCCATGGGCGCGGTGATCGTGAAGGACGAGATCCACGAAGCCTTCATGACCGGCCCCGAGCACCTCATCGAGTTTCCGCACGGCTACACCTACTCGGGCCACCCGCTGGCCTGCGCCGCCGGGCTGGGCACGCTGGACACCTATGCCGAAGAGGGCCTGCTGACACGCGCCGCGGAGATGCAGGATTACTTCGCCCAGGGCCTGCACTCGCTGCGCGGCGAGCCCCATGTCATCGACGTGCGCAACATCGGCCTCGTCGGCGGCGTCGAGTTGGCGCCGCTGCCCAGCGAGCCCGCCAAGCGTGCCTTCGACCTCTTCCTGGACTGCTACGACAAGGGCCTGCTCATCCGCACCACCGGCGACACGGTGGCGCTGTCGCCGCCGCTGATCATCGAGCGCAGCCACATCGACCAGATCGTCGACACGTTGCGCGGCGCGCTGCGCCGGGCGGCCTGAACGCACGCCTTCCTGCCCACTTCCTACGACGAAGGACACTGCCTAGCGCCTGCCGCATCGCACCCCGTATGCCGTTGCTCGACACCGATCTCGAACTCGCACGCCACTCGTACTACGCCGCCACGGCCGTACGGGACATGGACTTTCCGGCGTTGGCGACCACGGTGGACTGCGATGTGGCGGTGGTGGGCGGGGGCCTGGCCGGGCTGAGTGCAGCGATCGACCTGCGCCGGCGCGGCTTCGACGTGGTGCTGTTGGAGGCGCGTGAGATCGGCTCGGGGGCCAGCGGCCGCAACGGTGGCCAGGCCATCCACGGCCTGGCCTGCGACCCCGAGACCATCGAGGCCCAGCTCGGGCTCGACGACGCCAAGCGGGTGTGGGCGATGTCCATCGAGGCGCTCGACCTGATGCGCGAGCGCATCACCGAGCACGGCATCGCCTGCGACTGGCAGGACGGCCACCTGAGCCTGGCCACGAGCGCCCGCAAGGGCGCCGCACTGGCGGCCGGCGCCGAGCGCCTGGCCAGCGTCTACGGCTACGCGCTGCAACGCATCGCGCCGGGCGACATCCGGGCATGGATAGACAGCCCGCGCTTTCACAGCGGTGTCTTCGACCCGCGTTCGGCGCACCTGCATCCACTCAAGTACACGCTGGGCCTGGCCCGGGCGGCGGCCGCGGCCGGGGTGCGATTGCACGAACACAGTGCCGTCACGGCCCTGGTGCCCGGCGCCACGCCGGTGCTGCGCACCGCCGGCGGCGAGGTGCGCGCGCGCCAGGTGCTGCTGGCCGGCAACGTCTACCTGCAGGGCCTGGCGCCGGCGCTGGCGCGGCGCATCATGCCCGTCGGCACCTACATCGCCTGCAGCGCGGCCATGGAGCCGGCCTTGTGCGACAGCCTGATCCCCAGCCGCGCGGCGGCGTGCGACACCGATTTTGTGCTCGACTACTTCAGGCCCACGCCCGACCACCGGCTGCTCTTCGGCGGCCGCGTCAGCTACAGCACGATGACGCCGGCCAACCTGGCGCAGAGCATGCGCCAGCGCTGGCTGCGCAGCTTTCCCCAGCTGGGTGCGCTGCGTGTCGACTACGCCTGGGGCGGCTTCGTCGACATCAGCATGAACCGCGCGCCCGACTTCGGCCGCCTGCCCGCCGCCGCCGGTGCGCCGCAGAACGTGTACTACCTGCAGGGTTTCTCGGGCCACGGCCTGGCCCTCACCGGCCTGGCCGGCCGGCTGGTGGCCGAGGCCATGGCCGGCGATGCCTCGCGCTTCGATGTCTTCGCGCGCCTGCGGCATCACGCCTTTCCGGGCGGCGCCTTCCTTCGCACGCCGGCGTTGGTGCTCGGCATGGCCTGGTACCGGCTGCGCGATATGCTCGCCTGAACCGTCATGAGACCTCCCGTCGTCCTCGTCAGCAGCTGCAACCGCCTACTCGGCGAGCACCCCTTCCACGTCGCCGGCCGCAAGTACGTCGATGCCGTCAGGCTGGCCGGCGCGGTGCCGCTGATCGCGCCGCCCTTTGCCGACGATCAGCTCGACGACCTGCTCGACATCGCCGACGGCGTGCTGCTCACCGGCTCGCCCAGCAACGTGCACCCCTCGCACTTCGGCGAGGCCGTGCACGACCCGAAGCTGCCGCTCGACCCCGAGCGCGACGAGTGGACCTTGCCGCTCGTGCGCCGCACCCTGGCCCGTGGCGTGCCGCTGCTGGCCATCTGCCGCGGCACGCAGGAGACCAACGTCGCGTTGGGCGGCACGCTGCACCAGGCGGTGCAGGAGGTGCCGGGCCTGGCCGACCACCGTTCACGCGATGGCGTGCCGGCGGCCGAGCAGTACGGCCCCGCGCACCCGGTGGACGTGCTGCCCGGTGGCCTGCTGGCCGGCATCCTGGGTGGCGGGCGCATCACCGTCAACTCGGTGCACGGCCAAGGCATCAAGGCGCTGGCCCCCGGGCTGCGCGTCGAGGCGCGTGCGCCCGACGGCTTGGTCGAGGCCTTCTCGCTGCCGGGCGCGCCCGCGTTCAATCTCTGCGTGCAGTGGCACCCCGAGTGGCAGGCCGCGGGCAACCCGGTGTCGATGCAGCTGCTGCGTGCCTTCGGCGACGCCGTGCGCGGCTACCGTGATCGTGTGCGAGGGCCATTGCCAGCCGCTGCGGCAACGACCTGAACCGCGCTGCCGGCGCGGGCCGCCCCGCTCGAACCCGCGCAGCGACACGCCACAGATCACCAGGACATCCATGAACTCCAGAGACCATTTCACCTTCGCCGAGCTCGAGCAGTGGCTCGACAACAACCTTGTCACCGAGATCGAGTGCCTGGTGCCCGACCTCACCGGCGTGGCGCGCGGCAAGATCCTGCCGCGCCAGAAGTTCACCGAGGATCGCGGCATGCGGCTGCCCGAGGCCGTGGTGGCCATGGGCGTGACGGGCGAGTTCCCCGAAGAGGGCGCGTACTACGACGTCATCATGCCCACCGACCGCGACATGCACCTGCGACCCGACCCGACGACGGTACGCATCGTGCCCTGGGCCACCGACCCCACGGCCCAGGTCATCCACGACTGCTACGACCGCGACGGCCAGCTCGTGCCCTTCGCGCCGCGCAGCGTACTGCGCCATGTCTGCGAGCTCTTCGACCAGCAGGGCTGGTCGCCGGTGGTGGCGCCCGAGCTGGAGTTCTACCTCGTCGCCCGCAACACCGACCCCGACGTGCCGCTGAAGCCGCCCATCGGCCGCAGCGGCCGCAGCGAGACCGGGCGCCAGGCCTACAGCATCGACGCCGTCAACGAGTTCGACCCGCTGTTCGAGGATGTCTACGCCTACTGCGAGAAGATGGAGCTCAACGTCGACACTCTCATCCACGAGGTCGGCGCGGGCCAGATGGAGATCAACTTCTTCCACGCCCACCCGCTGGGCCTGGCCGACGAGGTCTTCCTGTTCAAGCGCACGGTGCGCGAGGCAGCGTTGCGTCACAACATGTTCGCCACCTTCATGGCCAAGCCCATCGCCGGCGAACCCGGAAGTGCGATGCACATCCACCAGAGCATCGTCAGCAAGGCCACGGGCATGAACATCTTCAGCAACCCCGACTTCACGGCCAGCAAGGAGTTCTACTGGTACATCGGCGGGCTGCAGAAGTACATCCCGGCGGCGATGGCGCTGTTCGCGCCCTACGTCAACAGCTACCGCCGGCTGGTGCGCAGCAATGCCGCGCCCATCAACATCCAGTGGGGCACCGACAACCGCACCGTGGGCATACGCAGCCCGGTGGCCGGGGCTGCCGCGAGGCGGGTGGAGAACCGCGTCATCGGCGCCGACGCCAACCCCTACGTCGCGCTGGCCGCCACCCTGGCCTGCGGCTACCTCGGCATGATGAACAAGATCGAGCCCAGCGCCGAGTGCAAGGGCGACGCCTACCTCGGCGACTTCGGCCTGCCGCGCAGCCTGGGCGAGGCGCTGGCGATGCTGCGCGACGAGAAGGACCTGGCCCAGGTGCTGGGCAAAGACTTCGTCACCGTCTACACCGAGGTCAAGGAGATCGAATACGCCGAGTTCATGAAAGTGATCTCGCCCTGGGAACGCGAGCACCTCTTGCTCCATGTCTGACGAAAGCCCCGCCATGTCCCGCACCACCGCCGAATGGCAGGCCGCCGACGCGGCGCATTTCCTGCATCCCTTCACCGACTTCCAGAGCCTGGCGGCCAAGGGCTCGCGCATCATCACGCGGGCCGAGGGCATCTACCTGTGGGACAGCGAGGGCCACAAGATCCTCGACGCCATGAGTGGCCTGTGGTGCGTGAACGTGGGCTATGGCCAGCAGGCGCTGATCGACGCGGCCACGAAACAGCTCGAGACCCTGCCCTTCTACAACGCGTTTTTCCAGACTGCCACACCGCCGGCCATCGAACTGGCCGAACTGCTGGCCGAGGTGACGCCGCCGCAGTTCGAGCATGTCTTCTTCAGCGGCAGCGGCAGCGAGGGCAACGACACCGTCGTGCGCATGGTGCGGCGCTACTGGGACCTGCTGGGGCAGCCCGAACGCCAGATCATCATCAGCCGCAAGAATGCCTACCACGGCAGCACCATGGCCGGCGCCTCGCTGGGCGGCATGAGCGGCATGCACGTCCAGGGCGGACTGCCCATCCCGGGCATCGTGCACATCGAGCAGCCCTACTGGTGGGAACTGGGGCGGCCGCAGGGCCTGACGCGCGAGGCCTTCGGGCTGCAGGCGGCGGGCTGGCTGGAAGAGATGATTCTCGACATGGGCCCGGAGAACGTGGCCGCCTTCATCGGCGAGCCGATACAGGGCGCCGGCGGCGTGATCATCCCGGCCACCACCTACTGGCCCGAGGTGCAGCGCATCTGCAACCAATACGGCGTGCTGCTGGTCAGCGACGAGGTGATCTGCGGCTTCGGCCGCACGGGCCACTGGTGGGGCTGCGAGACCCTCGGTTTCCAGCCCGACCTGATGACCTTCGCCAAGGGCGTGACCAGCGGCTACGTGCCGCTGGGCGGCGTGATGGTGGGCCAGCGCGTGGCCGACGTTCTGATCCAGCAGGGCGGCGAGTTCAACCACGGCTACACCTACAGCGGGCATCCCGTGGCCTGCGCGGTGGCGTTGGCCAACATCCGGCTCATCCGCTCGCTGAAGCTGGTGGAACACGTGCACGACGACGTCGGCCCGTATCTTGCTGAAGCCTTCCGGCAGCTGGCCGGACACCCGCTCGTGGGTGATGCCGAGACCTGCGGCCTGATGGGGGCGCTGCTGCTCGTGAAGGACAAGCTCAGTGGGGAGGCCTTCGATGAATCGGTCGGCATCGGCATGGTCTGCCGCAGCCACTGCTTCAACCAGGGCGTGATCATGCGTGCCGTCGGCGACCGCATGATCATCGCGCCGCCCCTGGTCATCACGCGCAACCAGATCGACGACATGGTGGCGTTGATCCGCCGCTGCCTGGACCTCACGCTGGCCGACGCGCAGCGCGAAGGCTGGCTGCGTTGAAGCCGCTGAAAACCGTGCCGCCCGTTGCTAGACTCCGCCCCGCCTGTTCGACCCGCCCCTAAGAAGCCCTGGAGGTTGCCCGCATGAATCCCAAGTCGATCCTGTCTGCCCTGGCCCTGGCTGCCGTGACCACGCTCGCCGTGGCGCAAGAAGAGGAGAAGGTGCTCAACATCTACAACTGGTCGGACTACATCGCCGAAGACACGCTGCGAAACTTCGAGAAGGAAACGGGCATCAAGGTCCGTTACGACAACTTCGACAACAACGAGATCGTGCATGCCAAGCTGGTGGCCGGCAAGACGGGCTACGACATCGTCATGCCCAGCTCGAACTGGGCCAAGCTGCAGATGGACGGCGGCCTGCTGCGCAAGCTGGACAAGGCGCAACTGCCCAACCTCAAGAACCTCGACCCGGCCGTGCAGGCCCAGCTGGGGCGCATGGACCCGGGCAACGACTACATGGTGAACTGGCTCTGGGGCTACACCACGGTGGGCATCAACGTCGACAAGGTCAAGGCCACGCTGGGCAGCATGCCCATGCCCGACAACGTATGGGACCTGGTCTTCAAGCCCGAGTACGTCAGCAAGCTCAAGAGCTGCGGTGTGAGCATGCTCGACAGTGCCAGCGAGGTGATTCCCGCCGCGCTGCACTACCTGGGCAAGCCCGCTTTCAGCAAGAACCCCAGCGACTACAGCGCCGCGGCGCAGCTGCTCAAGACGGTGCGCCCGCACATCACGCTGTTCAGCAGCTCGGGCTACATCAACGACATGGCCGGCGGCAGCATCTGCCTGGCGCTGGGCTGGAGCGGCGACATCAACATCGCGCGCCAGCGCGCCCTCGAAAACAAGAGCGGCCAGAACATCCAGGCGATGATTCCGAAATCCGGCGGCCTGCTGTTCTTCGACGTGATGGTGATCCCCGCCGATGCACCAAGGCCGGGCAACGCGCACAAGTTCATCAACTACATCATGCGCCCCGAGGTGCATGCGAGCCTGACGAACAAGGTCTTCTACGCCAACCCGAACGCGGCCTCCAAGGCCTTCGTCAAGCCCGAGGTCGCCAGCAACCCGACGGTGTTCCTGGCGCCGGCCGACCTGGGCAGGATGGTCCCGCCCGACTCGCTGAACAACGACCTGCGCCGCCTGATGACGCGGACCTACACCTCGTTCAAGACCGGGCTCTGAGCGGACCGCAGTTCATGGCCATCCCGACCAGCGCCCCGCCCGCCGCGGCCGCGCCAGCGGCGTTTCTGCAGATCCAGAACGTCGTCAAGGACTTCAGCGGCTTCAAGGCCGTGAACAACGTCAGCCTGGACATCGCCAAGGGCGAGATCTTCGCGCTGCTCGGCAGCTCGGGTTGCGGCAAGAGCACGCTGCTGCGCATGCTGGCCGGCTTCGAGACGCCGACCTCGGGCCGCATCGTGCTGAACGGGCAGGACCTGGCCGACCTGCCGCCCTACCAGCGGCCGATGAACATGATGTTCCAGAGCTACGCGCTCTTTCCCCACCTCACGGTGTGGGAGAACATCGCCTTCGGCCTCAAGCGCGAGGGCCTGCCCAGGGACAAGATCGCCGAGCGCGTGGAGGCCAAGCTCAAGCTCGTGCAGCTCACCAGATTCGCGAAGCGCAAGCCGCACCAGCTCTCGGGCGGCCAGCAGCAGCGCGTGGCGCTGGCACGCAGCCTGGCCAAGCAGCCGCAGCTGCTGCTGCTCGACGAACCGCTGGGTGCGCTCGACAAGAAGCTGCGCGAGGAGACGCAGATCGAGCTGGTCAACATCATCGAGCAGGTCGGCGTGACCTGCGTGATGGTCACGCACGACCAGGAAGAAGCCATGACCATGGCCAGCCGCATCGCCATCATGAGCGAAGGCCGCTTCCTGCAGGTCGGCCCGCCGGCCGAGATCTACGAGACGCCGGCCACGCGCTTCGTGGCCGACTTCATCGGCAACGTCAACCTGATGGACGGCAAGGTCAGCGAGGACGAGGCCGATCACGTGGTCATCGATGGCGCCGACTGCCGCCACTTCGTCGGCCACGGCATCACCGGCAACGTCGGCATGTCGGTGACGGTGGCGCTGCGGCCCGAGAAGATACACCTCGTGCGGCACCGCCCCGCCGACGACTTCAACACGGTCTCGGGCCGGATCAAGGAGATGTCCTACTTCGGCAGCTTCACGGTCTACCACCTCGAGCTGCAAAGCGGTGCCAGGCTCAAGGTCAGCATGGCCAATACGCAACGCCACCGCGACGAGAGCTTCACCTGGGGCGACGAGGTCTGGGCGCACTGGTCGCGTTCGGCCCACGTCGTGCTGACGCAGTAGACCGTGGCAAGCGCCGCCGTGATCAAGCACCTTTCCGCCTGGTTCAGCGGACGCGGTCTGGTGATCGCGCTGCCCTTCGCCTTCCTGCTGGCGTTCTTCCTGCTGCCCTTCCTGATCGTCGGCAAGATCAGCGTGTCCGAGATGGAGACGGTGACCTTCAAGGACATCGTCACCTACACCGACGGCGTGCTGGCGCTGTCGCTGAAGTTCAGCAACTACCTCTTCATTGCCGAAGACTCGCTGTATTTCAAGACTTACCTGGCCAGCCTGCAGTACGCCGCGGCCACCACCGTGCTGTGCCTGGCCATAGGCTACCCCTTCGCCTACTTCATGGCGCGCGCCCGGGCCACGCTGCAGCCGGCGCTGCTGATGCTGGTGATGCTGCCCTTCTGGACCAGCTTCCTGCTGCGCGTCTACGCCTGGCGCGGCCTGCTCACCGAAGGCGGCTGGGTGGCCGACCTCATCGTCGAGCTGGGCCTGGACCAGCTGCTGCTGGCAGCGGGCCTGATCTCCGCGCCCGGCAAGCTGATGCACACGCCCTTCTCGCTGGTGCTGGGCATGACCTACACCTACCTGCCCTTCATGATCCTGCCGCTGTACGGCAACCTGGCCAAGATGGACCTGCGCTTGCTGGAAGCCGCGGCCGACCTCGGCGCCACGCCGTGGACGGCGTTCTGGAAGGTCACGGTGCCGCTGTCCAAGGCCGGCATCATCGCCGGCAGCATGCTGGTCTTCATTCCCTGCGTCGGCGAGTTCGTGATCCCCGAGCTGCTGGGCGGGCCCGAGACGCTGATGATCGGCCGCGTGCTGTGGGACGAGTTCTTCAGCAACAACGACTGGCCCATGGCGGGCAGCGTGGCCGTGGTGATGGTGCTGCTGATCATCGTGCCGCTGGCGCTGTTCAACAAGTACCAGGCCGAGGCGCAGGAGCGGCACGCATGAGGATCAAGGCTGCCCATCTCTACCGCTGGTTCGGCCATGGCTGGCTCGGTGCCGGCTACCTGTTCCTCTACGTGCCCATCGTGGCGCTGGTGATCTACTCGTTCAACGACTCGCCCATCCCCAACGTCTGGCGCGGCTTCACGCTGAAGTGGTACCTCGCGCTGGCCAGCGACAACGAGATGCTGGCCGGCCTGTGGCTGAGCCTGAAGATCGCCTTCCTCACTGCCTGCGGCTCGGTGGTGTTGGGCACGCTGGCGGCGTTTGCGCTCGTCAAGTACAAACGTTTCACCGGGCGGACGTTTTTCAGCGGCATGGTCAATGCACCGCTGGTGATGCCCGAGGTGGTGGTGGGCCTGTCGCTGCTGCTGATGCTGGTGAGCGTGCAGCGCGCGACCCAGTCGGCCTTCGGTGTGGGCTTCCCCGAGCGCGGCATGCTGACCATCTGGTTCGGCCACCTGCTGCTGGGCATGGCCTATGCCACCGTCGTCGTGCAGTCGCGCCTGCTCGACATGAACCCGCAGCTGGAAGAGGCGGCGATGGACCTCGGCGCACGCCCCCACCAGGTGTTCTGGCTGGTGACGCTGCCGCTGATCGCACAGAGCCTGGTCTCGGCGTGGCTGCTGACCTTCACGTTGTCGCTTGACGACGTCGTGCTCTCGGCCTTCCTCTCGGGCCCGGGCAGCACCACGATGCCGCTGGTGATCTTCTCGCGCGCCCGACTGGGCCTCAACCCGAGCGTCAATGCGGTGGCCACGCTGATCATCGTCATCGTGTCGATCGGCGTCGTCGTCGCCAGCTACATGATCGCCCGTGCCGAACGCCAGCGCCAGCGCGACATGGCCGCTGCCGCGAAGGCCTGACCCTTGCACTGCACCGAACAAGCACCGCACCCCGATTCCCCAGGAACCAAGGAGACTCCATGAAGCGCTTTGCCCCGACCACCTGCGCCCTGGCGCTGGCCGCAGCATTCCCGGCCGCCGCCCAGAGCAACGAGGATCTGCTCAAGGAGCTTCGTGCGCTGCGCGACCGCGTGCAGCAGCTCGAACAGAAGCTGCAGGCCGCGCCGGCGGCAGCGGCGCCGGCACCTGGCCAGTGGGGCATGACCCCCGAGCAGGCGCGTGAGCTGAACCGCATCTCGGTGAAGGCCGAATCGATGCAGGACAGCTTTGCCGGCCAGGGCTACAAGGGCCTGAAGATCGGGGGCTACATCGAACCCGTGTTCATCTGGAACAAGAACCAGGACCGCGCCGGCTTCCAGTTTCTGAACGAAGACGGCTACTACTACGACACGTCCTACATGGGCGCGGCGGTGCTCGACCTGAGCAAGGAAACCGAGAGCGGCACCCTCTGGCGCCTGGTGCTGTCGCCCAACCGCGGCGTGGGCGCGTTCACGGGCGCGTCCATCGTGCAGGAGGCCAGCGTCTCGGTGCCGCTGGGCGACCTGCAGACGCGCCTGATCGCCGGGCAGATCCCCGACTGGTCGGGCTACGAATACCAGCAGCCCGCGCTGAACCCCTTCATCACGCACAACCTGCTCTACGACTTCACCCTGCCGCTGGCCTACACGGGCGCGGGCATGAGCATCACGCGCGGCAAGTGGTGGATGCGCGCCGTCGTCGGCAACCTCAACACCACCAAGCGTGAGGCGGGCGAGAAGTCGCCGGTGCTGGCCTATCGCGTCGACTACAGCAAGGGTGAGTTCGACGGCTGGGGCTTCGCCGGCGTGCACGGCAAGACCCCCAACTACAACCTGTGCCGCGATGCCAGCTGCAGCACCTTCACCGGCACCAACACGAACCTGTTCGAGGTCGACGGTTACTACTTCCGCGGCGACTGGACGCTGCAGGGCCAGCTGGCCTTCGGCAACCAGAAGCAGGCCGCCATCCAGCCCGGCGCGAACGGCGAGTTCCGCGACTCGTCGTGGACGGGCGTCTCGGGCCTGGTCGGCTACAGCATCACGCCGCGCCTGCAGGTGTTGCTGCGTGCCGACTACATCAAGAACAACAAGAACGGCGGCGGCCTGTTCGGCTACACCGGCTACTGGGACGCCTTCGGTGTCGACGGGCCCTACGGCGACTACCGCAACGGCATCGGCCCCGACCCCACGCTGGGCTGCGAAGACGTCACCATCGAGGCCTGCAGCAACGGCGCCAACCGCTCCGCGCTGTCGCTGGGCCTGAAGTACCGGCTCGACGAGAACACCACGCTGAAGGCCGAGTGGCGCAGGGACGGCGCCAGCCTGCCGGTCTTCTACGACGTGAAGGGCGGCGGCTGGCGCAAGACCAACCAGTTGCTGGGCGCCTCGATGGTGGTGGCCTGGTGACGCACGGCTGAAGGCCTGAGAGCGTGAGAGTCTTTCGTTCATGCCCGCTCATCACACCAAGAAGCACCTGCTCGTCGCTGCAAATGCTCGACATCGCCCGAGCCATGTCTGCGCTTTGCGCCTGGATCAGGCGCCTTTGGGCGCGCTGCTCGGGCACGCCCGAAGAACTCTCACGCTGAGCACACC
Source organism: Leptothrix sp. (in: b-proteobacteria) (assembly GCA_013822265.1). Lineage (GTDB taxonomy): Bacteria > Pseudomonadota > Gammaproteobacteria > Burkholderiales > Burkholderiaceae_C > Rubrivivax. The sequence goes on from PNKD01000061.1 coordinate 13,143, forward strand.
ATGACCGACTGGCACGCCCACGCGCGCAATGTGCGCATCGACGGCCGCATCGTCATCGACGGCCAGCGCCGTGATGCCGCCAGCGCCGAGACCTTCGACACCGTCTCGCCCATCGACGGCCGCGTGCTGGGCGCCGTGGCGCGGGGCGCCGCGCCCGATGTCGACGCCGCCGTGGCCAGCGCGCGCGCCGCCTTCGACGATGGCCGCTGGTCGCGCCAGCCGCCGGCCAAGCGCAAGCGCGTGCTGCAGGCCTTTGCCGAGAAGATCCTCGCCGCCCGCGATGAACTCGCGCTGCTCGAGACCCTGGACATGGGCAAGCCCATCCAGTACTCGCTGTCGGTCGACGTGCCCAGCACCGCGCGCTGCATCGCCTGGTATGCCGAGGCCGTGGACAAGGTCTACGACGAGATCGCGCCCACCGGCGCGCATGCGCTGGCGCTGATCACGCGCGAACCCGTCGGCGTGGTGGGCGCCATCGTGCCCTGGAACTACCCGATGATCATGGCCGCCTGGAAGCTGGGCCCCGCGCTGGCGGCCGGCAATTCGGTCGTGCTCAAGCCCAGCGAGAAGAGCCCCCTGACGGCGCTGCGCCTGGCCGAACTGGCGGTCGAGGCCGGCCTGCCGCCCGGCGTCTTCAACGTCGTGCCGGGTTTCGGGCACGAGGCCGGCGAAGCGCTGGCCCTGCACATGGACGTCGACGCCATCGGCTTCACGGGCAGCACGCGAACCGGGCGCCGCATGCTCGAGTATTCGGGCCGCAGCAACCTCAAACGCGTCTACAACGAGCTCGGCGGCAAGAGCGCCTTCGTCGTCTTCCCCGACTTCGCCGACCTCCCCCGCGCCGCCGCCACGGTGGCCGGCAGCATGTTCTTCAACCAGGGCGAAAGCTGCAACGCGCCCTCGCGCGTGCTGGTGCACGAGAGCATCGCCGACGACTTCGCCGCCGCGGTGGCGGCGCAGGCACCGCAGTACGCGCCGGGCGACCCGCTCGACGCCGCCACGGTGATGGGTGCGATGGTCGACGCCACGCAGCTGAACACGGTGCTCGCCTATATCCAGGCCGGCCTGGACGAAGGCGCGCGCTGCATCGCCGGTGGCCACCCGGCGCGCACCGAGACCGGCGGGCAGTACGTCGAGCCCACCGTCTTCGACGGCGTCGGCAACGAGATGAAGATCGCGCGCGAAGAGATCTTCGGCCCGGTGCTGTCGGTCATCCGCTTCCGCGACGAGGCCGAAGCCCTGCAGATGGCCAACGCCAGCGCCTACGGCCTGCAGGCCAGCGTCTGGACCAACGACATCAACCGCGCCCACCGCGTGGCGCGCGCGTTGCGCGCCGGCACGGTGCACGTGAACCAGTACGACGAGGACGACATCACGGTGCCCTTCGGCGGCGTCAAGCAAAGCGGCAATGGCCGCGACAAGAGCCTGCACGCCTTCGACAAGTACACCGAGCTGAAGACCACCTGGCTGCGCATCGAGCCGGCATGATCGCGCTGCGTGAACGCCTGCAGGCCCAGGGCGTGCACACGCTGCTGGTGCAGTTCACCGACCTGCACGGCTGCGCCAAGGGCAAGCTGGTGCCGCTGGCCCACCTCGACGAGGTGATGTCCATGGGCGCCGGCTTTGCCGGGCCGTCGATCTGGGGCACCGGCCTGCCCCGCACCGGCCCGCGCGCCGAGTACTACGCGCGCGGCGACGCCGCCACCGTGCAGCCCCTGCCCTGGCTGCCCGGCGTGGCGCGTGTCGTCGGCGACGGCTTCGTCGACGGCGTGCCCTTCGACGCCTGCCCCCGCCAGGTGCTGCACCGCGCGCTGGCGCGGCTGGCCGAGCGCGGCTGGCAGCTGCGCACCGGCATCGAGCCCGAGTTCTTCCTGCTCAAGCGCGGCAGGGCCGGGGCCTGGCTGCCGGCCGACAACCACGACCGCCTCGACAAGCCCTCCTACGACCTCAAGTCGCTGCCGCGGCAGCTCGACTTCCTGCAGGCGCTGAACACGTCGCTGGCCGCCTGCGGCCTCGACGTGCTGCAGATCGACCACGAAGACGCGCACGGCCAGTACGAAGTCAACTTCGCCTATGGCGACGCGTTGGCCAGCAGCGACCGGCTGATGCTGTTCAAGCTGGCCGCGCACGCGCTGGCCGAGGCGCGCGGCATGGTGTTCTCGATGATGCCCAAGCCCTTCGCCAACCAGCCCGGCAGCGGCCTGCACTTCCATGTCTCGCTGTGGCAGGGCGAGCGCTGCCTCTTCGACGGCGGCCCCGGCGACGCCGGCGACCCCAGCGGCCTGAGCCTGCTTGGCCGCCAGTTCGTCGCCGGCGTGCTGGCCCACGCGCCGGCGCTGTGCGCGCTGGCCGCGCCCACCGTCAACAGCTACAAGCGCCTGGCCGGCGGCGCGTCGATCAGCGGCACCACGTGGGCGCCGGCCACCATCGCCCACGGCCCCAACAACCGCACGGCGGCCGTGCGCACCCTGCCCGGCCGCTTCGAGTGGCGGGTGCCCGATGCCAGCGCCAACCCCTACCTTGCCACCGCGGCCATGGTGTCCGCCGGGCTGGACGGCATAACTCGCGGCCTCGACCCCGGCCCGGCCTGCACCGCCGACCTCTTCACCTGGCCGCCGGCGCAGGTGCGGGCCCACGGCCTGGCGCGGCTGCCGCAGTCGCTGCACGAGGCGCTGCAGGCGCTGGAGGGCGACACCGTGGTCTGCGGCGCACTGGGCGAGACGCTGACCACCCAGTTCCTGCAGATCAAGCGTGGCGAGTGGGCCGAATTCGCGCGCCATGTCAGTGCCTGGGAACTCGATCGTTATGCCGCTGTCTTTTAGATGGCGACAGGCACCGCGCCGTCGCAGCCGCCTGCCTGGGCCTACCTGAGCCTGGCTGCCAGCATGGCGCTGGTGGGCAGCTATGTCGGCCTGAGCAAGCTGCTGGTGGCGGTGTTCCCGGTGCTGCTGCTGGCCTGGCTGCGCTTCGGCATCGCGGCCCTGGCGATGGCGCACTGGGTGAAGCGCCGGCCGGGCGACGCCCCGCTGTCGCCGCACGAGCGCCGGCTGCTGTTCCTGGAGAGTTTCCTCGGCAACTTCCTGTTCAGCATCTGCATGCTCTACGGCGTGCTGCTGACCTCGGCCGTGACCGCCGGCGTGACGATGGCGGCCATCCCGGCCGCCGTGGCGCTGCTGTCGCGGGTCTTCCTGGGCGAGCACATCCGCGGCCGCGTTGTGCTGGCCATCGCCTGCGCGGCGGCGGGCATTGCGCTGCTGGCGCTGGCCCGCGGCGACACGGCGGGCGGCGAAGCCGCATCGCCGCTCGGTTATGCCCTGCTGCTGGCCGCGGTGTTTTGCGAGGCCTCGTACGTCGTCATCGGCAAGCGGCTGACGGGCCAGGTCTCGCCGCGCCGCATCAGCGCACTCATCAACCTGTGGGGGCTGGCGCTGGTCACGCCCTTCGGGCTCTGGCAAGCCTGGTCGTTCGACTTCGTCGCCGTTGGCGCCGGCCTGTGGGGGCTGCTGGGCTTCTACGCCATCGCTGCCAGCATGGTCACGGTGTGGCTGTGGATGCAGGGCCTGCGCCACGTGCCGTCGTCGCGCGCCGGCGTCTTCACGGTGCTGCTGCCGGTGAGCGCGGCGCTGGTGGGCGTGCTGTTGCTGGGCGAGCGTTTCGGCGCCGCCCATTTGGCGGCCTTCGGGCTGGCGCTGGCCGGCCTGCTGCTGGCCACCTGGCCCGACGGCGGCCTGAGGCGCCGCGCGCCCACCGCCTCGGTCAGGCCGGATTGACGACGGCGCCGGACACGCCAAGATACCGTCAACGCCCACCGGAGCACGCAGGATGATCCAACGCCGCAATGCCATCGGCCTGGCCGTGGCCACCGCCACGGGGCTGACGCTGCCTTCGATGGCGCAGGCAGCGCAGTCCAACGCCGCCGCTGCCGGCGGCGCACCGCCGCGCGTGCTGCGCTACGCCTTCCCCGTGGCCGAGAGCGGCTTCGACCCGGCGCAGATCAGCGACACCTACTCGCGCACCGTCACCGCCCACATCTTCGAGGCGCTGTACGGCTACGACCACCTGGCGCGGCCGGCCAGGATCGTGCCGCTGGTGGCCGACGGCATGCCCGAGGTGTCCGAAGACTTCCGCACCTGGACCTTCAAGCTCAGGCCCGGCATCTTCTTTGCCGACGACCCGGCCTTCAAGGGCAAGCCGCGTGAACTGGTCGCCGCCGACTTCGTCTTCGCGTTCAAGCGTTTTGCCGACCCGGCGGTGAAGAGCCCGCTGTGGGCCAGCGTCGAGAACTGGAAGATGCCCGGCCTGGCCGAACTGCGCCAAGAGTCTGTGCACCGCAAGACGCCCTTCGACTACGACCGCGCCATCGAAGGCCTGCGTGTGCTCGGCCGCCATGCCTTCCAGGTGAAGCTCGAGGAGCCGCGCCCGCGTTTCATCGAGAGCATGGCGGTGAGCGACCTCTTCGGCGCGGTCGCGCGCGAGGTGGTTGCGGCCTACGGCGACAAGATCGCCGAACATCCGGTGGGCACGGGCCCGTTCCGGCTGACGACGTGGCGGCGCTCGTCGCTGATCGTGCTCGAGCGCAACCCGAGCTACCGCGAGCGGCTGTGGCAATGCGAGCCCGCGCCCGGCGACGCCGCCGGGCAGGCCATCGCCGAGCGCCTGCGCGGCCGCCGGCTGCCGCTGCTCGACCGCGTGGAGATCTCGATCATCGAAGAGGTGCAGCCGCGCTGGCTGTCCTTCCTGAACAAGCAGCACGACTACATCGACCGCCTGCCCAACGAGTTCATGCAGGTCGGCATGCCCGGCGGGCGCGTGGCGCCCAACCTCGCCAAGCAGGGCATCCGCGGCGCCATCACGCTGGCCTCGGACATCACCTTCACCTACTTCAACATGGACGACCCGGTGGTCGGCGGGCTGGCGCCGCACCAGGTGGCGCTGCGCCGTGCCATCGGCCTGGGCGTCGACCTCGATCGCGAGATCCGGCTCGTGCGGCGCGGCATGGCGATTCCGGCGCAGAGCCCGGTGATGCCCCACCTCAGCGGCTACGACCCCGCGTTCAAGAGCGAGATGAGCGAGTACAACCCGGCCCGCGCCAAGGCGCTGCTCGAGGTGCACGGCTACGTCGACCGCGACGGCGACGGCTGGCGCGAGTTGCCCGACGGCAAGCCGCTGAGGCTGGAGATCGCCACCCAGCCCGACGGGCTGAGCCGCCAGCTCAACGAGCTGTGGCAGAAGAACATGCACGCGCTGGGCCTGCGCGTCGTCTTCAAGACCGCCAAGTGGCCCGAGAACCTGAAGGCCGGCCGCGCCGGCAAGCTGCAGATCTGGGCCCTGGCCTCGGGCGCCTCGGGCGGCGACGGCCAGGGCATGATCACGCGCTACTTCGGCCCGCAGTCGGGCAACCAGAACATCGCGCGCTTCAAGCTGCCGGCGATGGATGCCATCCACGACCGCATGACCGTGCTGCCCAACGGCCCCGACCGCGACGCGCTGTTCGCGCAGGCCAAGAAGCTGGCCGTGGCCTACATGCCCTACAAGCTGCACACGCACCGGCTCTACGCCGACCTGATGCACGCCGAACTGCAGGGCTGGCGCCGGCCCCTGTACTGGAACGAGTGGTGGCACTTCGTCGACATGCAGCCCGTGCCACAGGGCTGAGGCTGCCGCGGCCGACGCGCCGCGGGGCGTTCAGCCCTGGCGCAGCGCCGTGCGGCCGTAGGCCTTGAACTTGTCTATCACCTCGGCCATCTGTGCCGCGTTCAGCAGCACGGGCTCGCCCACGGCCAGGGCCTTGAGGTAGACCTCGCACAGGCTCTCGACCTCCTGCACCACCTTCATCGCGCGCGCCATCGAGGTGCCCGCGGCCACCAGGCCGTGGTGGGCCAGCAGGCAGGCGTCGCGCGCCTGCATCGCGGCGCCGACGGCCCGCGACAGCGTCTCGGTGCCGAAGGTGAAGTAGGGCACCAGCGGCACGTCGTCGCCGCCGGCCACCGCCACCATGTAGTGGAAGGCCGGCAGCGGCCGGTCCAGGCAGGCCAGCGCCGTGGCATGCGTGGAATGCGTGTGCACGACGGCCTGCAGTTCGGGCCGGGTGCGGTAGACGGCCTGGTGGAAGTGCCACTCCGACGATGGCTGCCAGGCGCCCTGCACGCGGCCGTCCACGCCCACCCACACCAGGTCGGCGGGCTGCAGTTCGTCGGCGCCCATGCCGGTGGGCGTGATCAGCATGCCGTCGGCGCCCCCTGCGGCCCAGCGGTGGCTGGCGTTGCCTGTGCTGCCGCGGTTCATGCCCAGCGCGTCGAGCCGGCGCACCGCGGCCACCACGGCGTCGCGGGCCTGGGCTTCGGTGATGGCCGTGGTCATGCGCGCTCCTCCATCAACTGCCGCAGCGCGCCGGCTTCGGCGGGCACGAGGCCGTACTCGGTGACCAGCGCCGTGATCAGCCGCGCCGGCGTGACGTCGAAGGCCGGGTTGGCCGCGGCCGAGCCATCGGGCGTGAGTTGTACCTCGACCATCTCGCCGCTGGCCGTGCGGCCGCTGACATGCGTGAGCTCGCGGCCGCTGCGCTCTTCGATCGGTATGCCGTGCACGCCGTCGGCCAGGCCGAGGTCGAGCGTCGAGGTCGGCATCGCGACGTAGAACGGCACGCCGCTGTCGCGCGCCGCCAGTGCCTTGAGGTAGGTGCCGATCTTGTTGCAGGCGTCGCCGTTGGCGGCCACGCGGTCGCAGCCGACGATGCACAGGTCGACGCGGCCGTGCTGCATCAGGTGGCCGCCGGCGTTGTCGGCGATCACGGTGTGCGGCACGCCGGCCTGGCCCAGCTCCCAGGCCGTCAGGCTGGCACCCTGGTTGCGCGGGCGCGTCTCGTCGACCCACACGTGCACGGCCATCCCGGCGGCATGCGCCTGGTAGATGGGCGAAGTGGCGGTGCCCCAGTCCACGGTGGCCAGCCAGCCGGCGTTGCAGTGCGTCAGCACGTTGACGGGCCCGCCGCCCTGTCGGCGTGCGGCGATGGCCTGCAACAGCGGCAGCGCGTGGCGGCCGATGGCTTCGTTGACCTGCACATCCCGCTCGGCGATGGCATCGGCTTCGGCCCAGGCGGCATCGGCACGCCGCCCGACGCCGTGGGCCATCACCACCCGCATCACGCGGTCCAAGGCCCAGGCCAGGTTGACGGCGGTGGGCCTTGCGCCCTTGAGCAGCGCCGCGGCGTTGGCCAGCGCGCCGTCGGACGCGTCGCGCCGCGCCTGCATCGCCAGCCCGTAGGCCGCCACGGCGCCGATCAGCGGTGCGCCGCGCACCCACATCTCGCGGATGGCCACGAAGACCTCGCGCGCCGACCCCAGCGGCCGCATCTGCAGCCGGTGCGGCAGCAGGCGCTGGTCTATGACCTCGACGCCCAGCCCGTCCGGCAGCGCGCGCAGCGGGCGCAGGGCAACCCCGTTGACCTTCATTGCATCCGCCTCCCCCTTCAGCCGGCCGGCGGCGGCGCGAGCACGCGGCCGGCAATGCCGCGCAGGCGCTCGATCATCGCCGGGTCGCGTGCTTCGGGCGCAGTGATCAGCGCATGGTCGAGCACGTGGCGGCAGCCGCAGGCGGGGCCCTCGATGTCGGCGGTGATGGCGCCGGCCAGGCCGGCCACCAGCGTGCGCGCCGCCGCCGCGTTGCCCAGCAGCATCCTGATCACGGCGTCCACCGTCACGGCGTCGTGGGCCGGGTGCCAGCAGTCGAAGTCGGTGACCATGCCGACGCTGGCATAACAAAGCTCGGCCTCGCGCGCCAGCTTGGCCTCGGGCAGGTTGGTCATGCCCACGACGCTGCAGTTCCAGCTGCGGTACATCTGCGATTCGGCCAGCGTGCTGAACTGCGGCCCCTCGATGCACAAATAGGTACCGCCGTGCTCGTGCGGCACGCCCTGCCCGCGCAGCGCCGCCAGCACATGGCGCCCAAGGCGCGAGCACACCGGATGTGCCATCGACACGTGCGCCACCAGCCCGCTGCCGAAGAAGCTGCCGACGCGCTGCGTCGTGCGGTCTATGAACTGGTCGACGACGACGAAGGTGCCCGGCGGCAAGTCGGCGCGCAGGCCGCCCACGGCCGACAGGCTGAGCACGTCGGTGGCGCCCAGGCTCTTGAGCGCGGCGATGTTGGCGCGGTAGTTCACCTCCGACGGCGGGATGCGGTGGCCGCGGCCATGGCGCGGCAGGAAGGCCAGCTCGGCACCGTGCAGGCTGCCGCGGAAGATCTGGTCCGACGGCGCGCCCCAGGGCGTCTCCACGCTCACCCAGCGGGTGTCGGCCAGGCCGGGCAGGTCGTAGAGGCCGCTGCCTCCGATGATGGCGAGCAGGGGTGAACTCAAGGCTTCATTTCCTTCTTCGATGGGAACACGCGCCGCGGCGACATCGCGGCCACGCGCACGCCGGTGGGCAGGGTCTTGGGGGTCGACTTGGCCATGGCGTTCTTCGTGAGTGTTTTTCGTGAGCGTGGTTGCTCAGGCCGCAGCCGTCAGGCCGGCGGCGGCCTCGCCCTGCGGCGCGAGCGAGCGCCTGGCCAGCGCCGACACCTCGGCCGGGCCCAGCGACTCGAGCTTGTGGTCCGACCACACCTGGCGCCAGCGCCGGGCGCCGGGCAAGCCGTTGTGCAGGCCCAGCATGTGGCGTGCGGCATAGGGCCAGGGCGTGCCCTGCGCCGCCATCCTGTCCATGTAGCGCACCATCGCGGCCTCGGCTTCGGCGCGGCCTGGCACCGGGGCCGGCGCGCCGAAGAAACGCCCGTCCCAGCCGGCCAGCGACCAGGGTTCGCGGTAGGCATGGCGGCCGACCATCACGCCGTCGACATGCTGCAGGTGCAGCGCGATCTGCTCGTCGGTGCCGATGCCGCCGTTGACCACGATGGTGAGCTGCGGAAAGTCGGCCTTCAGGCGCCACACCAGTTCGTGGCGCAGCGGCGGCAGCTCGCGGTTCTCCTTCGGGCTCAGGCCCTGCAGCCAGGCGTTGCGGGCGTGCACGATGAAGACCTCGCAGCCGCCGCGCTGGTGCAGCGTGCCGACGAAGTCGCGCACGAAGCCGTAGCTCTCGGTCCGGTCGATGCCGATGCGGTGTTTCACCGTCACGGGCAGGCTGCAGGCGTCACGCATGGCCATCACGCCATCGGCCACGAGTTCGGGTTCGGCCATCAGGCAGGCGCCGAAGGCGCCGCGCTGCACCCGCGCGCTGGGGCATCCGCAGTTCAGGTTGACCTCGTCGTAGCCCCATCGCTCGGCCAGCTTCGCGCAGCGCGCCAGGTCTTCGGGCTCGCTGCCGCCGAGCTGCAGCGCCACGGGGTGCTCCTCGGTGTTGAAGTCGAGGTGGCGCGGCACGTCGCCATGCAGCAGCGCGCCGGTGGTCACCATCTCGGTGTACAGCCGGGCGTGGCGCGTGAGCTGGCGGTGGAAAAAACGGCAATGGCGGTCCGTCCAGTCCATCATCGGTGCGACGGACAGGCGCCAGGGGCTGGGGACTTGATTCGATGGCACGGGATACGTCGTTCTCGGCCTCACCGTGGTCGGATGGGCGGCGGTGTTGCGCAGACGCAGCGTCAGCGCAAAGCCTGCATGTTAATCAAGGGGTTACGCGCTGTGCCGTAGAGGGAGCCGGGCGCGCCCGCAGCACCCGCGAAACCTCTGTCGTGCTTGCGCCAAGGCGGGCTCTCAGCGTGAGGACGGCGTGAGGTCGGCGTGAAGTTGGCGTCAGGTCGGCGTCAGTATGGCGGACAATGCTGCACCGCACCATGGCAGCCGTTCGCGCTTCATTCCAACTTGGGCTCGAGGACCTGCTGGGCGAGCTGCAGTGCGCACGCCGCGGCGGAGACCTGGGCCGGCTGGCCCTGCTGGCCTACTGCGAAGTGCGGCGCTGGGCGCGCATGGCCGGTGAGCAGGCGCTGGCCGAGCACTCGTCGGGCCTCATCACCCACGCGCCGCACGCCAGTCGCGAACAGTTCCTGGCCGAGGTTGACGAGTTGATCACCGAGCTCGAGCAGGTTCACGCCCGCGTGGCCGGGCCGACGGCCAAGCCGCGACACTGAACCTCGACGGGCGATGGGCGGTGATCGCGGCCCTGGGGACGTCCCACTCACGGGCTCCGACCTTGACCGTGCTCAACGGTGCCAGCCGGCGACAGGCGCTGAATTGACCTGTCGCCCGCAGCGCGCAACGTTCGTGACCTGTCGTGTCACACCCCAAGCTACTCGACAACAGCCGGCCCGATGGTGAACTTTGCCCGGCCTGCGGCGCGCCGCTGGCCCGGCTGCATCGGCACTTCCTGGACCGCTGGATCAGCCTGTTCACCTCGGTGCACCGCTATCGTTGCGTGGCGCCGGGCTGCGACTGGGAGGGCCTGCTCGGCCGCGAGGTCGGATCGCCACGTGTTCGCGCGGTGCTGCTGTGGGCGGCGGTGCTGTTCGGCTTCGCCCTCGGCGTGGCGGCCACGCTTGCGCTGCAGGACAGGCGCGTGACGCAAAGTCCGCCACCGGCGAAGACGCCGGTGGCCGCCGCGCCCCTCACGCTCGAAGGCCAATCCCTGGGAGCGCCGGCAGGGCAGGACTTCGACGGCGCCGCGCTGCACGCCGACGACCTGCGTGCACAGGGCAATGCGACCCCGTTGCAGCTGCGCATCGCCTGTGCCTGGGGCGTGCCCGGTCGCAACCCCTACCAGGGCACGGTGGAACAGGCGCTGAGCGCCGCCCACGTGCCGGCCGACGTGGTCAGGCAGATCAGCGCCCAGGCTGCGGTCGGCACGCACCAAAGGGTCGAGATCACCTGGCGCGGCATCCGCACCGTCGACCACGGTCGCTACTTCGGCAAGACCATCCGCGCCATGGCTTTCGGCGACACGCTGTGTTTCGACACGCGTGTCAACTTCAACCCCGGCCACGTCGAGTACGCGAGCCTCTATGAAGCGAAGGGTCGCGACGGCAAGGCCTATGCGGTGATGGTGCCCTTCGTCTGCGGCAACGTTTCCCTGCTGCAGGAGCGTACGCCGCAGACCGACATCGAACTGCCCACGCCAGGCACCGCAGCGTTGGTGCTGCTGGGGCTGGCCGCGGCAGCGGCAGCGGCAGCGTGGCGGCGGCGCGGCGGGGTGGCACGATGACGCGCCGCGGGCACTTCGGACTGTTGCCGCTG
>PNKD01000062.1 GCA_013822265.1 Leptothrix sp. (in: b-proteobacteria)
GTCGCTCGCCGTCAAGCTCGCGCTGAGCCCGCTGCTGGTGGCGCAGGCGGTGATGACACGGCGCCGGCTGCCGCGGCTGGGTGAACCCGAGGGCGAGCGCCACGGCCGCGCCGGCAGCGAGGGTGCCACGCCGTTGCGCCTGCTGATCGCCGGCGACTCGTCGGCCGCCGGCGTGGGCGTGGTCACGCAGCGCGAGGCACTTGCCGCGCAGCTGGCCGAACGCCTGGCCGAGGCCGGCGCGCTGTTGGTGGACTGGCGGCTGGTGGCAAAGTCGGGCCTCACGACGGCGCAGACCTTGCACCTGCTGCAGCGCGAGACGACGCTGCAGGCCGACCTGGCGGTGGTGGTGACGGGTGTCAACGACGTCGTTGACCAGGTGCCTTCGCATCACGCCGTGTCGGCGCGCGAGACGCTGGCCAACTGGCTGCGCAACGCCCACGGTGTGCAGCACGTGGTGTTCGCACCGCTGCCGCCCATCCACCATTTCCCGGGGCTGCCGCAGCCGCTGCGCTGGGTGGCCGGCAGCGACGCGCGGCGCCACAACCTGGCGCTGCAGCGCTGGGTGCGAACGCGCGGCGACGTCAGCTGCGTCGACATGGAGATGCCGCTGAACCGCGGCGTCATGGCGCCCGACGGCTTCCACCCCGGCCGGCCGGTGTACCGCTACTGCGCCTCGGCCATCGCCCAGCACGTGGTTGCCCACGTGCGGCCCCACCTTCACCTGGAGACCTCGACATGACCACCATCAGCCTCAAGGGCAAGACTCTGCTGATCACCGGGGCCAGCCGCGGCATCGGCCTGGCTATCGCCAAGCGCGCGGCCGCCGACGGCGCCAACCTCGTGCTGCTGGCCAAGACGGTGGAGCCCAACCCCAAGCTGCCGGGCACGCTGGCCAGTGCCGCAGCCGAGGTCGAGGCCGCCGGCGGCCAGGCGCTGGCCGTGCAGACCGACATCCGCGACGAGAACGCCGTGGCCGCCGCAGTGGCCGCCGCGGTGGCGCGCTTCGGCGGCATCGACATCCTCGTCAACAACGCCAGCGCCATCAGCCTCACGCCCACGGCGGCCACGCCGATGAAACGTTTCGACCTCATGTTCGGCGTCAACGTGCGCGGCACCTTTGCCTGCACGCAGGCCTGCCTGCCCGAGCTCATCAAGAGCGCCAAGGCCGGGCGCAACCCGCACGTGCTGAACATGAGCCCGCCGCTCTCGATGAAGGAGCACTGGTTCAAGGGCCACGTCGCCTACACCATGGCCAAGTACGGCATGAGCGAGTGCACGCTGGGCCACGCCGGCGAGTTCCGCCCGCTGGGCATTGCCGTCAACAGCCTGTGGCCGCGCACGGCCATCGCCACCGCGGCGATGCAGATGATCCCCGGCGTCGACCTCGACCTGTGCCGCAAGCCCGAGATCCTGGCTGACGCCGCCTGGTTCATCCTGACCAGCGACGCGAAGTCGACCACCGGGAAGTTCTTCATCGACGACGAGCTGCTGGCGCAGCACGGCATCACCGACCTCGAGCCCTACTCGGTCAAGCCGGGCACCAAGAAATTCATCCCCGACTTCTTCATCGACTGACCGGGCCGGCGCCCAGCCCCGGGGCGGCGGCCGGCCTGGCCGCCGCAGCGCCGCATTTCGGGCAGTAGCGGAAAAACGCGTTCTTGCGCGTCGTGCAGCTGCCGCAGCGGTCGAACAGCGTCAGCCCGCAGTGCACGCAGAAGTCGGCCGGCACCTCGCCCGTGGTCATCACCGCGCGCTCGCAGCCCGGGCAGACGCCGCCGGCCAGCTGTTTCAGCGCCGCGTCGGGGGCCAGCGAATGGCGGCGCTCGGCTTCGGTCTGCCGCTCGACCTGCCGGCGGCGCGCCAGGTAGCGGCGCATGGCCTTGATGACGTGGTGCCCGGCCAGTGCCGTGAGCACGATGCCCACGCCGTAGCGCACATAGCCGCCGTAGCTGGGCAGGTAGGGCACGAGCTCGAAGAAGAAGGTGAAGGCCGCGAAGAGCACGAAGCCGCGCATCAGCGGCCAGTAGTCGCTGCCGCGCCTGCGCATCAGCAGCCAGCCGGCCACCGCCAGCAGCGGCAGTGTCAGCGCCAGGCGCACGCCGAAGACACGCAGCTCCTGCACGAATCGCGCACGCTCGAAACGGCCCTGGGCGGCCTGCAGCAGGTTGGCCACCTCGGCCTCGCGGCCGGCCAGCGCCTGCTCGCCCAGCAGCGCCTCGCGCTCCAGCGCCTCTACGGCCACCTGCGTCTGGCGCTGCTGCGCCTGCAGCGCGTCGAGGTCGCGCGTGCGCTGCAGCACCTCGGGGTCTTGCCTGGGGTCGGTGGTGGCGGTGCGCGCCGCGATCCAGTTCGAGAACGCGGCATAGGCCGAGTCGTAGGCGTTGCCGGCGGCCTGCGCCTCCAGGCGCGCGCGGGCCAGCGCCTGCTGCTGATCGGCGGCTTTGGTGCGCAGCGCCTTGGCGGCGTCGCGCGCCTGGCCCAGCGCGGGCTGCTCGGCGAACTGCTCGACGGCCAGGCGCGTCTCGAGCTTGGGCAGGTCGGCCACCACCTTGCCGCCCAGGCCGATGAGGAAACCCGCGAATACGAAAGACACCAGCCACATCACCAGCGCAAACACGCGCTCGGGCACACGCAAGGCCTTGAACAGGGTCAGCTCCTGGCTTCAGGGGTCGCGGTTCAGCGCGGCACCGGCCGCGGCTGGCCTTGCAGGTCGATGGCGACGTAGGTCAGGTCGGCCTCGGTCACCTTCACCACCTGCAGTTCGGCCGGGTTGCGCTCGGCATAGACCTCGACGTGCACGCCGACGCTGGTGTGGCCTATGCGCGTGACGCGGGCATAGAAGCTCAGCAGGTCGCCGATGGACACCGGCTGCTTGAAGATGAACTGGTTCACCGCCACGGTGGCGATGCGACCCTTGGCGATGCGCGCCGGCAGCACGGCGCCGGCGAGGTCGACCTGGGCCATGATCCAGCCGCCGAAGACGTCGCCGTTGGCGTTGGCGTCGGCGGGCAGCGGCATCACGCGCAGCACCAGCTCGGCGCCGTTGGGCAGCGCGGCCGGGGCCATGCGGGGGGTGGGGATGGCTTCGGTCATGGGCGGCGGGTGGGTGCGGTGCGCGGCGACAATCGCCGCATGCGCTCCAATGTAGCCGCTCGCTCGGCGCCCGTACTCAACGACCCCGCGATGCGCCGCTCCGACTGGGGCACGCTCGGCAAGCTGCTGCCCTACCTGTGGCAATACCGCTGGCGCGTGGGCATCGCGCTGATGTTCATGGTGGCGGCCAAGGGCGCCAACGTCGGCGTGCCGCTGCTGCTGAAGAACCTGGTCGATGCCTTGAGCTTCAAGCCCGGCGACCCGGCGGCGGTGCTGGTGGTGCCCATCGGCCTGCTGGTGGCCTATGGCGGCCTGCGGTGAGCACGACGCTGTTCACCGAGTTGCGCGAGCTGATCTTCGCCAAGGCCACCGAGGGCGCGGCGCGCAGCATCAGCCTGCAGGTCTTCCGCCATCTGCACGCGCTGAGCCTGCGCTTCCACCTCGAGCGCCAGACCGGCGGCATGACGCGCGACATCGAGCGCGGCACGCGCGCCACGCACTCGCTGATCTCGTACTCGCTCTACAGCATCGTGCCCACGCTGATCGAGGTGACGATGGTGCTCACGCTGCTGGCGGTGAGGTTCGACGCCTGGTTCGCCTGGATCACCATCGCCGCGCTCGTGGTCTACATCACCTTCACGATCACCGTGACGGAGTGGCGCACCACCTTCCGCAGGCAGATGAACGAGCTCGACAGCACGGCGCACAGCCGCGCCATCGATGCGCTGCTGAACTACGAGACGGTGAAGTACTTCAACAACGAGGACTTCGAGGCCCGCCGCTACGACGACCTGGAAGCTGCGCCGCGCCAGCCTGAAGAGCCAGAGCACGCTGAGCCTGCTGAACACCGGCCAGCAGCTCATCATCGCCACCGCGCTGGTGGCCATGCTGTGGCGCGCCACCGCGGGCGTGGTCGACGGGCGCATGACGCTGGGCGACCTGGTGATGGTCAACGCCTTCATGATCCAGCTCTACATCCCGCTGAACTTCCTGGGCGTGATCTACCGCGAGATCAAGCAAAGCCTGACCGACCTGGACAAGATGTTCACGCTGCTCGAGCGCAACCGCGAGGTCGACGACCGGCCCGACGCGGCGGCCCTGCAGGTCTCGCAGGGCCACGTGCGCTTCGATCGCGTCGGGTTCGCGTACGACCTCGGTTCGGGTACGGGTCTCGCGGACCCGAACGCGCCCCCTGGGGGCCGCGAACGCAGTGAGCTGCGGGCCGGCGGAAGGCCTATCCTGCACGACGTCAGCTTCGAGATCCCGCCGGGCAGGACGGTGGCGGTGGTCGGGCCCTCGGGCGCCGGCAAGAGCACGCTGGCGCGGCTGCTCTACCGCTTCTACGACATTCACTCGGGTGCCATCACCATCGACGGCCAGGAGCTGCGCGCGGTGACGCAGGCCAGCCTGCGTGCCGCTATCGGCATCGTGCCGCAGGACACCGTGCTCTTCAACGACACGGTCGAATACAACATCGCCTACGGCCGCCCCGGTGCCTCGCACGACGAGGTCGAAGCGGCGGCCAAGGCCGCGCACATCCACGCCTTCATCGCCGCCACGCCCAAGGGCTACGACACCACGGTGGGCGAGCGCGGGCTGAAGCTCAGCGGCGGCGAGAAGCAGCGCGTGGCCATCGCGCGCACGCTGCTGAAAAACCCGCCCATCCTGATCTTCGACGAAGCCACCTCGGCGCTGGATTCGGCCAACGAGCGCGCCATCCAGGCCGAGTTGCGGGCGGTGTCGCACGGCAAGACGGCGCTGGTCATCGCGCACCGGCTCAGCACCGTGGTCGACGCGCACGAGATCGTGGTGCTCGAGGCCGGCCGCGTGGTAGAGCGCGGCCCGCACGCCGAACTGCTGGCGCGCAACGGTCGCTACGCCGAGATGTGGCGGCTGCAGCAGAGCGGGCAGGATCTGTAGCCGGCCGGGGGCCGGTTGCGCCGGGCGCCGCCGATACACTCGCCGCCGTGGAAACCAAGTGGCTCGAGGACTTCGTGAGCCTGGCCGAGACGCGCAGCTTCTCGCGCTCGGCGCAGCTGCGCCATGTCACGCAGCCGGCCTTCTCGCGCCGCATCCAGGCGCTGGAGGCCTGGGCCGGCATCGACCTCGTCGACCGCTCGTGTTACCCGACCCGCCTCACGCCGGCCGGCGAAACCTTCCACGCCCAGGCGCTGGAGGTGCTGGACGCACTGCTGGCCACGCGCAACCTGATGCGCAGCCACCAGGTGGCCGGCCAGGACATGATCGAGTTCGCCGTGCCGCACACGCTGGCCTTCGCCTTCTTTCCGCACTGGATCTCGGAGATCAATCGCGCGCTGCAACTGCCCACGGGTGCCCTGAAGACGCGCTTGACGGCGCTGAACGTGCACGACGCGGTGATGCGCCTCACCGAAGGCGGCTGCGACCTGCTGATCGCCTACCACCACAACAGCCAGCCGCTGCAGCTCAGCCCCGAGCGCTACGAGATGCTGAGCCTGGGCCAGGAGACGCTGGCGCCCTACGCCAAGGCCGACGCCACCGGAGCGCCGATGTACACGCTGGCCGGGCCGGCCGGCGCGGCGGTGCCCTTGCTGAGTTACGCCTCAGGGGCCTACATGTCGCGCCTGGTGGAAGTCATCCTCAAGCAGGCCGGCACGCCACTGCGACTGACGTCGGTCTACGAGACCGACATGGCCGAGGGGCTGAAGGCGATGGCGCTGGAAGGGCAGGGCCTGGCCTTCCTGCCGCACAGCTCGGTGCGCAGGGAACTGCGCGCAAGGCGGCTGGCGCCGGCGGCACCGGCCGGGCAGCTGAGCCTGACGATGGAGGTGCGCATCTACCGCGAGCGGCGGCCGGCGGCGCGCCATGCCAAGCCCGCGGTGCAGGCGCTGTGGAGCTTTCTCGGCAACCCGGGCGACACTTAGCCTTGGCCGCGGTGCCTGCCGTTGCGGCGCGGGTGGCCCGATTGCCCCGCGCCCCGAGCGGGTGCCACGGACCTGGCCCGGCGCTTGCATCCGCCGCTGACCCTGGCCCGGGCTTACACCCGGGCGGCGGCGCCGAATAGCTTTCTAGAATCACTTTTTTCCTGTTCCTGATGGAGACCCCATGACGAAGTTCTCGTTTCTGATCGCTGCCGTGGCGCTGGCCGCTGCCGGTGCCGCCCAGGCCGACACGCTGGCCAAGATCAAGTCCGGCGCGTCGGTCACGATGGGCGTTCGCGAATCGTCCGGCGCCCTGAGCTACACGCTGGGTGACGGCAAGTACGCCGGCTTCCATGTCGAGATCTGCAGCCGTGTGCTGGCCGACGTGCACAAGCAGCTCGGCCTGGCCAAGCTGGACGTCAAGTACCAGCCCGTGACCTCGCAGAACCGCATCCCGCTGATGCAGAACGGCACCATCGACATCGAGTGCGGCAGCACCACCAACAACGCCGCGCGGCAGAAGGACGTGGCCTTTGCCGTCACCACCTACGTCGAGGAAGTGCGCATCGCCGTGAAGGCCAACTCGGGCATCACCAGCATCGCGCAACTTGCCGGCAAGAACGTGGCCACCACCACCGGCACCACCAGCGTGCAACTGCTGCGCAAGCACGAGCGCGCCAACGGCGTCGACTTCAAGGAGGTCTTCGGCAAGGACCACGCCGACAGCTTCCTGCTGCTCGACAGCGGCCGTGCCGACGCCTTCGTGATGGACGGGCAGATCCTGGCCGGCAACATCGCCAAGGCCAAGAATCCCGCCGACTTCAAGATCGTCGGCGAGGTGCTGGCCGTCGAGCCCATCGCCATCATGATCCGCAAGGACGACCCGGCGTTCAAGAAGGCGGTCGATGCCAGCATCTCGGCCATGATGAAGAGCGGCGAGATCGCCAAGCTCTACGACAAATGGTTCGTGCAGCCCATCCCGCCGGCCAACACCAAGGTCGGCCTGCCGGCCAGCGAGGCGACCAAGATGGCCTGGGCCAATCCCAACGACAAGCCGGTCGAGGACTACGCCAAGAAGTAGGCCTGCACCGGGACTGCCGCGGCCGGCCCGGCTCACCGGGCGCCTGACGCGGCTGGCGGCGGTGGCGCCCTGCGCACTGATCGAGAGGGAGGGCCTGCGTGGCCACTTGGGACTGGCAGGTCTTCTGCAAGGAGACGACCACGGGCGACGCCGTCGCCGGCTGCTTCGGCCGTGGCGGCGACATCACCTACCTCGACTGGATGCTGTCGGCCTGGGGCTGGACCCTCAGCGTCGCGGCACTGGCGCTGGTGGTGGCGCTGGTCGTCGGCTCGCTGATGGGCATCCTGCGCACCACGCCCAGCCAGGCGCTGGTGCAGCTGGGCAATGCCTGGACCGAGCTCTTCCGCAACATCCCGCTGCTGGTGCAGATCTTCCTCTGGTACCACGTGCTGCCGTCGCTGATCAAGCCGCTGCAGGCGTTTCCGAGCTTCATCCTCGTCGTCTTCGCGCTCGGCTTCTTCACCAGTGCGCGCATCAGCGAGCAGGTCAAGGCCGGCATCCAGGCGCTGCCGGGCGGCCAGCGCTACGCTGGGCTGGCGGTGGGCCTGACGCTGCCGCAGACCTACCGCTACGTGCTGCTGCCGATGGCCTTCCGCATCGTCATCCCGCCGCTCACCAGCGAGAGCATGAACATCGTCAAGAACTCGTCGGTGGCCTTCGCGGTGAGCATCGCCGAGCTGACGATGTTCGCGATGCAGGCCGGCGAGGAGACCTCGCGCAACGTCGAGATGTACCTCGCGGTCACCGGCCTGTACTTCGTCTCGGCCTTCAGCATCAACCGGCTGGCGCTGTTCATCGAGAACCGCGTGCGCGTGCCCGGCATGATCGGCTCGAAGTGAGAAGGACATGAACCTCGACTTCACCTTCCTCAGCGCCGAAGTCGTCTCCAACTTCGTCCTCAAGGGCCTGATGTTCTCGGTGCAGCTCACGCTGGTCGCGATGGTCGGCGGCATCGTGCTGGGCACGGCGCTGGCGCTGATGCGGCTGTCGGGCAAGAGCTGGCTCGTGATGCCGGCGGCGGCCTACGTCAACACCATGCGCAGCATCCCGCTGGTGATGGTGATCCTGTGGTTTTTCCTGCTCATCCCGCTGCTGCTGGGCAACCCGCTGGGCGCCGAGCTTTCGGCCATCGTCACCTTCACGCTGTTCGAGGCCGCCTACTACAGCGAGATCATGCGCGCCGGCATCCAGAGCGTGCCCAAGGGCCAGGTGCACGCCGGCTACGCGGTGGGCATGAACTACCCGCAGACGATGCAGTTCATCGTGCTGCCGCAGGCCTTCCGCAACATGCTGCCGGTGCTGCTGACGCAGACCATCATCCTGTTCCAGGACACTTCGCTGGTCTACGCCATCGGCGCCTACGACCTGCTCAAGGGCTTCGAGATCGCGGGCAAGAACTTCAACCGGCCGGTGGAGACCTACCTGGTCGCCGCCGTCGTCTACTTCGTCATCTGCTTCTCGCTCAGCATGGTCGTGCGCAGGCTGCAGCAGCGCATTGCCATCATTCGCTAGGGGATCGTGCCGCCATGATCGAAATCAAGAACGTCAGCAAGTGGTACGGCAACTTCCAGGTGCTCACCGACTGCAGCACCGTCGTCAACAAGGGCGAGGTGGTGGTGGTGTGCGGCCCCTCGGGTTCGGGCAAGAGCACGCTGATCAAGACGGTGAACGCGCTCGAGCCCTTTCAGAAGGGCGACATCGTGGTCGACGGCGTCAGCATCAGTGACCCCAAGACCGACCTGCCCAAGCTGCGCAGCCGCGTCGGCATGGTGTTCCAGCACTTCGAGCTCTTTCCCCACCTCAGCGTCACGGAGAACCTGACGCTGGCGCAGATCAAGGTGCTGGGCCGCAGCATCGACGACGCCAAGGCGCGCGGCATGAAGATGCTCGACCGCGTGGGCCTGATGGTGCACAAGGACAAGTTCCCAGGCCAGCTCTCGGGCGGCCAGCAGCAGCGCGTGGCGATCGCGCGCGCGCTCAGCATGGACCCCATCGTGATGCTCTTCGACGAGCCGACCTCGGCGCTCGACCCCGAGATGGTGGGCGAGGTGCTCGACGTGATGGTGCTGCTGGCCAAGGAGGGCATGACGATGATGGTCGTCACGCACGAGATGGGCTTCGCGCGCAAGGTCAGCCACCGCGTCGTCTTCATGGACGCCGGCAAGATCGTCGAGGACTGCAAGAAGGAAGACTTCTTCGGCAACACCTCAGAGCGCTCGCCCCGCGCACAGGACTTCCTGTCGAAGATACTTCAGCACTGACCGCGGCCGCCAGTGGCGGCCGAACCAAGCTTCGCGCAAGGCAACCGGCTGCGCCGGGCTGTTGGCCGACGGCCCCCTCGGGGGGGCAGCGAGCGCCAGCGAGCTTGGAGGCTCAAGGTTCTATCGCGGCGCCAGCCAGGGCTCCGCCGCCACCCACCGTGCCGATGAAGCTGGCGCGGCCCATCGCCAGGTCGACGCGGTGCCAGCGTGTGGCCTTCGCGCCCGCGGCGCGCACGCCGGCATAGGCCGTGGGCGTGATGTCCGAGATGTCGAAGGTGGCGTGGGCAAAGGGCCCTATGCCCAGGCTGCCCACGCTGTACAGGCGCCCGGTGTTGGGCGAGACCATGGGCGCCACGCCTTCCTTCGTGCCCTGGTGCAGCAGCAGCCCCATCGCGCCGTCGAGAGTGTAGTTGGTGGTGATGTGGTTGTTGAGCTTGTTGTAGCTGTAGCCCGCCCCCACCACGTTCGCCGGCTTGCCGGCGTTGATGTCGCCGACGTCGTAAGCCAGCCGGCCGTTGAACTGCAACCCGGGCGTGTTCGGGTCGGTGTCGACGACGGCGCCTGTGTCGGGGTGCAGGCGCAGGTTCCAGCCGGCGCTGTTGACGACACGGATGCGGTCGACCGTGGGGTTGAAGTCGAAACTCCACTCGGGGCTGGACGCCGCCGGCAGCGCGGCCGGCGTGCCGATGGGCGTGGCGCGCGCGGCACCGACATCGATCTTGTAGAGCTGGCCCGACGCGCCCAGCGCGTAGAGCTCGCCGCGCGCGACGCGGTAGTCGATGCCGAGCAGTCGCTCGCCGGCGGCCAGGCCGGTCAGCGCGCGCTTTTCGCTCACCTGCTGCGGCTGGCCGGCGTTGAAGAGCAGGATCTGGTTGGACACCGTGACGGCCACGATCGCTTCGCGCGCCGGCGCACCCGTGGGCTCGGGCGGCGCGATGGTGGCGCAGGCGCCGAGCAGCACGGCAGCGGTGGCCAGGAGCAGGCGGTGGCGTGGGGCGGGGCGAGGCAGTTTCATGGCGGTACAGCTCGGGGTGAACGACCTCGAGCACATCGGCCGCGCGGGGTGCAGGCTGTAGACCGGGTGCGAGAATGACCCCATGCCCGACACCGTCATCGACACCCTGGCCCTCACGCGTCCCGACGACTGGCACCTGCACCTGCGCGACGGCGCCGCGCTGGCGGCCGTGCTGCCGGCGACGGCGCGCCAGTTCGCGCGTGCCATCGTGATGCCCAACCTGCGCCCTCCCATCACCACGGCCGAGCAGGCGCTGGCCTACCGCCAGCGCATTCTCGCGGCCTTGCCTGCGGGCAGCGACTTCCAGCCGCTGATGACGCTCTACCTCACCGACAACACGCCGCCCGAAGAGATCGCGCGCGCGCAGGCCGCCGGCGTGGTGGCGCTCAAGCTCTATCCGGCCGGTGCCACCACCAACAGCGATGCCGGCGTCACCGACCTGCACAGGTGCAGCGCCACGCTCGAGGCCATGCAGCGCGCCGGCCTGCTGCTGCTGGTGCACGGCGAGGTCACCGACCCCGAGGTCGACATCTTCGATCGCGAGGCCGTGTTCATCGACCGCGTGATGCAGCCGCTGCGGCGCGACTTTCCGGAGCTCAAGATCGTGTTCGAGCACATCACCACCGCCGAGGCCGCGCAGTACGTGGCCGAGGCCGGGCCGCACATGGCGGCCACGCTCACCGCGCACCATCTGCTCTACAACCGCAATGCGCTGTTCACCGGCGGCCTGCGCCCGCACTACTACTGCCTGCCGGTGCTGAAGAAGGAACGCCACCGCCTGGCGCTGGTGAAGGCGGCCACCTCGGGCAGCCCGCGCTTCTTCCTCGGCACCGACAGCGCGCCGCACGCCGCGGCGATGAAGGAGCAGAGCGTCTGCGGTGCCGGCTGCTACACCGCGCCGGCGGCACTGGAGCTCTACGCCGAGGCCTTTGAGGCCGCCGGCGCGTTGCACCGGCTGGAGGCCTTCGCCAGCTTCCACGGCGCCGACTTCTACGGCCTGCCACGCAACACGGGCACCGTCACGCTCAGG
Source organism: Leptothrix sp. (in: b-proteobacteria) (assembly GCA_013822265.1). Lineage (GTDB taxonomy): Bacteria > Pseudomonadota > Gammaproteobacteria > Burkholderiales > Burkholderiaceae_C > Rubrivivax. The sequence goes on from PNKD01000062.1 coordinate 11,381, forward strand.
CGCGAACCCTGGGCCCTGCCCGAAACCCTGCCGTTCGGCGATGCCACCATCAAGCCGCTGCGCGCCGGCGAAACACTGAACTGGAAACTGCAATGAGCACCGAACGCGTGATGCTGCTGATCGACGCCGATAACGTGTCGGTGGACATCATGGAACAGGCCGTGGTCCTGCTCGTCAACCAGCATGGCGCGCTGCACGTGCGCCGCGCCTACTGCACGGCCGAGAGCGCGGTGGGCAACCAGGCCGCGTTCAAGCGCCTGGGCATCAAGCCCATGGTCAACCTCGCCGCGGGCAAGAACAGCACCGACATCGCGATGGCCGTGGACGCCATCGACCTCGTGCTCGCCGAGCGCCCCGACGTGGTGGTGATCGCGTCGTCCGACAGCGACTTCGCGCCGCTGGTGCAGCGCCTGCGCGAAAAGGGCTGCCTCGTGCGCGGCATCGGGCAGAAGGGCAAGACCGGCGAAGAGACGATGGCCGTCTACGACGACTACACGCTGCTCGAGCACCGCAAGGCAGCGGCCGGCGTGCGGGCGCGTGCCGCCGCCACCCACGCCGACGAGGCCGATGAGCGCCCGCGCGCCGCACGCAAGACGGCGGCGGCCAAGACGCCGGCCGTGAAGAAGGCACCGGCGGCCAAGAAGGCGCCGGCGGCAAAAAAGGCGGCCGCCGCCACCAAGACGGTTGCGGCCAAGGCGCCGCGCAAGACGGCGGCGCGCAAAGCCGCGGCCGTGGTCGAACAACCGGCGGCAACCCGGCCGGCACCGGTGCCGGTCCAGGGCGCCGAACGGGGCGCCGAACGGGGCGCCGAACCGGGCGCCGAACCGGGCGCCAAACGGGGGGGCGAGCGCGGCCAGGCCTCGCTGCAGGCCGTGCTGGCCTGCCTGCCCGAGCTCGGGGCCGGCAAGTCGCTGGCCCTGAACGTGGCCGTGCAGCGCCTGCGCGAGGCGCAGTTGCTGGGCAGGAACAGTTCGTCGCTGAAGCTCTTCTCTGTCCTGTCCGATCGCCTCGAACTGGTGCCGGCCGACAAGCCCTCGCAGGTGCGGCTGCGCAAGTGAGCAGACACTGCGCGCCGGTGCGCCGGCTTGCCCCTACGCCGCCAGGGTGTGCTTGAAAGTACCCGACTCACCCTAACATCCTGCTTGTCGCGGGCCCCTGTGCGGCCTGGAGTGAAGCCATCGCCATGAAACGTATCGTGCTGTTCGTCGTCACCAACCTGGCCGTCATGCTGGTGCTGGGCATCGCCGCCAGCCTGCTGGGGGTCAACCGCTACCTCACCGCCAACGGGCTGAACCTGGGCATGCTGCTGGGATTCGCGGCGCTGATGGGCTTCGGCGGCGCCATCATCTCGCTGCTGATCAGCAAGCCGATGGCCAAATGGAGCACCAAGGCCCAGGTCATCAACGGCTCGGCCGATCCCACCCACCGCTGGATCGTCGCCACGGTCGAGAACTTCTCCAGCAAGGCCGGCATCGGCATGCCCGAGGTCGCCATCTTCGACGGCGAGCCCAATGCCTTCGCCACCGGCGCGTTCAAGAACTCGGCGCTGGTGGCGGTTTCCACCGGCCTGCTGCACAGCATGAGCCGCGAAGAGGTCGAGGCCGTCATCGGCCACGAGGTCGCGCACGTGGCCAACGGCGACATGGTGACGATGACGCTGATCCAGGGCGTGATGAACACCTTCGTCGTGTTCCTGTCGCGCGTCATCGGCTACTTCGTCGACAAGGTGGTGCTGCGCAACGAGCGCGAGGGCCCGGGCATTGGCTACTACATCACCACCATCGTGCTCGACATCGTGCTGGGCGTGCTGGCTGCCGTCGTCGTGGCCTGGTTCTCGCGGCAGCGCGAGTACCGCGCCGACGCCGGCGCCGCGCAGCTGATGGGCCGCAAGCAGCCGATGATCAACGCCCTGGCGCGCCTGGGCGGGCTGGACCCGGGCGAACTGCCCAAGAGCGTGGCCAACATGGGCATCAGCAGCAAGCCCGGTGGCCTGATGGCGCTGCTCAGCAGCCACCCGCCCATCGAAGACCGCATCAGGGCATTGCAGCAAGCGCAGTAGGGCTTGGTGACCAAGCTTCCCGCCGCGGGGCCGGCTCTGCCGGACCGCTGGCGGACGGCCCCCTCGGGGGGTAGCGAGCGCTAGCGAGCTTGGGGGCTTCTCGCCATTCTCCCCATCAGGAAGAACTCGTCGTTGGGCCGCATGCCGCTGAGGTTGGCCATGCGGTTGCTGAGACCGAAGAAGGCCGTGATGGCGGCTATGTCCCAGGCGTCTTCGTCGCTGAAGCCGTGGGCCCGCAAGGTGTCGAAGTCGGCCTCGGCCACGGCGTGTGACTCGTTGCAGACCTTCATCGCGAAGTCGAGCATGGCGCGTTGGCGCGGCGTGATGTCGGCCTTGCGGTAGTTGACCGCCACCTGGTCGGCCAGCAGCGGCTGCTTGGCATATACGCGCAGGATGGCACCGTGCGCCACCACGCAGTACAGGCACTGGTTGGCAGCCGAGGTGACGACGATGATCATCTCGCGGTCGGCCTTGCTCAGCGAGCCGGTGTCCTTGAGCAGCAGCGCGTCGTGGTAGGCCATGAAGGCGCGCCACTCGGCCGGGCGGTGCGCGAGCACGAGAAAGACGTTGGGCACGAAGCCCGCCTTCTCCTGCACCTCGAGGATGCGCGCGCGCATGTCCTCGGGCAGGTCGTTCAACTCGGGCACGGGGTAGCGTGAGATGCCGCTCATGTCATCGTCTCCTGTGGGGCGGTGTCAACTCCTGAACTGCATGGCATGCAGCCGCGAACATCACGAGGCGCGGAACTGCATGGCATGCAGCCGCGCATAGAGGCCCTCGGCCGCCAGCAGCTCGGCATGCGTGCCCTGCTCGACCAGGCGGCCGGCGTCCATCGCCAGCACGCGGTCGGCGTGCTCGATGGTGCTCAGGCGGTGCGCGATGACCAGCGTCGTGCGGCCCTTCATCAGCCGTTCCAGCGCGTCCTGCACGGCGCGTTCGCTCTCGCTGTCCAGCGCCGAGGTGGCCTCGTCGAGGATCAGCACCGGCGCGTCCTTGGCGATGGCGCGCGCGATCGCCAGGCGCTGGCGCTGGCCGCCCGAAAGCTCGCTGCCGTTGTGGCCAATGCGGGTGTCCAGGCCCTGCGGCAGGCCGTCGACGAAGTCGAGCAGGTTGGCGCCGCGCAGCGCGTCGCGCACCTGCTCGCGCGGCATAGGCGCGCCCAGCGTGACGTTGACGGCCACGCTGTCGTTGAACAACACCACGTCCTGGCTGACGAGAGCAAACTGGCGGCGCAGCGCCGTGAGGTCCCAGTCGGCCAGCGTCACGCCGTCGAGCGTGATGCGCCCGGCCGTGGGCTCGATGAAACGCGGCAGCAGGTTCACCAGCGTCGTCTTGCCGGCGCCCGAAGGGCCGACCAGCGCCACCGTCTCGCCGGCGCGCACGCGCAGGTTCAGCGACTCGACGGCCGGCGGGCTGTCGTCGCGGTAGCGCAGGCTGACATCCTCGAAGGCGATCTCGCCGCGCGCGCGCCCGCCGTCGTGCGTGCCGCCGGCTTCGACCGGGCTCAGTTCGATGAGGTCGAGGCCGCGCTCGACGGCGGCCAGGCCGCGGGTCAGCGGTGCCATCACGTCCGACAGGTGCTTGACCGGCGCGATCAGCTGCAGCATGGCCATCACGAAGGCCACGAAGCCGCCCACCGAGGCGCCGCCGCTGCTGCTCTGCCACAGCGCCAGCATGATCACCACCGACAGCGCGATAGACGCCAGCATCTGCGTCACCGGCGTCATGCTGGCGCCGGCCACCAGAGCCTTCATCATCAGCCGGCGCACCTTGTCGGCGCGGTCGAAGAAGCGCTGGTGCTGCTGCGCCTGCGCGCCGTGCAGGCGCACCAGGCGCCAGGCCAGCATGTTCTCTTCGACCACGTAGGCCAACTCGTCGACGGCCTTCTGGCCGGCCACCGTCAGCCGGTGCAGGCGCCGGCCGATGACCCGCATCACGAAGCCGACGGCCGGGAAGAGCAGGGCCACCAGCAGCGTCAGCTGCCAGTTCAGCGTCAGCAGATAGGCCAGCAGCGCCACCAGCGTGAGCGAGTCGCGCACCAGCGTCAGCAGCGAAGCCACCAGCTGCTGCACGCCGGCCTGGGCCTCGTAGACCATGGTGTTGGTCATGCCGCTGGCGGTGGTCTTGGAAAACAGACCCGGGTGGCTGGCCAGCAGCCGCGCGAACATCTTCTGGCGCAGCGCCAGCACGGCGCGGTTGGCCGTCCAGGCCAGCCCGTACTGGGCGACGAAGCCCGACAGGCTGCGCAGCGCGAACAGGCCGATGATGGCCGCCGGCACCATCCACAGCGGCAGCGTGCCCTTGGTGAAGCCCTCGTCCAGCAGGTGGTTCATCAGCGCCGGGATCATCGGCTCGCTCAAGGCGGTGATCACCGAGCCCACCACGGCGGCCAGCAGGCCGGCGCGGCTGTCGAGGATGTAGGGCCAGAGCCGTCTCAGGCGCTGCAGCAAAGTGGGCATGGGGGCTCGAGAGAGGCCGCGCGGTGGGCGCAGCGGGGCTGGATTATCGCGGGCGGCGCCCGCTGCCGGTGCCGCGCTGCCCGCTGCCTACAATGACCGCCATGCAATGCCGTCGCGCCCGCCTGCCTTGGAAGCCCTGAACCGCCGCGCCTTCATCGCCGCCGGCGCCCTGACGGCCGCAGCGCCCGCGCTGGCGCAGTTCAGGCTCGAGATCTCCGGCGTTGGCGCCACACAGGTGCCGCTGGCCAGCGCGGTGTTCCGCGACGAGGCCGCCTCCGGCGTCGAGATCTCCAAGGTCGTGCGCGCGGACCTCGAACGCAGCGGCCTCGTTCGCACGCTGGATGTCGACGTCGCGCTGGACGAGCGCAGCGAGGTCGACCTGACGCCGCTGCGCGAGCGCGGCGTCGATGCGCTGCTGGCCGGGTCGGTCACCAAGCTGGCCGACGGACGTTTCGACGTGCGCTACAAGCTCTGGGATGCCGTTCGCGGCGAGCAGATGCTGGGCCAGAGCAAGGTGGTGCTGGACGGCGACCTGCGCCTGGCGGCGCACCGCGTCGCCGACGAGGTGCAGCTCAAGCTGACGGGTGAGCGCGGCGTCAACGCGACGCGCCTGGCTTTCGTGGTGCGCGAGGGCCGGCGCTACGCGCTGCACGTCACCGACGCCGACGGCGCCGGCGGCGCGGTGGCGCTGGCCAGCCCCGAGTCGATCATCTCGCCGGCCTGGAGCCCCGATGGCCGGCAGCTGGCCTATGTCTCGTTCGAGAGCCAGAAGGCCGTGGTCTGGGTGCAGAACCTGAGCACGGGCGCGCGCCGCATGCTGGCCAACTTCCGCGGCAGCAACAGCGCGCCGGCGTGGTCGCCCGACGGCCAGCGGCTGGCGGTGACGCTGTCGCAGGACGGCCTGTCGCAGCTCTACACCCTGCCTGTAGCCGGCGGCTCGCCGACACGGCTGGTGCGCAGCAGCGGCATCGACACCGAGGCCGTCTACGCGCCCGACGGCCGGAGCCTGTACTTCGTCAGCGACCGCAGCGGCGGCCCGCAGGTCTACCGTGTGCCGGCCGCGGGCGGCAGCGCCGAGCGCGTGACCTTCCAGGGCGACTACAATGTCAGCCCCACGGTCAGCCCCGACGGCCGCCATCTGGCCTACATCACGCGCGCCAGCGGCGCCTTCAAGCTGATGCTGCAGGACCTGGGCAACGGCAGCGTGCTGCCGCTGACCGAAACGCGCGATGACGAAAACCCGAGCTTTGCCCCCAACGGGCGCCTGCTGGTCTACGCCACGCGACTGCCGGGCGGCGACGTGTTGATGACCACCACGCTGGATGGCAAGATCAAGACGCGTTTGCTGAGCGTCAACCCCGGGGCCGACATGCGAGAGCCTGCCTGGGGGCCGTACGGCCGTTGAGGCCGCCGGCACCTTTTCGTACCACCACCGCTAGGAGATCCCGATGACGATCCGCCCCCACCGCCTGACCCCCTTGGCCGCCCTGTCTGCCACGCTGGTGCTGCTGGCCGCCTGTGGCACGACCAAGTTGCCCGAGCAGGCCGCAGCGCCGGTGGTTACGGCCGCGCCGGCCGCGGCGGCCCCCGCACCGGCCCCTGCCGCACCGGCCACGGCCACGGGCACGGCGCAGTCGCGCGTGACCAGTGTCGACCTGGCGAATTCGCAGGCCGCGGCGGCCGCCGCGGCAGCGGCGCTGACGACGCTGCCCAGCCAGCGCATCGTCTACTTCGACTTCGACAGCTACGTCATCAAGAGCGACTTCCAGCCCACGCTCGAAGCTTTTGCGCGCGTTCTGGCGGCCAACAACGGCAAGAAGCTGGCCATCGAGGGCCATGCCGACGAACGCGGCAGCCGCGAGTACAACCTGGCGCTGGGCCAGAAGCGCGCTGCCGCCGTGCTCAACTCGCTCAAGCTGCTCGGCGCCATGGAAAGCCAGATGGAGGCCGTGAGCTTCGGCGAAGAGCGCCCCGCGGCCACCGGCAGCGACGAGAGCGCATGGGCCAAGAACCGCCGCGCCGAACTGAAGGACCGCTGAAATGCCAGTGCGCGCGTACCTGCGCTCTGCCGGCGCGGCCCTGCTGCTCGGCGGCGCGGTGGCGACCGCCCAGGCCGGCCTCTTCGACGACGAAGAGGCCCGCAAGGCCATCGTCGACCTGCGCAGCCGCCTGACGGCCGTCGAGGACGCAGGCAAGGCCCGCGCCGTCGAGCTCGGCGTGGTCAACACGCAGTTGCTGGAGCAGCTGAGCGCGATGCGCCGCAGCATGGTCGAGCTGAACAACCAGCTCGAGACCATGCGCGGCGAACTCGCCACGCTGCGCGGCAACGACGAGCAGATGCTGCGCGACCTGGCCGAACTGCAGCGCAAGCAGAAGGACGTCAGCCAGAACTTCGACGACCGGTTGCGCGCCATCGAGCCCGTCAAGGTCAGCATCGACGGCCGCGAGGCCGTGGTGCCGCAGGAGGAGAAGCGGGCCTACGACGACGCCATCGCCGCGATCCGGGGCGGCGACTTCGACAAGTCGGTGGCGCTGCTGACCCACTTCCAGCGCCGCTTTGCCGACAGTGCCTACGTCGACTCGGTGCGCTTCTGGCTCGGCAACGCGCTGTACGGCAAGCGCGACTACAAGGAGGCCATCAGTGCCTTCCGCAGCTTCGTCGCCGCGGCCGGCGAACACCCTCGCGCGCCCGAGGCGATGCTGGCGCTGGCCAACAGCCAGGCCGAGATGAAGGACGCGCGCGGTGCACGCAAGACCATCGAAGACCTGATGAAGACCTACCCGCGGTCCGAGGCGGCGCAGGCCGGCAAGGAGCGGCTGGCTTCGATCCGCTAGGGGCGGGCACGATGTGGCGGCCTGTGTCGCGGCCATGCCGAGCATGCAGGTGTTGAGCGCCGGCCTCGTCGGCACGGCCGACCCCAACGAAGACGCCGACCTCGAGCGCCGTTTCGGTGGGTTGCGCCGGCTCTACGGCGACGCCGCCTACCGGCGCGTCCGCGGCGCGCGCATCGGTGTCGTCGGCCTCGGCGGCGTCGGCTCCTGGACGGCCGAGGCGCTGGCACGCAGCGGTGTGGCGGCGCTGGTGCTCATCGACCTCGACCACATCACCGAATCGAACATCAACCGCCAGGTGCAGGCCAGCAGCAATACGCTGGGCCAGCACAAGGGGCTGGCGCTGCGCGAGCGCATCGCCGGCATCCACCCCGGCTGCGAAGTGAGCGTCGTCGATGCCTTCGTCGAACCCGGCAACTGGCCGGCGCTGCTGCCCGGCCGCGTCGATGCCCTGGTCGATGCCTGCGACCGGGTGCGCGCCAAGGTCGCGCTGGCGGCGTGGGCCTTCGCCACGGGCGTGCCGCTGGTCTGCGTCGGCGCCGCAGGTGGCAAGCGGTCGCCGCAGCGGGTGGAAGTCGAGGATCTGGCCGACACCACGCACGACCCGCTGCTGGCCGGCCTGCGCCAGCGGCTGCGCAAGCAGGCCGGCGCACCGCGCAGCGGGCGCATGGGCCTGCGTTGCGTGTTCTCGCGTGAGAGCGTGGCTGCGCCCGCGGACGGCTGCGCCAGCGATGGCAGCCTGAACTGCGCCGGCTACGGCTCCAGCGTCACCGTGACGGCGACCTTCGGCATGGTCGCGGCGGCCGAGGTGCTGGCGCAACTGATGGCGGGCGCCATCGAATCGGCCTGAAAATGCTGGCTATAATGTGAGGCTCTGCGGACGGGTCGTTAGCTCAGTCGGTAGAGCAGCGGACTTTTAATCCGTTGGTCGCGTGTTCGAGTCACGCACGACCCACCACGTGACCGCTCGCGGTCGCCGCAGTGCAGTTTCAGGGCTCCTAGCTCAGTTGGTAGAGCAGCGGACTCTTAATCCGTTGGTCGACAGTTCGAATCTGTCGGGGCCCACCAAAATTTCCATAGGAATCAACAGCTTACAGTGCTTGCGCTCTAAGCTGTTTTGATTTGCGTGCCGGCGGCAGTCTCATGGAAGATGACCCTGCGTCCGCAGCCAGTTGTCGCGACGCCCCCTCTACTCGGGCCTGCGAGCTGTTGAGCTTGTTTCCGCCGTAAAACAAGGCAGCGGTCGTCAGCGCTGTACGTGCTCTCGCCCTGGCCGTTGGGCGGCGGCTGCTTGCCGGAGAGCCGATACCCGACGAGTCCGTACGTGTCGAGCCAGGTGCCAAGGTGACCATGGGCTTGGACAGCAGCTTCGTGCGGCATTGCAGGCCCGCTCACGAAGTGAACTTCGAGGTCGCGGCAGGAGGGAGCCTGCAGCCAGGCACTCGCTCGCGCGGCGTGGCGTTGGCGCGCATCATCGAAGCCGAAGTCGAGCGGCGGCGGTGGTCTGCCGCCGCGCACGAGCATCGCGCAACCACCGAGCTGCGAAGCCACCGTGACTGCCGTGCTGCCACCGATGACACCGGCGAGCACCTTGCGCCTGCCCTGGAGCGGCGTCACAGCATGTGCTCCGGAATGAGCACGGCCAGCAGGCTGCGCCAGACGCGGCGCCAGACACTGGTCAAGGGTTCGCTGTCGAACAGCACCTCCTGCCCGTCGTCCATGGTGACCCAGTTGACCGACTCGCGACCCGCATCCGAGACATGCCGCTGGGCACGAAACGAGTGGAGCAGGTCGGTGCCCTCTTCGACATGCAGCGCGAGTTCCTCGGCCAAGTCGCGGTTGTCGACAATCAGCCACGACTCGGTGTTGTGCAGGCGCGAGCGCGGATCCTGGTTCGCCGACCCGACGACCACGCGTTGGCGGTCCTGCACGACGAGCTTGGTGTGCAGGCTCGCTGGCGAGGCCTGGCCCCAGCGGTGGCTGCGGTTGTGGCGGAGCCCCGGCTGGGGCCGAAACTCGTGCAGCTCGACGCCGGCGCGGAGCAGTTGCAGCCGTCGGCTCGCGTAGCCGGCGTGCGCGGCCACCGAGTCGGTCGAGGCCAGCGAGTTGGTCAACACGACGACACGGACACCGCGCTCGCGCATCTTCGCCAGGTGCGCCACACCATCGTCGTCGGGCACGAAGTAGGGCGAGACGATGAGCAGCTCGGATTGCGTCAGTGCGCCGTTGGCGCCGTTGGCGACGTAGAAGTGCAGGATGCCGGACTCGATGCCTGTCTTTTCGGCCAGAGGCGGGTCCGCGGTGAAGTGCACCCTTGCCCAGCGCAGCGGCGGCTCCGCACTGCGGAGCTTGTCGAGCCATGCGCCCTCGCCGCGCCGCTGGCAGACGGCATTCGCAGTGTCGGCAACGCCGTCGGCACAGGCTGCAAGCCTCTGCCGGAGGGCCTGCCGCGTCAGCTCACGCTCCTGCGCCCTCGGCGCCCCGACGACTCCGGCGATCGGCACCGCTGCCGTGCTGTTCCAGTAGCGGTCGAACGCGGCCGACATTTCGCGCACGGCGGGGCCGACGACGAGCAGGTCCAGGTCGGTGAAGCCAGCGGCCTCGTCGAGGTCGAAGTAGGCATCACCCAGATTGCGGCTGCCGAACACGGCCATCGCGTTGTCGGCGATCCAGGCCTTGTTGTGCATGCGAACGTTCAGCCGTTTGTTGTCGATCACCCATTCACCGAGCCTGGACAGGCTCGAGGTCGCGAGCGATCGGAACGGATTGAACAGCCGCGCTTCGATGCCTGGGTGCGCCGCCGCGGCGCTGGCAGCGAACGTTCGTGCCGTAGGCTCGATGTCGTCGAGCAGCACGCGCACCCGCACGCCACGCTCGGCCGCGTCCATCAGACGAGCGAGCAACAGCTCGGTGCTGGCGTCGCCTGCGACGCTGAAGTACTGCAGGTCCAGCGTGCGTTCGGCCCGTTCGGCCAGCGCGCCACGCGCCAGCAGCGCTTCGCGCCCGGTGGCGAGAATGTGCAGTCCCGATCGATCGTCGTTCGCCTGCGCCAGCGCGGCAGTGCGACGACCGAGCGCCGAGTCTTGCGCGTCGGCGAGGGCGTAGGACGCCGCCGAGGGGGGTGCCGGAGCGAGAACCGCACAGCCGCCGAGCAACAGCGCGGCCAGCGCGCCGGCACATCGAGCCAGGCATGCCGCGCCGCGCATGCCGGTGCGCAGCCGCCCCGGGCCGATCGGTCGTGGTACCGGAGCCGTCACTGCGGAGCTCACATGCCTTTGTGCATCTTGCCGTCGTCATGCCCCGGCTGGCCGTGGCGTGGCGCCGAGGCGGCCGCCGCGCGCTCGGGCGGGCAATGCGCCGGGCGCGACTTGGCGGTCGGCACGTCCCGTTCGACGCCTTGGTCGTGGCGCGCGGCGGAATTGGCGCAGTCTTTCGGCGCCGATGCGGCTGCTGTGGCTGGCTGCGCCGGCGGCGAAGGCGGAGTCTGCGGCTGGGCTGCGGTCCACAACAGCAAGCCGGGCGCGGCAACGATGGTCGAATCGCGGCGTTTCATGGACATTTGTTCCTTACTGACAAGTTGTGCGAGTGGAGATCGTGGCGGATCGGCGCGATCGTCGTCAGCTGCCTTGCGCGGCGATGCCGAACGATGCCGACCGGCTTCAGGTCCTGCAAGCGATCGCGAGCATCGAGCGGCACGGGTTCGAATCGGTAGCGACTGCCCCGTATCCAGACTGAACCTATGAGCTCGACGACGATGACCTGGCCGGCACTTGCGCGAATCACGAGGTCTGCGCTGCCTATCGACCCGGCAGCCGTCAAGCGGTGGTCGCCGGGTTCCAACTGCAGTACGCCGCACGACTCCGGCACGGTCTTCAGGGGTGCCGCGTCACCTGCGGCCACGACCACGAGATTCGCACTGTCCGCACAGCACTGGCGGTCAACGTAGACCATCACTCGGGTCGAGTCCGGTTCGACGCCTTTGGCCCGTGCTTCTACCGTTGGCGGCGGCACCGGAGGTGTCGTGCAGACCTGACGGACGCGTGCGCGACGCGGGTTGGGGCCGCGGCAGCCGTAGCGCCCATCGGGCAATACGGTGCGCCTGCCTGTGTTCGCGCAGGCCACGATGGCCGGTGCCGATGCGAGCAGCGTCATGTACAAGACGACGCGGCGTCGTCCGTCAGTGGGGACCGTACCGGATCGCAGCATGTGCGGACGAATCCAGCAGCCGGAGCAGGACGCGGCCGGGGCGGCTCCGATTTCGGTCTTGTCATTGGCGGGCCTGCAACTGCCCTTCGCGTCGCCTGCCTGTGCTTGCTGCACCCACGAAGCGGTAGGCATCACCGGTGAGCGCAACTCGCGTCGTCCGCGCTGCAGGCCCAATGGTGCAGCAAACGCGGGCAAGCGCGCGCCGGTCACGGTCAGCGCAATGACATCATCGAAGGCACGACGAATGCCGACGCTCAGCCGTCGCCGCCCCGCACCTGTCATGCGCCAGTCTTGAACAGCATCGCAAACAGGTTTTCAGTGGCCGCATCACGCTGGCGGCGCCAGTCGTCGAACAGGGCGCTGCAGGCGTCCAGGGCGCGGGACTCATCGGGTTGATACCGGCTTCGCCGCCCCGGTACGACAGCGGTGCACCGTTGAGCACCGTCGGACCGCTCACGCCGGCGCGGTCGGCGGCGAGCAATGCCAACGCCCACCCAGTCAGGCGACCCCTG
>PNKD01000063.1 GCA_013822265.1 Leptothrix sp. (in: b-proteobacteria)
TCGTCGAGGTTGAGCTGGATGACGTCGATGCCGCGCGCCACGCAGGCCTGCACGTTGGCGTCGGCGATCTCGATGCCGTAGCCGCTGCAGCCCTTGTGGTCGCGCAGGTGGGCCAGCATGCGGCCATCGCCGCAGCCCAGGTCGAGCACGCGGCTGCCCGTCGGCACGAGCTCGGCGATCAGCTCGAGGTCTTTTCTCTCGCTCACGATGACGTCTGCGCCGCAATGCGATCGAAGTAGGCGCGCATCACGCCGTGGTAGCGCGGGTCTTCGAGCAGGAAGGCGTCGTGGCCGTGCGGTGCGGCTATCTCGGCGTAGCTGACGGCGATGCGGTTGTCGACCAGCGCCTTGACGATCTCGCGGCTGCGCGCCGGCGAGAAGCGCCAGTCGGTGGTGAAGCTGACGATCAGGAACTGCTTGTCGCGTGTGGCGGGCTCGTGGGCGAAGGCGCGCGCGAGGTCGTCGCCATGTTCGCGCGCCGGGTCGAAGTAGTCGAGCGCGCGTGTGATCAGCAGGTAGGTGTTGGCGTCGAAGTAGTCGCTGAACTTGTCGCCCTGGTGGCGCAGATAGCTCTCGATCTGGAACTCGATGGCCTGCGTGCTGTAGCTCAGCTCGGCCTCGCGCAGGGCGCGGCCGAACTTGGCGTCCATCGCGTCTTCGGCCAGGTAGGTGATGTGGCCGATCATGCGTGCCACGCGCAGCCCGCGCTTGGGCACCACGCCGTGCTCGTAGAAGTGGCCGCCGTGGAAGTCGGGGTCGGTGACGATGGCGCGCCGCGCCACCTCGTTGAAGGCGATGTTCTGCGCCGACAGGTTGGGCGCGGTGGCCACCGCGATGCAGTGGCGCAGCCTGCTCGGGTGGCGCAGCGTCCAGGCCAGCGCCTGCATGCCGCCCAGGCTGCCGCCGAGCACGGCCGCCAGCTGCGTGATGCCCAGCGCCTGCACCAGCCGCACCTGCGCGTCGACCCAGTCTTCCACCGTCATCACCGGGAAGTCGGCGCCCCAGACGCGGCCCTCGTCGGCATGTGCGGGGTTGACGTGCATGGGCCCTGTGCTGCCGAAGCACGAACCGGGGTTGTTGACGCCGATGACGAAGAAGCGGTCGGTGTCCAGCGGCTTGCCGGGGCCCACGAGGTTGTCCCACCAGCCGCGCCGGCCCGCCGCGTCGGCGCCGGCCACATGGTGGCTGGCGTTGAGGGCGTGGCACACCAGCACGGCGTTGCTGCGCTCGGCGTTCAGCGTGCCGTAGGTCTCGAACGCGAGGTCGTAGGCGGGCAGGACCGCGCCGCTCTTCAGCGGCAGCGGCTCGCTGAAGTGCATCTGCTGCGGCGTGACCAGACCCAGGCAAGCCATGTACCGACCCGAAAAAGAGAACACCCGGCGCCGCATCAAGCGGGCACCGGGTGCGGTGTCCCCTCTTAGCGGCATTTGTTGAAGCGCCCGCAATCGGAACAAATCGGCGCTGTGGGCCGGCAGTATAGCCAGCCCTCCCGGCCGCCGGCCGCGCTCGCCGCGCGTGCCGGCGGGCGCGGCTGGGGGGTGAAACGCGGTCAACTCGGCGCTTGGCCGCGCCCGGACGTGGCTAGCATCGCCGCTCAACGCGGCAACCACCGAGGGTCAGACATGCACGAATGGCTGCACAGGCTCGACGAGCACTTCCCGGTGCGCTACACGGTGTGGATGCTGTGCGGCGCCGGGATGCTGCTCTTCGGCTTCACCTGGGTGGCCTTTGGCTTCGGCGGCTTTGCGGCGCTGGCCTGCCTCTTCCTCGTCGCCCTGGGTTGGCGCGACACGCGCCAGCGGCGGCACGCCGTGCTGCGCAACTACCCCATCATCGGCCACCTGCGCTTCCTGATGGAGTTCGTGCGCATCGAGGTGCGCCAGTACTTCATCGAAAGCGACAACGAGGCCACGCCGTTCTCGCGCCAGCAACGCAGCCTGGTCTACCAGCGCGCCAAGGGCCAGGCCGACAAGCGGCCCTTCGGCACGCAACTCGACGTGCATGCCTCGGGCTACGAATGGATCAACCACTCGATGAACCCCAGCGTGCTGCCCAGCCACGACTTCCGCGTGGCCATCGGCGGCGGCGGCACTTCTTGCACGCAGCCCTACGAGGCCAGCATCTTCAACATCTCGGCGATGAGCTTCGGCGCGCTCAGCGCCAACGCCATCCGCTCGCTGAACGCCGGCGCGAAGAAGGGCGGCTTCGCCCACGACACCGGCGAGGGCTCGATCAGCGAACACCACCGCGCACACGGCGGTGACCTGATCTGGGAGATCGGCAGCGGCTACTTCGGCTGCCGCAACGACGACGGCAGCTTCGATGCCGATCGTTTCCAGGCCAATGCGGCCAACCCGCAGGTCAAGATGATCGAGATCAAGCTCAGCCAGGGTGCCAAGCCCGGCCACGGCGGCGTGCTGCCCGGGCCGAAGGTGACGGCCGAGATCGCCGCCGCGCGTGGCGTGCCGGTGGGCACCGACTGCGTCAGCCCGCCCCGCCACGGTGCCTTCGGCACGCCGGTGGAGATGCTGCATTTCATCGAGCGTCTGCGCCAGCTCTCGGGCGGCAAGCCCACCGGCTTCAAGCTCTGCATCGGCCACCCCTGGGAGTGGTTCGGCGTCGCCAAGGCAATGCTGGAGACCGGCATCGTGCCTGACTTCATCGTCGTCGACGGTGGCGAGGGCGGCACTGGCGCCGCGCCGCTGGAGTTCGCCGACCACGTCGGCGCGCCCCTGCAGGAAGGCCTGCTGCTGGTGCACAACACGCTGACGGGGCTGGGCCTGCGCCAGCGTGCGCGCATCGGCTGCGCCGGCAAGGTGGTGGGGGCCTTCGACATCGCGCGCGCGATGGCGTTGGGCGCCGACTGGTGCAATGCGGCGCGCGGCTTCATGTTCGCCCTGGGCTGCATCCAGGCCCAGACCTGCCACTCCGGCGCCTGCCCCACCGGCGTGACGACGCAGGACCCGAAACGCCAGCAGGCGCTGGTGGTGGTCGACAAGACCGAGCGCGTGTACCGCTTCCACCGCAACACGCTGGACGCGCTGAAAGAGCTGGTGCAGGCCGCCGGGCTGCAGCACCCCAACCAGATCACCGCCTCGCACATCGTGCGCCGACGCTCCGACCACGCCGTGCGCCTGCTCGCCAACGAGCTGAAGTTCGTGCGGCCCGGCGAATTGCTCGACGCCATCGCCGGCCGCGCGGCCTGGCCGCACAGCGTTTTCGAGCTTTACTGGCCTCTGGCGCGGGCCGACAGCTTCGAGCCGCAGCTGGCTGCGGCCTGAGCGCAGCGCCGGCGCGCGCCGTCAGGCCGTCACTTGGGGCGGCGCATGCGAAAGCGCGTCTCGGGCGTGATCTCGAAGTAGTCGGCCGACCCGCCACCGCGCAGCACCGGGCGCGCCGCGGCGGTGTCGTAGACGCCATCCACCAGCAGTTCGCGCGCGATGTGAACGGCCACCACCTCGCCCAGCGTGAGCCAGGCCGGCGTGGCCTGGCCGTCGGCGCCCTGCAGCTGGACGATCTGCGTCACCCGGCACTCGAAGGCCACCGGGCTCTCGCCGACACGCGGCACCTTGACGAGCTTAGAGGGCACAGGCGTGAGGCCGGCGAGCCGGAACTCGTCGACCTCGGGCGGCACCGTCGCGCTGCTGGCGTTCATCGCGTCGGCGAGCGGGCGCGTCACCAGGTTCCAGACGAACTCGCCGCTGGCGCGGGCGTTGCGCAGGCTGTCCTTCTCGCTCGTGCTGCAAAAGCCGATGATCGGCGGCGCGTAGTTGAAGGCGTTGAAGAAGCTGTAGGGCGCCAGGTTCAGCCCGCCCTCGGCGCTGCGCGTGGCGACCCAGCCTATGGGCCGTGGGCCGACGATGGCGTTGAAGGGGTCGTGCGGCAGGCCGTGGCCCAGCCGCGGCTCGTAGCTGTGCAGATCGGTGACGACCAAGGCTTCAGGCCTGGGGGGGCGCGGTGTCGACGAAGCTCGGCCGCGCGGCCAGCTTGTCGTAGAGCTTGTGCAGGTTGGGGTGGTCGCCGCGCCAGTCGATGTGGGCAAAGCGGAAGTCGAGGTAGGCCAGGGCGCAGCCGGTGGCCACGTCGGCCAGCGTGAGGTGGTTGCCGGCGCAGAAGGGCTTGTCGCCCAGCCCCTGGCTCATGGCCTTGAGCGCGTTGTGCACGGTGCGCATCTGCCGGTCTATCCAGACCTGCGAACGCTGCTCGGCGCTGCGGCCGCCCCAGGTGGCCTCCAGGCGCGCGAGGATGGACGCATCGAGCAGGCCATCGGCCAGCGCCTCCCAGGTGCGCACCTCGGTGCGTTCACGCCCCGACGGCGGGATCAGCTTGCCCACCGGCGACAGCGTGTCGAGGTACTCGACGATGACCCGCGAGTCGAACACCGCCTCGCCGCCGTCCAGCACCAGGCAGGGCACCTTGCCCAGCGGGTTGCTCTTCAGGATGGCGTCGTTGCCCCAGACGTCCTCGACGTCGAGCTGGCATTCGAGCTTTTTCTCGGCCATCACGACGCGCACCTTGCGCACGTAGGGACTGGTGAGTGAACCGATGAGTTTCATGTGCTGCTGAGCCGCGTGCTGGCGGCTGTTCGTGTCCCTGGGGTCGATTTCATTCTACCGATCGGCCCCGGCCGCGCCGGCGCGCATCTGTCGTGTGAAGTCCACGCGCGCCGGCCGCCCCGGCAGGCTCAGATGCGCCGTGGCCGGTGCCATGCGCGACACGACGCCGCCGCGGCGCACGACCGCCAGGCGCTGCGCGCGCAGGCGCAGCGCCTCTTCGGGCGTGCGCGCCTGCAGCAGCACGGCGTCGGCGCGGCAGCCGACCTCCAGCCCGTAGCCTTCCAGCCCCAGGATGCGCGCGTTGTTCGCCGTCACGGCGTCGAAGCACTGGCGCTGGCCGGCCAGCGAGGTCATCTGCGCCACGTGCAGGCCCATCGCCGCCACCTCCAGCATGTCGGCCGAACCCAGCGCATACCAGGGGTCGAGCGCGCAGTCGTGGCCGAAACCGACGTTCACGCCGGCGGCCAGCAACTCGGGCACGCGGGTCATGCCGCGGCGCTTCGGGTAGCTGTCGTGGCGGCCCTGCAGCGTGATGTTGATCAGCGGGTTGGCCACGGCGTGCACGCCGGCCTCGGCAATCAGCGGCAGCAGCTTGCTGACGTAGTAGTTGTTCATCGAGTGCATCGACGTCAGGTGCGAGCCGGTGACACGGCCGTGCAGGCCCAGGCGCCGGGTGTGGAAGGCCAGCGTCTCGATGTGGCGCGACAGCGGGTCGTCGCTCTCGTCGCAGTGCATGTCCACGCGCAGGCCGCGCTCGGCGGCCAGCTCGCACAGCAGGCGCACGCTTTCGCCGCCCTGCTCGGCGGTGCGCTCGAAGTGCGGGATGCCGCCGACCACGTCCACGCCGAGGTCGAGCGCACGCTTCAGGTTGGCCAGCGCGCCGGGCGCGCGCAGCAGGCCGTCCTGCGGAAAGGCCACCAGCTGCAGGTCCAGCCAGGGCGCGACGCGGCGCTTGACCTCCAGCAAGGCGCGCACGGCCAGCAGTCGCCCGTCGCAGACGTCGACGTGCGAGCGGATGGCCAGCAGGCCACGCGCCACGGCCCAGTCGCAGTACTGCAGGGCGCGGTCGACCAGCGCTTCTTCGGTGAGCAGGGGCTTGAGCTCGCCCCACAGCGCGATGCCCTCCAGCAGCGTGCCGCTGGCGTTGACGCGTGGCAGGCCGTGGCTGAGCGCGGCGTCGAGGTGGAAGTGGGCGTCGACGAAGGGCGGGATGAGCAGCCAGCCCTGCGCGTCGAGCACTTCGACGCCCGCTGGGGCCGGCAGTGCCGGACCGATGGCCGTGAACCGCCCGCCTTCGGCCAGCAGGTCGATGCCGCTGCGGCCGTCGGGCAGCCGGGCATCGCGGATGAGCAGGGGCGGCAGGCTGTCCATGGGCACCTTTGGGCATGCAAGTCGGGTGCCAGGATACGTCGGCGGCCCCGCGGGCGCAGCCCGCGGGCGTGCAGTGTGTCAGGCCGCACGCCGGCCGGGACCACGCCGCGGGTGGGGACACCGCCGGCGCTTGTCACCGTTTGCCAACAGGAGCAAACTGGGCTCGACGGCGCTCGGCCTGTCAGTGCAGCAAAGTGTTCCCACCCGCTCTTGTTCGCTCCTCCCCCCACTCCCCCGGTGTTCCATTTCTCACCCTGCGGGTTCCCGCCGGTGGCTTTGCCATCGGCATCTCTGTCCATCCTCGCCAAGGAGGTTTCATGAATCTGACGATCAGCGGCCACCATCTCGAAGTCACCCCCGCCCTACGTGAGTATGTACTTACAAAGCTGGATCGCGTGACCCGGCATTTCGACCAGGTCGTCGACGTCACCGTACTGCTGACGGTAGAGAAGCTGAAGGAAAAGGAGCGACGGCAGAAGGCCGAGGTGACCCTGCACGTCAAGGGTCGGGACATCTTCTGCGAGCAGTCCCACGAGGATCTCTACGCCGCCATCGACCAGCTGATGGACAAGCTCGATCGCCAGGTCGTGCGCCACAAGGACCGCCTGCAGGATCATCATCACGCCACCGCCAAGCGGCTGGACGTCGCGCCCTGAATCGCGCCGACCATGCGGGCGCAGACCGAGCCCGATGCGCGGACGGCCCTTCGGGGCCGTTCTGCGTTCGGGGCAGCTTGTTGCTGCAATGCCGCATTTTTCCCGCCTGCGCCGGCCTTGCAGAGCCCGCAGTCGGTTTGCCGCCGGCGCGCCGGGTCTATCATCCGCGCCTTTCTACGTAACAGCTTCTGTCGCCACCCTGTCCACAGCGCGGGGCGAAGAGGAAGGTCCCGATGAACCGTCTCGCCGCGATCCTGCCAGCCAGCAATGTGCTGGTGAATGTGGATGCGACCAGCAAGAAGCGCGTCTTCGAGCAGGCCGGGCTGCTTTTCGAGAATCAGCACGCCATTGCCCGCAGCATCGTCACCGACAACCTGTTTGCGCGCGAGCGCCTGGGTTCGACGGGTCTCGGGCATGCGGTGGCCATCCCCCACGGCCGCATCAAGGGCCTGAAGAACCCGCTGGCCGCCGTGCTGCGCGTGCAGCAGCCCATCCCGTTCGACGCGCCCGACGACGAGAGCGTGGTGCTGCTGATCTTCCTGCTCGTGCCCGAGGCGGCGACGCAGCGGCACCTGGAGATCCTCTCGGAGATCGCCGAGATGCTGTCCGACCGCGAACTTCGCGAACGCCTGAAGACCGAGCCCGACGCGGCTGCGGTGCACAAGCTGATCTCGGATTGGGAACCGCTGAAGTCCGTCGCCTAGTCATGGCGCCCCCAGGCTCGTCATGAAGCCTACGTCCATCAGCGCCGAGGCGCTGTTCGAAGCGCACCGCGAGGCGCTGCACTGGGAATGGGTGGCCGGCCATGCCCACCCCGAGCGCCGCTTCGACGACGCCGCCGTGCTCGACGCGCGCAGCGCCGCCGACCTGGTGGGCTACCTCAACTACATCCACCCTTACCGGGTGCAGATCGTCGGCCACCGCGAGGTCGCCTACCTGCTGGCCAGTGAGCCCGACGACATGGAGCGGCGCATTTCGCGCATCGTCACCCTCGAGCCGCCGGTGCTGATCGTCGCCGACGACCAGCTGCCGCCGGAACGCCTGGTGGCGATGTGCGACCGCGCAGAAATCCCGCTCTTCGTCACCCGCGAGTCGGCCGGCCACGTCATCGACGTCGTGCGCGGCTACCTCGGCCAGCACTTCGCCGAGCGCACGACGCGCCATGGCGTGTTCATGGACATCCTCGGCCTGGGCGTGCTGCTGACGGGCGAGTCGGGCCTGGGCAAGAGCGAGCTGGGGCTGGAACTCATCAGCCGCGGCCACGGCCTGGTGGCCGACGACGCGGTGGACATCTTCCGCATCAGCCAGACGGGGCTGGAAGGCCGCTGCCCCAAGCTGCTGCAGAACCTGCTTGAGGTGCGCGGCATCGGCCTGCTCGACATCAAGGCCATCTTCGGCGAGACGGCTGTGCGCCGCAAGATGCGGCTCAAGCTCATCGTGCACCTGGTGCGCAAGGAGACGATGGAGCGCGAGTTCGAGCGCCTGCCCTACGAACCCCTGAACGAGGACGTGCTGGGCCTGCCGGTGCGCAAGGTGGTCATCGCCGTGGACGCCGGGCGCAACCTCGCGGTACTGGTGGAGGCCGCGGTGCGCAACACCGTGCTGCAGTTGCGCGGTATCGACACCTACCAGGAATTCATCAAGCGCCACCAGGCGGCGATGGAGCAGGGCGAAGCCGATTGACGCCCCCGCGAGGGGCAGTGCCTTCGGTGCGGCACGGCTTACTTCTGGCGGTGTTCGCAGTCGGACTTTGTGCAGCGCGCGTAGAGCGACAGCGAGTGCTCCTGCAGCTCGAAGCCGCGCGCGATGGTCACGGCGCGCTGGCGGGCCTCGATCTCGGCGTCGTAGAACTCTTCCACGCGCCCGCAGTCCAGGCACACCAGGTGGTCATGGTGCTGGCCCTCGTTGAGCTCGAAAACCGCCTTGCCGCTCTCGAAGTTGCTGCGCGACAGCAGGCCGGCCTGCTCGAACTGCATCAGCACGCGGTAGACGGTCGCCAGGCCGATGTCGGCGCCTTCGGCGAGCAGGGCCTTGAACACGTCCTCGGCCGTCATGTGGCGACGCTCGGTGCGCTGGAAGACCTCGAGGATCTTGATGCGCGGCAGCGTGGCCTTCAGGCCGCTGCTCTTGAGTTCTTCCACGTGCGTCATGGCGGTTTCCTCGGTCACCCGGCTGCGGCCGGGTCGATCGGTGCGTCGGGCCCTCGCTAGAATGCGCCCATCATAGCCAGCCAGGCTATGACCCCTGCGTCGTGCGCCTGGTGCGCCGTGCGCCGGAACCCCCCACCCTTGCCCGTGCTGCCGCCCATGCGTCGTTCCGTCCTCATCACCTGTGCCGTGCTCGGTGGGCTGCTGCTCTCGGGCTGCGAGTCGCTGCAGCGCACCGACAGCCTGTTCGGCCTGATCACGCCCTACCGCATCGACATCGTGCAGGGCAACGCCATCACCCAGGAGCAGGTGGCGCTCGTCAAGCCCGGGCTGACGCGACAGCAGGTGCGCGAGGCGCTGGGCACGCCGTTCATCGCCGACCCCTTCCACGCCGACCGCTGGGACTACATCTTCACGCTGCGCCGCCCGGGCGCCGAAGCGCAGCGCCGCAGCGTCGTCGTGCATTTCGAGAAGGACGTGGTCAAGTCCATCGAGGCGCCGCCGTTGCCCACCGAGCGCGACTTCGTCGCCTCGATCAGCCGCTACAAGGACCTGCGCGCACCTAAGCTCGAGCTGACGCAGGAAGAGCGCGCCGCGCTGCCGTTGCCGCCCAAGCGCGAGGCCGCGCCCGTCGAGCCCATGGGCCCGGTGCGCGACTACCCGCCGCTCGAGAAGAGCTGACGTCATGCTGAACACTGCCGTGGCCGGCGGGGACACATGCTGAACATCGCCGTGGCCGGCGCTGGGGGCCGCATGGGTCGCATGCTCATCGACGCCTTGCTGGCCAGCGGCGACTGCGCGCTCAGCGGCGCGCTCGACCTGCCCGGCAGCCCGGCGCTGGGCCAGGACGCCGGCGCCTTCGCGGGGCGCGAAACGGGCGTGGCGGTCACCGCCAATCTGCAGGCCGGCCTGGCCGGCGCCCACGTGCTCATCGACTTCACGCGGCCCGAAGGCACGCTGGCCCACCTCGCGGTGTGCCGCGATCTCGGGGTGCGCGCCGTCATCGGCACCACCGGCTTCTCGGCCGAAGAGAAGGCGCAGATCGCCGCCCACGCACGACAGGTGGCGACGGTGTTCGCCGCCAACATGAGCGTCGGCGTCAACGTCATGCTGCGGCTGCTGCAGCAGGCCGCGCTGGCCCTCGGGCCGGGCTACGACGTCGAGGTGCTCGAAGCCCACCACCGCCACAAGGTCGACGCGCCCAGCGGCACCGCGCTGGCCATGGGCGAGGTGCTGGCGCTGGCGCGGGGTGTCGACCTCGCCAAGGACGGCGTCTTCAGCCGCCACGGCCACACCGGCGAGCGTGTGCCCGGCAGCATCGGCTTTGCCACGCTGCGCGGCGGCGATATCGTCGGCGAGCACACGGCGCTCTTCTGCGGCACCGGCGAGCGCATCGAGATCGTGCACAAGAGCAGCAGCCGCGCCAACTATGCCGACGGCAGCCTGCGCGCGGCGCGCTTTCTGGCCGCGCGCGAGACCGGCCTTTACGGCATGGACGATGTGCTGGGCCTGAAGTGACCCTCCCCCGAAGCGCCTTCAGCGCACCCCGCCACGGGGGTGCCGCCAGCGGCCCGGCAGAGCCGGTTCCGCGGCGTCCACTGGGTGGTCGCGGTTTCGTGCTCCACGGGCATTGAGGACCATGCAGGGCCTGGAGACCTTCTGGAACGCCACCGACGGCGTCGGCCGCGCGGTGGCGCTGCTGCTGCTGGCGATGTCGGTCTCGGCCTGGGTGCTGATCCTGTGGAAGGGCTGGCTGCTGCGCCGCGCCCAGGGCGACATCGTGCGCGCGGTGCCGGCTTTCTGGGACGCCGCCGTGATGGATGAAGGCCGCGCACGACTGGCTGCCATCGATCGCGAAGGTGTTCTCGTGCCGCTGCTCGACGCCGCGCTGGCGCGCCCTGCGGGCGGCACGCTGGAAAGCCAGGGCCGGCTCGAGGCGCAGCTCACGCGGCGCCTGCGCGACGCGCTGCACCGCGGGCTGGCGCACCTGCAGTTCGGCCAGGTGCTGCTGGCCAGCGTGGGCAGCACGGCGCCCTTCGTGGGCCTGTTCGGCACCGTCTGGGGCATCTACCACGCACTGGTGGGCATCGCCGCGGCCGGCAGCATCAGCCTGGACAAGGTCAGCGGCCCCATCGGCGAGGCCCTCATCATGACCGCCGCGGGCATCGCCGTGGCGGTGCCCGCGGTGCTGGCCTACAACGTCTTCGGCAAGTGGGTGGCGGCCTGCGAGGCCGAGCTCGAAGGCTTCGCGCACGACCTGCGCCAAATGGTGCTGGACCGCGCCAAGGCCGACTGAACATGGCCTTCGGCCGGCTCGAACGCAACCCGGGCTCGCAGCCTATGAGCGAGATCAACATGACGCCGCTCATCGACGTGATGCTGGTGCTGCTGGTGATCTTCATCATCACCGCGCCGCTGATGGCCAGCAGCCTCAAGCTTGACCTGCCGCAGAGCGCGGCGGCCGCGCCCAGCGATGCGCCGGCCTTGCTGGCGCTGGCCATCGACGCGCAGGGCGGCCTCTTCCTGGGCGAGCAGGCGCTGGCCGCCGATCAGGCGCGCAGCACCATCGAGCAACGCGCCCGCGAAGCCGCGCGGCGCGACCCCGCCACCGAGGTGCAGCTGCGCGCCGACAGCCGCGTGCCCTATGGTCGCGTGGCCGAGGTGCTGGGCTGGGTGCAGCAGGCCGGGCTCACGCGCGTCGGCTTCGTCACCGAGACCACCGCCGCGGGCGCCGCCAAATAGCCTGCCTGGCCATCGAAGCGGGCAGGCCCGCTTCGTAGAATCGGGCGCATGAACGAGAAATACGTCCCCGCCGAAGTCGAAGCCGCCGCGCAGGCGCACTGGGCCACCAGCGGCGCCAACCAGGTCACCGAGGACGCCTCGCGCCCGAAGTTCTACGCCTGCAGCATGCTGCCCTACCCCAGCGGCAGGCTGCACATGGGGCACGTGCGCAACTACACCATCAACGACATGATGGCGCGCTACCTGCGCATGAAGGGCATGAACGTGCTCATGCCCATGGGCTGGGACGCCTTCGGCCTGCCGGCCGAAAACGCGGCCATGGACAACCACGTGCCGCCGGCGCAGTGGACGCGCGCCAACATCGCCGACATGAAGGCCCAGATGCAGCCGCTGGGCCTGGCCTTCGACTGGAGCCGCGAACTCGCCACCTGCGACCCGGGCTACTACAAGTGGAACCAGTGGTTCTTCCTGAAGATGCTCGACAAGGGCGTGGCCTACAAGAAGACGCAGGTCGTCAACTGGGACCCGGTCGACCAGACCGTGCTGGCCAACGAGCAGGTGGTCGACGGCCGCGGCTGGCGCAGCGGCGCGCTGGTGGAGAAGCGCGAGATCCCGGGCTACTACCTGGCCATCACGCAGTACGCCGACGAGCTGCTGTCGGGCGTCAACGACGTCACCGTGCCGCATTACCTCGAGGGCTGGCCCGAACGCGTGCGCCTGATGCAGGAGCACTGGATAGGCAAGAGCGAAGGCGTGCGCTTCGCCTTCACGCACGACATCCGCGGCGCCGACGGCGCGCTGGTGCAGGACGGGCGCATGTACGTCTTCACGACACGCGCCGACACCCTCATGGGCGTCACCTTCTGCGCCGTGGCGCCCGAGCATCCGCTGGCCGCGCTGGCCGCCCAGGGCAACCCGGCGATCGCCGCGTTCATCGAAGACTGCAAGAAGGGCGGCACGACCGAAGCCGAGCTGGCGCTGCGCGAGAAGGAAGGCCTGCCGCTGAACCTGAGCGTGACGCACCCGATCACCGGCCTGGCGGTGCCGCTGTGGGTGGGAAACTACGTGCTGATGGGCTACGGCGACGGTGCCGTGATGGGCGTGCCGGCGCACGACGAACGCGACTTCGCCTTCGCCAGGAAGTACGGCATCGCCATCCAGCAGGTGGTGCAGGTCGACGGCGAGCACTTCGACTACGGACGCTGGCAGGACTGGTACAGCGACAAGGCGCGCGGCGTCACCGTCAACTCCGACAACTACAGCGGCCTGGGCTACAAGGCGGCGGTCGACGCCATGGCCGCGGCGCTGGCCGCAAAGACTCACAACGGGGTCGGCCTGGGCGAGAAGAAGACCACCTGGCGGCTGCGTGACTGGGGCATTAGCCGCCAGCGCTACTGGGGCACGCCCATCCCCATCATCCATTGCGACGGCGCGGCGGGCCTGCCCGGCTGCGGCAGCGTGCCGGTGCCCGAGGCCGACCTGCCCGTGCTGCTGCCCGAAGACCTGGTGCCCGACGGCAGCGGCAACCCGCTGAACAGGTGCGCCTCGTTCCTGAACGTGGCCTGCCCGCAGTGCGGCCGGCCGGCGCGGCGCGAGACCGACACCATGGACACCTTCGTCGACAGCGCCTGGTACTACATGCGCTACTGCTGCCCCGACAGCGACGCCGCCATGGTCGACGCGCGCAACGACTACTGGATGCCGATGGACCAGTACATCGGCGGCATCGAGCACGCCGTGCTGCACCTGCTGTACGCGCGCTTCTGGACCAAGGCCATGCGCGACCTCGGCCTGGTGAAGTTCAGCGAGCCCTTCACCAGGCTGTTCACGCAGGGCATGCTGCTCAACGAGAGCTTCTTCCGCGAGGAAGAAGGCGGCAAGAAGCGCTGGTTCTATCCCAGCGAGGTCGAGGTGCAGTACGACGAGCGCGGCGCGCCCGTGTCGGCCACGGCGCGGGCCGACGGCCTGCCGGTGCGGCTGGGCGGCATCGAGAAGATGTCCAAGAGCAAGAACAACGTCGTCGAGCCCAAGGACATCATCGCCAAGTTCGGTGCCGACACGGCGCGCCTGTTCACGATGTTCGCCGGCCCGCCTGACCAGAGCGCGGCCTGGAGCGACAGCGGCGCGGAGGGCAGCTTCCGCTTCCTGCGCCGGCTGTGGAACAGCGGCGTGCGGCTGGCGCCGCGCCTGGCGACGGCGGCGGCAACCTTCGACGGCGCGAGCCCGGCGGCCGCGGCGCTGCGCCGCGAGATGCACCTGCTGCTGCGCCAGGTCAGCGCCGACTACGAGCGCATGCAATACAACACCGTGGTCTCGGGCGCGATGAAGATGCTCAACGCCATCGACGACGCGAAGCTGGCCGACGACGCCGGCGCCGCCGATGCCGCGGTACAGCGCGAGGCCTTCGGCATGCTGCTGCGCACGCTCTACCCCGCCGCGCCGCACATCGCGTTCGCGCTCTGGCGCGAGCTCGGTTTCGAAGCCCAGCACGGCGAGATCGTGCGTGCGCCGTGGCCGCAGGTCGACGAGGCCGCGCTGGTCCAGGACGAGGTCGAACTGGTGCTGCAGGTCGGTGGCAAGCTGCGCGGCGCGATCCGCGTGCCGGCCAACGCGACGCGGCACGACATCGAGGCCGCGGCGCTGGCCGCCCCCGGGTTCGTTCGCTTCGCCGAAGGCAAGCCGGCGAAGAAGGTCGTCATCGTGCCGGGCCGGCTGGTGAACGTCGTTGTCTGATACGGCCCGCGCCGGCCGCCGCGTCCTGCTGCTGCTGGCCGCGGGCCTGCTGGGGGGCTGCGGGTTCGCGCTGCGGCGGCCGCCCACGCTGGCCTTCCAGAGCATCGCGCTGACCGGTTTTGCACCGCGCTCGCCGCTGGCCGAAGACCTGCGCCGCGAGCTGCTCAAGCAGGTGCGCGTGCTCGACAACCCGGCGCAGGCCCAGGTGGTGCTGCAGGCCCTGGACGACACCCGTGAACGCAGCGTCGTGGCCAGCACCGCGGCGGCCCAGGTGCGCGAAGTGCGGCTGCGGCTGAAGTTCAACTTCCGTGCCCAGACGCCCTCGGGGCGCGAGCTGATCCCGCGTGCCGAACTGCTGCTGGCGCGCGACGTCAGCTACAGCGAGACGCAGGCGCTGGCCAAGGAGGCCGAGGAGGCCGAGCTCTTCCGCGAGATGCAGGCCGACGTGGTGGCGCAAGTGATGCGGCGCCTGGCGGCCGCTCGGGTCTGAGCGTCATGCAGGTCCGCCCCGACCAGCTCGAGGCCCAGCTCGCACGCGGGCTGAAACCGCTGTACACCGTGCACGGCGACGAGCCGCTGCTCGCCCAGGAGGCCGGCGACGCCATCCGCGCCGCGGCGCGCGCCGCGGGTTACGGCGAGCGCCAGGTCTTCACCGTCAGCGGCGCGCACTTCGACTGGAGCGGCGTGCTCGGCGCGGCGCAGGCCATGAGCCTGTTCGCCGAACGCCGGCTGATCGAGATCCGCATCCCCTCGGGCAAGCCGGGCAAGGAAGGCGCGGAAGCGCTGCAGCGCTACTGCGAGCGCCTGCGCGGTGTCGAAAGTGATGACGTGCTGACGCTGGTGACGCTGCCGCGGCTCGACTACCAGCAGCAGAAGGCGGCGTGGTTCGCGGCGCTCGATGCCGCCGGCGCCATGCTGCGTGTCGAGACGCTGGAGCGCCAGGCCCTGCCCGCGTGGCTGGCGCAGCGCCTGAAGCGCCAGGGCCAGTGCGTGCGGGGTGGCGAGGAGGGGCAGCGCACGCTGGCCTTCTTCGCCGACCGCGTCGAAGGCAACCTGCTGGCCGCCCACCAGGAGCTGCAGAAGCTCGCGCTGCTGCATCCGGCCGGTGAACTGAGCTTCGAGCAGGTCGAGGCCGCGGTGCTGAACGTGGCGCGCTTCGACGTCACCAAGCTGTCCGAGGCCGTGTGGACGGGCAAGGTGGCGCGCGCGCTGCGTGTGCTCGACGGCCTGCGGCACGAGGGCGAGGCCGCCGTGCTCGTGCACTGGACGCTGGCCGACGACATCCGCGCGCTGGCGCGCGGCCGCGCCGCGCTCGACGACGGCAAGCCGCTGCCGCTGGCGCTGAAGGAGGCACGCGCCTGGGGGCTGAAGGAGAAGCTCTTCGAGCGCGTGCTGCCGCTGCTGGCCGGCCACGAGATCGCCCGGCTGCTGGAAGCGGCGAGCATATGCGACGGCATCGTCAAGGGCCTGAAACACCCGGACTGGCCGCGCGACCCCTGGCCGGCGCTGCGCCAGCTGGCGCTGATGGCGCTGCAGCCGGCGCGCAGCGGTGCGCCGCTGCGCGGGCTGGCGCTGCAGCGCTGAGCGCGGCCTTCGCGTCAGTAGCCGCGTTCGCGGTCGACGCGGTGCGCCACCGGCGCACCCGCCAGCGCTGCGCGCAGGTTGGCCGCCGCCACCACGGCGGCGCTGCGCGGGTCGGTCAGCGCCGCGGCGTGGGGCAGCAGCGTCACGCGCGGGTGCTGCCAGTAGGGGTGGCTCGGCGGCAGCGGCTCGGTGTTGAAGACGTCGAGCACGGCGTGGCGCAGCCGCCCGCGGTCCAGCGCCGCCAGCAAGTCGGCATCGACGACGTGTGCACCGCGCGCCAGGTTCACGAGCGAGGCCTGCGGCGGCAGCGCGGCGTAGAAGGCGGCGTCGAGCAGGCCCCGGGTCTCGGGCGTCAGCGGCAGCAGGTTGACGACGATCTGCGCCTGCGCCAGCAGCGGCGCCAGCGGCGTGCCGTCGCGCCGCCAGCCGTGCACCGCGTAACCCTGCTGCGCCAGGCGCGCGGCGGCATGGCGGCCCATCTCGCCCTGGCCCAGCACGAGCACGTTCACCTCGTCGGCACGGCGCTGCGCGTGCACCTGCCAGCGCCCCGCGCGCTGGCGCCGCGCGTACTCGAAGAAGCCGCGGTGCAGCGACAGCACGGCCCACAGCGCGGTCTCGGCCATGGCGGCGTTCATCGCCGGGTCGACCATGCGCGCCACGGGCACGCCGGCGGGCAACGTGGGGTCGGCCAGCAGGCGGTCGACGCCGGCCCATAGGCTCTGGATCAGGCGCAAGCGCGGCAGGCCCTGCAGGCTGCCCGGCGGCGGGTTGGCGACGACGGCCGCCTGCGCGAGTTCGGGCCGCGCCTGGGCGGCGGCCTCGTCGAGCCAGCGGGCCTCGGGCAGCGCGGCGGCCAGCGCCTGCTGCCAGCGCGCGCGCTCGGCGGCGTCGAAGTCGCCACACAGCAGCACGTTCATGGCGCGAGCCTAACCTGGCGCAGCCGGCACGCACTCAAGATGCCTCGCCGCGCGCCGAAATGGCAATGACCGACCCCATGCGCTTCGTCCCGCCAGTGCGTCCAAGCCACTTTTCCATTCGCAGCACCATCCTGCTGGCGATCATCGCCGGCATGGTGCTGCCGGCGCTGGCCGGGCTGGCGCTGGACGCCCACTTCTCGCGCGCCCTGCACGCACCCATCGTCGAGCGCAACCGCGCGGCCGCGCGGTTGCTGGCGGCCTCGCTGGTCACCGTCCCGGCCTGGACGCTGAGCGAGCCCGGCCTGCAGGCCGCGGCGGACCGCATCGTCGCCGAGCCCTCGGTGTGCGGCGTCGAGGTGCTCGACCTGCAGCCCGCCGCCGCACCGATGCGCGTTGCGCGCCGGCGCTGCCCGGCGCAGACGCCCGTGGTGGTGGCCGAGACGCCCGTGCTGCACGAAGGCCAGAGCGTGGCGCGGTTGCGCCTGCAGTTCGACGACACCGAGATCGACCAGATGCTGGCCGTGCGCACGCGCCAGCTGGCCGCCGTGCTGGCCGCGCAGGTGCTGGTGGGCATGCTGGTACTGGCGGGCGTGCTCTCGGTGCGCGTGCTGCGCCCGATCAACCGGCTGCGCGAGCAGGCCGGCACCCTTGCCTCGCGCGAGCCGACGCCACTGCAGCACTGGCCCCGCGCCGACGAACTGGGCCAGCTCGGGCGCTATCTCAACGACGTGCGCGCGCGCCTGCTCGATCTCTTCGGCGAGCTGCAGAGCAAGAACGACGAGCTGCACCGCATGGCCATGCACGACCAGCTCACCGGCCTGCCCGACGCCGTGCGCGCGGCGATGCGCCGCCACGGCATGAAACGCGGTGAGCTCGAGATCGAGCTCACCGAGAGCGCGCTGCTGGCCGACACCGACGGCGCGCTGCGCACCATTGCCGGCCTGCGCGAGGCCGGCGCCCTGCTGTCCATCGACGACTTCGGCACCGGCTACTCGTCGCCGAGCTACCTGAAGCTGCTCAAGCCCGACAAGCTGAAGATCGACCGCAGCTTCGTGCGCGACCTGCCGCACGACGCCGACGACCACGCGCTCACGCAGGCCATCATGGCGATGGCGCAGGCGCTGCAGATCACGGTGGTGGCCGAGGGCGTCGAAGAGACGGCGCAGCGCGACCTGCTGCTCAAACTGGGCTGCGTGCTGCAGCAGGGCTACCTGTTCGGCCGGCCGATGCCGGCGAGCGAGCTGGGCGCACGCCTGGCGACGACTGCAACCTCAGCCTGAGGCGCGTTCGAGCAGGCGCCGCAGCGCGGCATGCACGGTCGCCGCACGCACGGCGTTGCGGTCACCGGGCAGCTGCAGGCGTTCGGCCTGCAGGCCGCCGGCCGTGCCCCAGGCCAGCCACACCGTGCCCACCGGCTTGCCCGGCACCGCGCCGCCCGGCCCGGCGATGCCGGTGACGGCCACCACCAGCTGCACCGGCGCGTGGCTCAGCGCACCGCCGGCCATCGCCAGCGCCACCTCTTCGCTGACGGCGCCATGGTGGTCGATGAGGCCGGGCAGCACGCCCAGCAGCTCGGTCTTGGCGGCGTTGCTGTAGCTCACGAAGCCGCGCTCGAACCAGTCGCTGGAGCCGGCCACGGCGGTGCAGGCCGCGGCGATCAGCCCGCCGGTGCAGCTCTCGGCCGTGGCCAGGCGCCAACCGCGGCGGCGCAGCGTGTCGGCCAACGCCAGCACGGCGGGTTCGAAGGGGTTCAGTTCCACAGCCGCGCGCTCAGCGCCAGCAGCAGCAGCGTGCAGCCTGCCGCCACCAGGTCGTCGAAGAGGATGCCCCAGCCCTGGCGCCAGCCCATGGCCTGGCCGGGCTGCAGCTTGTAGCGCTGGTCGGCCCAGGCCACCGGGCCCGGCTTGGCGGCGTCGAAGTAGCGGAACACGGCAAACGCCAGCAGCTGGTTCCACCACGACGCCGGCGTGAGCAGCCACAGCACGATCCAGAAGGCCACGATCTCGTCCCAGACGATGGCGCCGGGGTCGGCCACGCCCAGGTGCTGCGCCGTGCGCGTGCAGGCCCACTGGCCCAGCAGCAGCCCGGCGGCGATGGCCAGGCCCCAGCCGAAGTCGTCGAGCCAGCGCGACAGCACGAGAAAGCTCAGCCAGCCCCACAGCGTGCCCACCGTGCCGGGCGCCATGGGCGACAGGCCGCTGCCTAAGCCCAGCGCCACGGCATGCGCCGGGTGGCGCAGCATGAAGGCGGCCGTCGGTCGTTGCAGGGCAGTCACTCGCGCCGCCGGTTCAGGCGAAGTGGTCGAAGGCGTGCCACGGCGTGGCCACGGCACGGCCGGCGGCGTCGACCACGCGCAGGCCGGGCGCGGCCTCGATGCGCCCGCAGCGGCTCAGCGCCACGCCCGCCGCCTTGCCGGCGGCACGCACGGCCGCATGCGCTGCGGCCGGGGCGGTGAAGAGCAGTTCGTAGTCGTCGCCACCGGCGAGCAGGCACTCGTGCTGCAGCGGGCCCGCCTGCGCGGCCAGGTGGGCGCTGCGCGGCAGCGCATCGACGTCGACGACGGCGCCCACGCCCGAGCGCTTCAGCACATGGCCCAGGTCGCCGAGCAGGCCGTCGCTGAGATCGATGGCGCTGCTGGCCACGCCGCGCAGCGCCAGACCCAGCGCCACGCGCGGCTGCGGCAGTTCCATCGCGCGGCGCACGGTCTCGAAGCCGTCGCCGGGCAGCTGCGCGCGGCCGCGAAAGGCCTCCAGCGCCAGCCGCGCGTCGCCCAAAGCGCTGCCGCTGACCCAGAGCTCGTCGCCGGGCCGTGCGCCGCTGCGCAGCAGCGCCTGCCCCGCCGGCACCTGGCCGAAGACGGTGATGCAGATGTTCAGCGGCCCGGCGGTGGTGTCGCCCCCCGCGAGCTCGATGTGGTACGCGTCGGCCAGCGCGAACAGGCCCCGCGCGAAGGGCGCCAGGAAGGCCTCGTCGCCCCGCGGCAGCGCCAACGCCAGCGTGAAGGCCAGCGGCTCGGCGCCGCAGGCCGCGAGGTCGCTGAGGTTGACGGCCAGCGCCTTGTGGCCCAGCCGGTCCGGCGGCACGGTGGACAGGAAGTGCCGGCCCTCGACGAGCATGTCGGTCGACACGGCCAGCTGCATGCCCGCTGTGGGTTGCAGCAGCGCGCAGTCGTCGCCGATGCCCAGCGCGACGCCGGCCAGCGCACGCGACGCCCCGTCGCCGGCGGTTGCACCGGCCCGCGGCGGGCGCGTGAAGTAGCGCGCGATGAGATCGAATTCGCCGGCCATCACCCGCCTTCGGCCGCGGCGTCGCTGCCGCGCAGCAGGTTGGCCAGTTCGACCGCCGACTTCACGTTCATCTTGTCGAAGATGCGGGCGCGGTGCACTTCCACCGTGCGCACGCTGATCTGCAGCTCGTCGGCGATGAGCTTGTTGAGCCGGCCTTCGATGACGCGGCGCATGACCTCGCGCTCGCGCTCGGTCAGCTCGGCCAGCGCGCGTGCGGTGGCGTTGCCGGCGCGGCGTTGCAGCAGGGCCTGCGCGCTGAGCTGCAGCGCCAGCTCCACGCGGTCGACGAGGGCGTTGTTGGAGAAGGGCTTCTCGACGAAGTCGAAGGCGCCGCGCTTGACGGCGGCCACTGCGGTGGGCACGTCGCCGTGGCCGGTGAGGAAGATCACCGGCAGCGCCGGCAACAGCCCGCGCTCGACCAGGCGCTCGAACAGCACCAGCCCGCTGGTGCCGGGCATGCGCACGTCCAGCAGCAGGCACGATGGCGCGCTGGGCCAGGGCGACGGCCGCGCCGCCACGTAGGCCTCGAAGGCCTCGGCGCTGGCGAATCCCTCGGACAACAGCCGGCGCGAACGCAGCAGCCAGGCCAGTGCGTCGCGCACGACGTCCTCGTCGTCGACGAGGTAGACAACGGGAATGCCAAGGCTGGGATCGAGCGACATCGGGGGCAGCGACGGGGGTGGCCGACTACGCAAGTATGCGGGCGCCGCGGTGCAGCCCTCAGTGCGGGCTGGGCAGGCTGTCGGCGCTGTTCGGCTCACCCGCCGGCGCCGTGTTCGCCGCGGCCCCGGCCACGGGCGCCGGCAGCGTGAAACGGAACTCGGTGCCGCGCCCGCCCGGCCCGGGGCCGTGGTCGAGGGCGCCGCCGTGCTGCTCGATGACCGTGCGGCACAGGCTCAGGCCCAGGCCCATGCCTTCGGGCTTGGTGGTGAAAAAGGGTGTGAAGAGCTTGCCGGCCACCTCGGGCGGTATGCCGGGGCCGGCGTCGATGACCGACAGCGTGACCCAGCGCGCATGGGTCTGGCGCACCCGCAGTGTCAGCACACGTTCGGCCGCAGGCGTGGTGGCCTCCATGGCCTGGATGCCGTTGCGCGCGAGGTTCAGCAGCACCTGCTCGACCATCGTGCGGTCGCAGCGAACCCGGGTGCCGCGCTGGGCCGGTACGCCGGCCTCACTCTCGGTCGCGGTCGCGACGGGCGGCAGGTCGAGCTCGATGCGCGTGCCGCTCTTGCGCGCCTGCAGGCGGGCCAGCGGCAGCACGGCCTCGAACAGGCGTTCGGCGGCCACGGTCTCGTGCAGCTGCTCGCGCCGGCGCACGAAGTCGTGCACGCTCTTGATGACGCGGCCGGCACGCTCGGCCTGTTCGGCGATGCGCTCCAGCGCGCCCTGCAGCATCGCCGGCGTGGCTGCGTCGCGCGCCATCTCGGCGTCGGCCAGCAGGTTCAGCGAGCCGCTGGCGTAGCTGGCGATCGCGGCCAGCGGCTGGTTCAGCTCGTGGCTCAGCAGCGAGGCCATCTCGCCCACGGTGGCCAGGCGGGCGGTGGCCTGCAGGCGGTCCTGCTGCTGGCGCGAGAACTCCTCGACGCGGCGCTGCGCGCTGAGGTCGAGCACGGCGCTCATCCAGCCGGTGTGGCGGCCGCTGCCATCGACCAGCGGCGCCTCGTAGATCATGACCGGGAAGCGCTCGCC
Organism: Leptothrix sp. (in: b-proteobacteria); assembly: GCA_013822265.1. Classification (GTDB taxonomy): domain Bacteria; phylum Pseudomonadota; class Gammaproteobacteria; order Burkholderiales; family Burkholderiaceae_C; genus Rubrivivax. The sequence continues at coordinate 21,682 of PNKD01000063.1, forward strand.
GCCTTTGCGCATGAACACCGTCTCGTAGCCTTCGCGGGCGTCGCGCGATTCGCCGCTCAGGCGGCCGTCGACGTCCAGCCGCTGGCGCTGGCGGCGCAGGTAGTCCTCGGCGTACTCGGGGGGCCAGTACGGCGGCGCGCGCAGCGCCGCCGGCGCAGGGGCCTCGGCCCCACGCGACGGCAGCCTGCCGGCGGTCAGGATCTCGTCGGCGCTGAAGCCCACCATGGCGCAGAACGCCGGATTGACGTAGGTGATGGCGCCGCGCAGGTCGCGCGCGCGCAGCCCGGTGGACAACGAGTCCTCCATCGCCTTGCGAAAGGCCAGCGCCTCGGCCAGCGCGCCCTCGGCTTGGGCACGGCGGCGCACGTCGCGTGCCAGCAGCAGCAGCAGGCCGAAGAGCACGATCGAAAGGCCCAGCACCAGCGCGGTGGCCAGGTTGGGAATGAGGCGGGGCCGGCCGCTGCCGCTGTCGGCGCGCAGCTGAAGCGTCGTGCCGGGCAGGTCGACGACACGCTCGGCGACGTAGACGCCGGCGCCGCGCGGCACGCCGGCGCGCGCCAGCCGGGTGCCGTCGCCTTCTATGAAGGTGACTTCGTGGCGCCTCAGCTGGCGTGTTGCGAGCGCGGTCTCCAGCAGCTCGGCCAGAGCGAAGCTGCCGACCAGGAAACCGACCTCTCGCCCGGCGCGCTGCAGCGGCACGCACAGGTCGATGATCTCCTTGCCCTTGCCGTCCTGCAGCGGCACGTAGTAGCTGCGCGAGAAGGACGGTGCCGCGGTGCGGCGGGCGGCGTTGCAGGCGAGTTCGGCATCGATGGACAGGTGCTGCCGCGGCATCATGCTGAACAGGGTCGGCCGGTAGGGCGTGTCGACGCTGTCGCTCACGGCCAGTGCGGGCGTGCGCCACTCGAGCTGCTTGAGGTCGCGCCGGCCGAGCAGCAGCGCTTCGGCGGCAGCGCGTCGTGGCGCGCCCTCGGCCTCGTCCCAGCCCAGCGCCTGCAACGACTGAACCACGCCGACGAGATCGCGGCGCACCTCGGCGGCCACTTCGGCGGCGACGCTGTCGGCCTCGTCCTGCGCGCGCGACGACTCGAAGCTGAGCGTCAGCGCCACCAGCAGCGTCTGTGCCACGCCCAGCAGCGCGACCAGCGCGCCCCACAGCAGCGCGCGCCGCCAACGGCGCGGCCGCACCGGGCCAGGGAAGGTCGTTGTCGGGGTCGGGGTCATGGCAGGTCTGGCCGAGTATTGGCCGCGACGAAGAGGTGCCCACTACGCAGTTTCGCGCATGGCCGTGCAGGCCGCACCGCCGAAACTGCGCTCCTACAATCACGCCCCGCTCCGATAGCGGCCCGGCCTCGCCGAGCCACGCGAGCGGCACCCATCAGGAGACCCGAGCGATGTCGAGCAACGAACAGCAGGCAGCCGACCTCAAGCTGGCCGCGCTGGAGTACCACGAGTTCCCGACGCCGGGCAAGCTGAGCATCAGCGCCACCAAGCAGATGATCAACCAGCGCGACCTCGCGCTGGCCTACACGCCGGGCGTGGCCTTCGCGTGCGAGGCGATCGTCGAGGACCCGGCCAACGCCTTTCGCTACACGGCGCGCGGCAACCTGGTGGC
>PNKD01000064.1 GCA_013822265.1 Leptothrix sp. (in: b-proteobacteria)
ATGCTGGCGCCCACCGGTGCGCTGATCGGCCAGGGCCTGGGCGAAAGCGTGGGCCTGATCACCGACGGCCGCTTCTCGGGCGGCACCTGGGGCATGGTGGTCGGCCACGTCGCTCCCGAGGCCTATGCCGGCGGCCTGATCGCGCTGGTGCACGAGGGCGACAGCATCACCATCGATGCCCACCGCCTGCTGCTGCAGCTGAACGTCGACGAGGCCGAGATCTCGCGCCGCCGCGCGGCGTGGCGGCAGCCCGCGCCGCGCTACACACGCGGCGTGCTGGCGAAGTTCGCGAAGAACGCGTCGAGCGCCAGCACCGGGGCGGTGCTGGACCTCGAGTGAACTAGAGCCGCGGGTCGCGCCGCGGTGGCTCGGCGGGCGGCGCCGCCGGCGGTGCGGGCGGCGGTGAATTGCGCCGCGCCGCGTCCTGCTTGGAGCGCGTGGCCTGGCGCTCGCGCCCGGTCCTCAGGCCCAGCGCATCCATCGCCTTCTCGCGCCGATCGGTCTTCTTGCGCTCCAACTTGTTCATCACGCGGCGTTGCGTCCAGCCACTGTTGTCGGCAAAGCTCCACCACACCACGGCGGCCGCAAAGGGCGCGGCAACCAGCCACCAGGACATGGCGGCGAACGGACCGAATTCGGCCATGCGGGCGATGAGCAGCAGCGTTCCGACGAGGACCAGGGGCATGGCGGTGTCTCCTGCGGGCACTGTAGCGCACGGACCGTGGTGATCTGCGCCGGATTCTGGTGTTCACCCACCTCGCTACGCGATATGAGTGAACCCCGAACCCGTCGATCCGGGCGCTACGCGCCTTCCGCCTTCGGCGGCTGGATCAGTTGGCTTGCGTCAACTGATCCAGGATCGCCGGGTTCTCGAGCGTGGAAGTGTCCTGCGTGATCGCCTCGCCCTTGGCGATGGACCGCAGCAGCCGGCGCATGATCTTGCCGCTGCGCGTCTTGGGCAGGTTGTCGCCGAAACGGATGTCCTTGGGCTTGGCGATGGGGCCGATCTCCTTGCCCACCCAGTCGCGCAGCTGCTTGGCGATGGCCTTGGCCTCGTCGCCGGCGGGGCGTGCACGCTTGAGCACGACGAAGGCGCAGATGGCCTCGCCGGTGGTGTCGTCGGGGCGGCCCACCACGGCGGCTTCGGCGACCAGCTCGGTGCAGCTGACCAGCGCGCTCTCGATTTCCATCGTGCCCATGCGGTGGCCGCTGACGTTGAGCACGTCGTCGATGCGGCCGGTGATGGTGAAGTAGCCGGTGCCCTTGTCGCGGATGGCGCCGTCGCCGGCCAGGTAGTAGCCCTTGAGCTCCGGCGGGTAGTAGCTCTTGACGAAACGATCGGGGTCGCCCCAGATCGTGCGGATCATGCTCGGCCAGGGCTTCTTGATGACCAGGATGCCGCCGCTGCCGTTGGGCACGTCGGCGCCGGTCTCGTCGACGATGGCCGCGGCGATGCCCGGGAAGGGCAGCGTGCACGAACCCGGCACCATAGGCGTGGCGCCCGGCAGCGGCGTGATGACGTGGCCGCCGGTCTCGGTCTGCCAGAAGGTGTCGACGATGGGGCAGCGCTCACCGCCCACGTGTTTGTAGTACCACTCCCAGGCCGCGGGGTTGATGGGTTCGCCCACCGTGCCCAGGATGCGCAGGCTCGACAGGTCGCTGCGCGCCGGGTGCACCGCGGCGTTGCCCTCGGCGGCCTTGATCAGGCTGCGGATGGCCGTGGGCGCGGTGTAGAAGATGCTGACCTTGTGCTTCTCGATGGTCTTCCAGAAGCGGTCGGCCGCCGGGTAGGTGGGCACGCCCTCGAACACGACCTCGGTGCCGCCCAGCGCCAGCGGGCCATAGGTGATGTAGCTGTGGCCGGTGACCCAGCCGATGTCGGCCGTGCACCAGAAGACATCGTCGGCCCCGAGGTCGAAGGTCCAGGCCGTGGTCAGCGCGGCGTGCAGCAGGTAGCCGCCGGTGCTGTGCTGCACGCCCTTGGGCTTGCCGGTGCTGCCCGAGGTGTAGAGCAGGAACAGCGGGTGCTCGGCGCCCACCCACGCGGGCTCGCAGGTGGTGCTCTGGCCGGCCAGTTCCTCGTGCAGCCAGCGGTCGCGCGACGGGTTCCAGGCGATGTTGCCGCCGGTGCGCTTGTAGACGATGACGTTCTGGATCGTCTCGCAGCCGCCCAGACCGATGGCCTCGTCGACGATGCTCTTCAGCGGCAGCTGCTTGCCGCCGCGCAGCTGCTCGTCGGCGGTGATGATCATCACCGCGCCGGCGTCCTGCACGCGGTCGCGCACGCTCTGGGCGCTGAAGCCGCCGAACACCACCGAGTGGACGGCGCCGATGCGCGCGCAGGCCTGCATCGCGGCCACGCCCTCGACGCTCATGCTCATGTAGATGACGACGCGGTCACCCATCTTCACGCCGCGGGCGCGCAGCGCGTTGGCGAACTGGCTCACCTTGTCGAGCAGCGCGCGGTAGCTGACCTTGGTGACGGCGCCGTCGTCGGCCTCGAAGATGATCGCCGTCTTGTCGCCCAGGCCGCGCTCGATGTTGCGGTCCAGGCAGTTGTAGCTGACGTTCAGCGTGCCGTCCTGGAACCACTTGAAGAAAGGCGCCTTGCTGCTGTCCAGCACCTGGGTGAAGGGCGTCTTCCAGCTCACGAACTCGCGCGCCAGGCGGGCCCAGTAGCCCTCGAAGTCGCGCTCGGCCTCGTCGACCAGGGCCTGGTAGGCCGCCATGCCCGACACCCGGGCCGCCGCCACCAGCGAGGCCGGCGGCTGATGGGTCTTCAATTCGGTGGGGCGATCGTCGGACATGCGGGTCTCCTGCTGTTGATTGGCTGCACTTGAGGATCGAAAGCTAAGGGCGCGCTCTGACGGACCCCTTACGCACACCGGGGCCTTGCTCGGCCGTCATGCCGCGATGGTGGCCCATCTACAATTTCGGACCACGGGATTACCCCGAATCATCCAGGCCTGTCACCGCATGTCACTTCCGACCCCCCGCACCGACCCGCAGATGTCGGCGTTGCCCCGCTTCATCTTCGCCACCCGCTGGCTGCAGCTGCCGCTGTACCTCGGCCTGATCGTCGCGCAGTGCGTCTACGTCTTTCACTTCTGGGTCGAACTCACCCACCTCATCGAGGCCGTCTTCGGCAACGAGAAGGCGCTGCGGCTGCTCGTCACCAGCATCGGCTACAAGGCCAGCGCCGACTGGGTGCCGCAGCTCAACGAGACGGTGATCATGCTCGTCGTGCTGGGCCTCATCGACGTGGTGATGATCAGCAACCTGCTGATCATGGTCATCGTCGGCGGCTACGAGACCTTCGTCTCGCGCATGAAGCTCGAAGACCACCCCGACCAGCCCGAGTGGCTGAGCCATGTCAACGCCAGCGTGCTCAAGGTCAAGCTGGCCACGGCCATCATCGGCATCAGCAGCATCCACCTGCTCAAGACCTTCATCAACGCCGAGAACTACAGCGACAAGGTGCTGCTGTGGCAGACACTGATCCATATCGCCTTCCTGTTCTCGGCGCTGGCCATCGCCTACGCCGACCGGCTGATGTCGCACAGCATCAAGCGCCCGCACTGATCCGGCGCAGCCGGCGGGCACACAGAACCTGCTGACCTTCGTCGCCGGCCTGGCCGGGTTGGTGCTGGGCGCCCACCTGCTGGTGCGCAGCGCCTCCAGCGCGGGTGCCGTCGTTCGGCATCTCGCCACCGGTGGCCGGGCTGACCACCGTTGCCCTGGGCACCAGCACGCCCGAGATCGCGGTGTCGGTGGGCGCCGTGCGCGGCGGCACGACCGACATCGCGGTGGGCCAGGTCGTGGGCTGCAACGTCTTCGACATCCTGGGCTGCCTGGGGTTGTCGGGGCTGGTGGCCGGCGGCGGCCTGGTCATCGCGCCGGCCGTGCAGGCCTTCGACGTTTGGGTCATGCCGGCCGTGACGCTGGCGTGCCTGCCGGTGTTCGTCGCCGGGCGCGTCATCGCGCGCTGGGAAGGCGGGCTCTTGCTGGCCTACTACGCGGCCTGCGTGGCCTTCCTGCTCCTCGCCATGCAGAAGCACGATGCCCTGCCGGCCTTCGGCAATGCCATGCTGGCTCATCTGCGAATGTCGCCTGCTTGCGAGCGGGACGGCAAGGGCGTCGCCGGGCCGGTCGGCGCTGACGCGGCACTCTGGGAAGCGACGCTGTTTGTAGGCCGCCGTTCAGCAAGCCACTTCTAGAATCGGGGACTGTCAACCAGGGGCCCCTTCGTCGGGGCAACGACCATGACCACGATCCGCCAGAACGACCTCGTCGAGACCGTCGCCGCAGCGCTGCAGTACATCAGCTACTACCACCCGGCCGACTTCATCAGCCACCTCGCGCGGGCCTATGAGCGCGAAGCCTCGCCCGCGGCCAAGGACGCCATCGCCCAGATCCTCACCAACAGCCGCATGTGCGCCGAGGGCCACCGGCCGATCTGCCAGGACACCGGCGTCGTCAATGTGTTCCTGAAGATCGGCATGGAGGTGCGCTTCGAGGGCTTCCCGGGCAGCGTCGAAGACGCCGTCAATGAAGGCGTGCGCCGCGCCTACAACGACAGCGGCAACCCGCTGCGCGCCAGCATGCTGGCCGACCCCATCTTCGAGCGCAAGAACACCAAGGACAACACGCCGGCCGTCATCCACATGACGGTGGTGCCGGGCAACAAGCTCGACGTCACGGTCGCGGCCAAGGGCGGCGGCAGCGAGAACAAGAGCAAGTTCATCATGATGAACCCCAGCGACAGCCTGGTCGACTGGGTGATGAAGACGGTGCCGACGATGGGCGCCGGCTGGTGCCCGCCGGGCATGCTGGGCATAGGCGTGGGCGGCACGGCCGAGAAAGCCATGATGCTGGCCAAGGAAGTGCTGATGGAGCCCATCGACATGTTCGAGCTGCTGGCGCGCGGCCCGCGGAACAAGCTCGAAGAACTGCGCATCGAGCTCTACGAGAAGGTCAACGCGCTGGGCATCGGCGCGCAGGGCCTGGGCGGGCTGACCACCGTGCTCGACGTGAAGATCGCCACCTACCCCACGCACGCCGCGGGCAAGCCGGTGGCCATGATCCCCAACTGCGCCGCCACGCGCCACGCCCACGTGGTGATGGACGGCTCGGGCCCGGCCTACCTCGAGCCGCCCAGCCTCGACCTCTGGCCCAAGGTGAACTGGGCACCCGACTACAAGCGGAGCCAGCGCGTCGACCTCAACGCGCTGACGCCGGCCGAGGTGCGCACCTGGAAGCCCGGCCAGACGCTGCTGCTCAACGGCAAGATGCTCACGGGCCGCGACGCCGCGCACAAGCGCATCCAGGACATGCTGGCCAGGGGCGAGAAGCTGCCGGTGGACTTCACCAACCGCGTCATCTACTACGTCGGCCCGGTCGACCCGGTGCGCGACGAGGTGATGGGCCCCGCCGGCCCGACCACCGCCACGCGCATGGACAAGTTCACCGAGATGATGCTGGCCCAGACGGGGCTGATCGCGATGATCGGCAAGGCCGAGCGCGGCCCCACCGCCATCGAGGCCATCAAGAAACACGGCAGCGCCTACCTGATGGCCGTGGGTGGTGCGGCCTACCTGGTGGCCAAGGCCATCAAGGCCGCGCCGGTGGTGGGCTTTGCCGACCTCGGCATGGAGGCCATCTACGAGTTCGACGTCGTCGACATGCCGGTGACGGTGGCCGTGGATGCACAGGGCACCAGCGTGCACAACACGGCGCCCCGCGAGTGGCAGGCGAAGATCGGGAAGATACCGGTGACGGTGGAGTGACGCTGCGCCACGGCGCGGCCGCGCCAGCGCGCCGGCCGCGCCGCACCTGACGCAAAGAAGAACCGATGTCGCAGCACTTCGAAGTCCACCCGCAGAACCCGCAACCGCGGCTGCTGAAGCAGGCCGCGGCCATCCTGCAGGCCGGCGGCATCGCCGCCGTGCCCACCGACAGCAGCTACGCGCTGGTGTGCCGCCTGGACGACAAGGCCGCGGCCGAGAACCTGCGCCGCATCCGCCAGGTCGACGACAAGCACCACCTCACGCTGCTGTGCAGGGACCTGAGCGAGCTGGCCCGCTTCGCGCGCGTCGACAACCGCCAGTACCGGCTGCTCAAGCTGGGCACGCCCGGGCCCTACACCTTCATCCTCGAGGCCACCAAGGAAGTGCCGCGACGGCTCTCGCACCCCAGCCGGCGCACCATCGGCCTGCGTGTGCCCGACCACAAGGTGCTGCAGGAACTGCTGGCGCTGTTCGGCGAGCCGCTGCTGGCCACCACCTTCATCGCGCCGGGCGACGAGCACCCGATGAACGACGCCGGCGAGATCCGCAGGCGCTTCGAGAAGGTGCTGCAGGCCGTGGTCGATGCCGGCGCCTGCGCGATGGAGCCGACCACGGTCATCGACCTCAGCGGCGACGAACCCGAGCTCGTGCGCCAGGGGCGCGGTGAACTGGCGCGGCTGGGGCTCTGAGCCGACGCAAGAGCCGGGCAACGCCCGGCCTTCGGCGGCTGCGCCGCGTCGGTGCGCCGTCGAGCGCCCGCCGGGCCCGCGGCCCGCGGTTCAGATCGCCGCGGTGACGACCATCTCCACGCGCCACTCGGCGCGCGCCAGCGTGGCCTGCACGGTGGCGCGCGGCGGCGCATCGCCGGGCGGCAGCCAGTCTTCCCAGACGGCGTTCATGCCGGCGAAGTCGGCCAGGTCCTTGAGGAAGATCTCGACACGCAGCAGCTTGCGCTTGTCGCTGCCGGCGCGAGCCAGCAGCGCGTCGATGGCGGCCAGCACCTGCCGCGTCTGGCCGGTGATGTCCTGGCTGCCATCGGCAGGCACCTGGCCGGCCAGGTAGGCCACGCCGTTGTGCACGGCCATCTCGCTGAGGCGGGCGCCGACGTCGAATCGTTGAACCATGTCAGTGGTGACCCTTCTTCTGTTTGGCATGGCCGTGGCCATGGTGGGCGTGGTGGGGCCGCGGCTTGTCCACGTGCTGCAGCGGCCCGGCGGGCATCGCCGCGGCCTTCTGGCCGAACTTGTTCTCGGTGCCGGCCAGCAGCTTGCGGATGTTGGCCTCGTGGCGCCACACCAGCAGCAGGCTCATCGCGACCAGCGCCACGACGGAGGGCTGCAGGCCCCAGATCAGCGCCTGGTAGAACGGCGCGAACACGGCGGCCACGATGGACGCCAGCGAGACATAACGCGAGAAGATCACGATGACCGCAAAGCTGGCCAGCGTGGCCAGCCCCAGCAGCGGGTTGAGCGCCATCAGCACGCCCGCCGCCGTGGCCACGCCCTTGCCGCCCTGGAAGCGGAAGAACACCGGCCACACATGGCCGACGAAGGCCGCCAGGCCGACGAACGCGGCGGTGGTTTCGCCGAGGCCGAAACGCGAGCCGACGGCCAGCACCGCCATCACGGGCAGGTAGCCCTTGAGCGCGTCGAGCGCCAGCGTGAGCAGCGCCGCCGGCTTGCTGCCCGAGCGCAGCACGTTGGTGGCGCCGGGGTTCTTGCTGCCGTAGCTGCGCGGGTCGGCCAGGCCCATCACGCGGCTGACGAGCACGGCAAACGAGATCGAGCCGACGAGGTATCCGCCCAGCAGCGCGGCGATGATCAACAAGGCATTCATGGTGGCACGAGTGTAAGCCGCGGCCCTGGGGCTGCCGGGCCTGCGCGCGCCCTCAGCCCAGCGCGCAGCGCACGGCGCGCGCACCCAGCACGTCGACCAGCACCTGCGGCAAGAGGCCCACGAGATAGCCGCGCCGCCCGCCGTTGATGCAGATGCGCGGCAGCGCCAGCACCGTGGCCTCGACATAGACCGGCAGGGCCTTCCTGATGCCGAAGGGCGAGGTGCCGCCCACCTGGTAGCCGCTGTGGCGCTGCGCGACCTCGGGCGGGCACGGCTCGACGCTCCTGGCGCCGATCTCGCGCGCCAGGTTCTTGGTGCTGACCGAGCGGTCGCCGTGCATCAGCACGATCAGCGGCCGCGCCTTGTCGTCCTGCATCACCAGCGTCTTGATGACCTCGTGCTCGGGCAGGCCCAGCTGGCGCGCGCTCTCGGCCGTGCCGCCGTGGTCGACATAGTCGTATGGGTGCTCGGTGTAGGCCACGCCGTGCGCCTTGAGCCAGGCGGTGGCGGGCGTCTCGCTGACGTGCTTGTCCTTCCTGGCCATATCAGCGCGCCTGCATCCTGTGCTGAACCGGCGCAGACGGCACAGCGCTCAGGCGCGCGCGTAGCCGAAGGCGGCGAAGAAGTGGCACACGCTGCCGCCGAGCACGAACAGGTGCCACGCCGCATGCGCGTAACGCACGCGGTTGTCGAGCAGGAACACCACCGCGCCCAGCGTGTAGCAAAGCCCGCCGGCCACCAGCCAGGCCAGCCCGGCCGCGGGCAGGCGCTGCATTAACGGCCCGGCGGCCACCACCGCCACCCAACCCATGGCCACGTACAGGCCGGTCGACCAACCCGGGTGGCGCAGTCGGTTCATGAGCTTGATGGCCACGCCCACGGCCGCCGCGGCCCACACCACGCCGAACAGCGACCAGCCCCACGGGCCACCGAGCACACCCAGCGTGAAGGGCGTGTAGCTGCCGGCGATAAGCACGTAGATCGCGGCGTGGTCGAGGCGGTTGAACCAGCGCTTGGCCGCGCCGCGCGGCAGCGCGTGGTACAGCGCCGAGGTGCCGTACATCAGCACCAGCGAGGCGCCGAAGACGCTGGCGGCCACCACGTCGGCTGCGCCGCCCAGGCGCGCGGCCTGCCACACCAGCAGCGGCAGCGCGGCCAGCGCCAGCAGGCTGCCCAGGCCGTGCGTGACGGCATTGGCGATCTCCTCGCCCAGCGTCTGGGGGCGGTCGGCGGTGACGGCGGGCACGGCGCTCATGGCCTCAATCACCTTCCACCCACTCGATCTGCGCGCCCAGCGCGCGGATGTTCTCGGCGAAGTGCGGGTGCGCGCGCCGCACCGGCGTGGCGTTGTGGATCACGCTGCGGCCGGGGATGCTGGCTGCCAGCATCAGCAGCGCGATGGCGACGCGGATGATGTAGGGGCTCTCGACCTCGGCCGGCTGCAGCGGCTTGCCGCCGAAGGTGATGATGCGGTGCGGGTCGCTCTGGAAGGCGTGGCCGCCGAACTTGCTGAGCTCGCTGGTCCAGCCCATCGCGCCTTCGTAGACCTTGTTCCAGAACATCACGCTGCCCTCGGCGCGCACGCCCAGGGCGACGAAGATGGGCAGCAGGTCCACCGGCACGTAGGGCCAGGGTGCGGCCTCCACCTTCTGCAGGATGTTGCGCGTGAAGGGTTCGCGCACCTTCAGCGGCCCGTCGACCACGGTGTGGCTCCAGCCGTTCTCGTGCACCACCTGCACGCCGAACTTGGCGAAGGTGCGGTCGAGCAGCGGGAACTGCTCGGGCGCCGAGTTCTTCACCGTCACGCAGCCGCCGGTGATGGCGCCCAGCGCCATGAAGGTCACGGCCTCGTGGAAGTCTTCGGCGAAGGTGAACTCCACGCCCTCGGGCCGGCCCAGCGTGGCCACGCCGTGCACGGTGAGCCGGCTCGTGCCGCGGCCCTCGATCTGCGCGCCCAGCAGCGCCATGAAGCTGCAGAACTCCTGCACGTGCGGCTCGCTGGCGGCGTTCATCAGCGTGCTGGTGCCATGGGCCAGCGCGGCGCAGAGCACGAAGTTCTCGGTCGTGGTGACGCTGGCGTAATCCAGCCAGTGGTGGTTGGCCCTTAGGCCGCCCGCGGTCTGGATCAGCAGGTGCTCGCGGCTGCGCTCGACGGTGCACCCGAAACGCTCCATCACCTCGACGTGGGGGTCGATCTCGCGCACGCCCAGGGTGCAGCCCTGCACGTCGTTCTCGATGCGCGCGGTACCGAAGCGCGCCAGCAGCGGCGGCACCAGCATCACGCTGGAGCGCATCTCCTCGGGCAGGTGGTGGCGCTGCGGGTCGAACTGCGTCTTGGCATGGTGCACCTCGAGCACGCCGGTGGCGTAGTCGACGCTGACCTCGCTGCCCAGCATGCGGAAGATCTCGATGATCTTGCGCACGTCGGTGATCTCGGGGATGCCGAGCAGGCGCACCGGGTGCGAGGTCAGCAGCGTGGCGCACAGGATGGGCAGCACGGCGTTCTTGTTCGCGCTGGGCACGATGCGCCCGGTGAGCGGCGCGCCGCCGTGGACGATGAGGTTGGCCATGAGGTTGTCGGCAGGTGCCGTGCAAGTACAGCCGCTATTGTCGCCGCCGCGTCAGCCGCCGGCGCGTGGCGGGCTCATTGCGCCGGGTCGCGGCGGCGCCAGCGGATCTCGTCGATGGCCTGCAGCAGCTCGGGCGCCAGCGTCGTGCCCCAGGCTGCCAGGTTCTCGTCGAGCTGGGCGACGCTGGTGACGCCGATGATGGTGCTGGCCACGCGCCAGTTGCCGTAGCAGAAGGCCAGCGCCATCTGCGCCGGTGTCAGGCCGTGGGCGCGCGCCAGCGTGTTGTACTCGCGCGCCGCGGCCAGCGTCTCGGCGCGCGCCCAGCGCTGCGTGCGCATGGTCTCGAAACGGGCCAGCCGTCCCAGCGCCGGCTGCGTGGGGTCGAGCCCTGTCTCGTCGTACTTGCCCGTCAATGTGCCGAAGCCCAGCGGCGAGTAGGCCAGCAGCGCCGTGCCGCTGCGGTGCAGCGCCTCGTCCAGCGCGTTGTCCACCTCGCGGTTGACCAGCGCATAGGCGTTCTGCACGCTCACCACGCGCGGCAGGCCAAACGTTTCGGCCACGTGCAGGAACTGCATCAGCCCCCAGGGCGACTCGTTGCTCAGGCCGATGTGGCGCACCTTGCCGGCCTTCACCAGGTCGCCCAGGGCCTGCAGCTGCTCGAGGATGGAGGTCTGCGGCCGGTCCTTGGCCGGGTCGAAATAGATGCCGCCGAAGATCGCCGCGTTGCGGTTGGGCCAGTGGATCTGGTAGAGGTCGATGACGTCGGTCTGCAGCCGCTTCAGGCTGTCGTCGCAGGCCGCGGCGATGTGCTCGGGCCTGAGGTCGGCAGCGCCGCCGCGTATCCAGTCCATGTTGCGCGACGGCCCGGCCACCTTGGTGGCCAGCACCACGCGGCGGCGCAAGGCGGGGTTCTTCGCGAACCACTGGCCGATGATGGTTTCGGTGGCGCCGAAGGTCTCGCGCCGCGCCGGCACCGAGTACATCTCGGCGGTGTCGATGAAGTCGACGCCGCGCGCCAGCGCGTGGTCGAGGATGGCGTGGGCGGCGTCGGCGCCGACCTGCTCGCCGAAGGTCATGGTGCCGAGGCAGACGGGGCTGACCTGGAGGTCCGAGTCGCCCAGGGTCACGGTTTGCATGTCGCGTATTCGGTGATGACGAAGCCGCGCAGTGTGCCGCAGCGCGACACCTGTATCGTCGCGCTGCTTGCCCCTCACGCTGCTGCCCCCACTTTCCCGCCGACGTTCGCGCGCCGGCCTTGCCGCCCTGGTGATGGCGCTGCATGTGCTCGGGCTGGCCGCTGCCCTGCGCCTGGGCGCCTGGCAGGACCGCAGCCCGCCGCCACGGGCGCAGGCGCCGCTGCTGGTGTGGCTGCAGGCACCGCCTGCACTGGCCGCGGCGCCAGGCCGGCCGCCGCCTGCGCATCAAGCGACAGCTCGGCCGCAGGCCACGCCCGCCGCCGCACGCCAACGACCGGCCCCGCAGGCCATCACGCTGCCTTCGCCCTCCGCGGCGAACGACGTGCAGGCCGCCGCCGGCGCCGCATCGGCAGCCGAACCGGTGGCACCAGCGTCCGCGCGAGCGGCCGGTCAGGCGCCGCTGAACCTGACGCTGCCGCGCGGCGCCTCGGCACCCTGGCGCCAAAGGCATCCGGGCCTGGACGACACGCGGGCCAACACCGCCCGCGCCACGCTGGACAGCCGCATCGCCGCCGCATTGGGCGGCAGCGACCGGATCACCGAAGAGCGCCTGAGCGACGGCCGCATGCGCTTTCGCCGCGGCAACGACTGCGTGGTGGTGCACCCCAGCCGGGCCCAGGGCCTGGAGCCATGGAATGGCAGCGTGATGCCGAAGATGCGGGGCGTGGAGAAGTGCTGAAGGCCATCAGCGCCGAAGGAAGGCGCCCGCTCAGGGCGTGGCAGCCGGCCGGGCGCGCGCTTCTTCCTGCAGCCGCAGCACGCGGCGCTGCACCTTGCCGGTGGTCGTCATCGGCAGGGCCTCGACGAACTCGATCTCCTTGGGGTACTCGTAGGGCGCCAGCCGGCCGCGCACGTGCTGCTGCAGCGCCGCCGCCAGCGCCGCGTCGCCGCGGTGCCCGGGGGCCAGCACGACGTAGGCCTTGACGACCGCGCCGCGCTCGGCATCGGGCTTGGGCACCACCGCGGCGTTGGCCACCGCGGCGTGCTTGAGGAGGCAGTTCTCGATCTCGCTGGGGCCGATGCGGTAGCCGGCGACCTTGAAGACGTCGTCGCTGCGGCCCTGGTACCAGAGCCAGCCGTCGGCATCCATCACCGCCGTGTCGCCGGTGCGGCACCAGCTGCTGCCGGGGTCGCCCGTGAACTTGGCGGCAGTGGCGGCGTCGTCGCGCCAGTAACCGAGAAAGAACACGGGGTCGGGGTCGCCGTGCAGGTCGAGCCGGTGCACGGCCACGTCGCCGGGCGTGCCGCGCGGGCACTCGTGGCCGGCGTCGTCGATCACCGCCACGCGGTGGCCCGGGTAGGCGCGGCCCATGCTGCCCGGCCGCGCCGGCCAGCCGGCGTGGCTGCGGCCCTGCGCGTCGACCCAGCGGCCACAGTTGCCCACGATGTAGTTGATCTCGGTCTGGCCGAACATCTCGTTGACGGTCAGGCCCAGGGCGTCGCGGCACCAGTGGAAGACGGCATCGCCCAGGGCCTCGCCGGCGCTCATCACGGCCTGCAGGTGCAGCCGGTATCGCGAGCGCGGCGAGGGCACGGCCTTCATCATCGCCTTCAGCGCGGTCGGGAAGAGGAAGCTGTGCGTCACGCGGTGGCGCTGCATCAGCTCGAAGGCGCGCTCGGCCGTGAAGCGCCCTTGGTAGGCGACGAGGGTGCGGCCGAAGTAGAGCGTGGGCAGCAGCGCGTCCATCAGGCCGCCGGTCCAGGCCCAGTCGGCAGGGCTCCAGAACACCCCTGGGGTGTTCAGGAGCCCTTCGGGTGCACTGTCGCCCCCCTTTCCCCGCTCCCCTTTTCCCAGGGATAGGGGCTTGACCTCGCTGGGCTGCAGTTCCCCCGTCACGGGAAACCAGTTCTGGCTGCACACGAAGCCCGTCAGGTTGCCGATCAGCGCCCGGTGCGGGATCAGCGCGCCCTTGGGCGGGCCGGTGGTGCCGCTGGTGTAGATCAGCACCGCGGGATCGTCGGCGGCGGTGTCCACGCCCGCGAAGGGCCGTGGCGGGCTGCGGGCCAGCGCCGTGTCCCAGTCGGCGTCGCCCTGCCCGGCCGCCGCGCCTACGGCCAGCACGTTGCGCAACGCCGGGCAGGCGCCGCGCGTGGCGTTCAGGTTGGCCATCGAGGTCTCGTCGGCAATGGCCAGCGCAGCGCCGCTGTCCTGCAGGCGCAAGGCCAGCGCCTCGGGGCCGAACAGCATCGACAGCGGCACCGCCACCGCGCCCAGTTGCGAGATGGCGATGTGCGCCACGGCCGTCTGCGGCCGCTGCGGCATCACCACCGCGACACGGTCGCCGCGCCGCACGCCCAGGCGCACCAGTGCGTGGCTCAGGCGGTCGGCCTGGGCCTGCAGTGCGGCGAAGCTGAGCCGGCCGCGGCGTCCGTCCTCGTGCTCCCAGGCAATGGCTGTGCGCCGCGCGGTGGACCCGCGCGCCCAGCGCGTGCAGCAGGCCCGGCCGATGTTGAACTGCGCCGGCACCTGCCAGCGAAAACCGCCGTGCAGCACGGTGTAGGCATCGGTGGCGTGTGCGGCGTCGGCAGGCATGGCCGGAACTTTAAGCCGGGGCGGCCCGCGGCCGCCAGCTTCAAGTTCAACGCGGGCCGGCCGATGACCTGAACATCGCGGGCTCCTTGCGACCGCCACGACCACCCACAAGAAGCCAAGAGAAGCCACAGCACCATGTCATACGCCGAACTCGCCACCGTCAAGCACCGCGTCAAGCCTGGCGTACCGCTGCCCTTCAACGTCCGCGACGCCGACGGCAGGTTGCTGCTCGCGCGGGGTCACACGGTCGAGGACCACCCGCAGCTCGACGCGCTGCTCACGCGCGGTGCCCTGGTCGACATCACCGAACTCGTCGCCGCCGACGACGTCGTGCGCGCCGCACCGCGCCAGCAGTTGCCCCGGCTCTGGGCGGGTTGCCTGAACACGCTGTCGCAAACGCTGCGCACCGACCCCGGCCCGGGCTTCGCCGATGCCCTGGACGATGCGGCAACGCCGGTGCAGTCGCTGATCCAGCGCGACCCCGACCTGGCCATCTTCCAGGTGCTGCGCCACGCCGCCGGCGCCGACGTGGCCTACGGTGCACAGCGTTCGCTGCAGACGGCCATCACCAGCTTCCTGGTGGCGCAGCGCCTGGGCTGGGACGCCGATCAGTGCACGCTGCAGTTCAAGGTTGCGCTGACCATGAACATCTCGATGCTGGAACTGCAGGGCCAGCTGTCGCACCAGCGCATGCCGCCCACGCCGGCACAGCGCCAGGCGCTGCAGACGCACCCGATGCGCAGCGTGCGCATGCTGGAGCTGGCCGGCGTGACGCATGAGGCCTGGCTGCGCGCGGTGCTGCAGCACCACGAGCTCGAGGATGGCAGCGGCTACCCCGGCGGCCGCACCGAGGTCGACGACCTCGCTTCGCTGGCGCGCCGTGCCGACGTCTACACGTCGAAGCTGGCCGCGCGCTCGTCGCGCGACGCCCTCTCGGCCGACCTGGCCGGCCGCCAGATGTTCATGCAGGATCCCACCCACCCCATCACCACGGCGCTGGTGCGCGAGTTCGGCATCTACCCACCGGGCTGCTACGTGCGCCTGACGTCGGGCGAACTGGGCATCGTGGTGGCCCGCGGCGAGAACATCACGATGCCCGTCGTTGCCTGCCTGACCAATGCCCGCGGTGCGTCACTGGCCGAGCCCGTTCGCCGCACCATCGACGGCAAGACCTTCGCCGTGGCCGGCGTGGTAGGCGAGCGCCAGACCGGCCTGCGCCTGCCGCCCGATGGCCTGGCCGCGCTGGTCTCCAGCGTCTGAGGCCAGGACGCGGCCGAGGCCGGCGCCAGGAACTCAGGGCTTGGCGAAGGCCTGCAGCGCCGCGCCGGTGACGCGGCAGATGCGCCAGTCGGACATCACCGTCGCACCCATCTTCTCGTAGAAGCGGATGGCGTTGGCGTTCCAGTCGAGCACGCTCCACTCGAAGCGGCCGCAGCCGCGCGCCACCGCCAGCGCGCCCAGGTGCGACAGCAGCGCCTTGCCCAGCCCGGTGCCGCGGAACGCCGGCTGCACGTAGAGGTCTTCCAGGTACAGCCCCGGCCGGCCGAGGAAGGTGCTGAAGTTGGTGAAGAACAGCGCGAAGGCCACGACCCGACCGTCCACCTCGCCCACCACCGCCTCGGCCGCTGGCCGCGCGCCAAAGAGCTGCCCAAGCAACACCTCGGGGGTGACGACGACGAGGTGCTCGAGTCGCTCGTACACCGCCAGTTCGCGGATCAGGCCGACGATGGCGGGCACGTCGGCGGGCGCGGCGGGGCGCACGATGGGGGCAGCAGAGTTCATCGGTACATTCTCGGGCCTGCTTGAGCCAGTGCAC
This sequence comes from Leptothrix sp. (in: b-proteobacteria), assembly GCA_013822265.1. GTDB lineage: Bacteria > Pseudomonadota > Gammaproteobacteria > Burkholderiales > Burkholderiaceae_C > Rubrivivax. The sequence goes on from PNKD01000064.1 coordinate 15,738, forward strand.
GGTCTTCCGCGCGCGTCAAGGCACGATAGGTAGCAAGGAGAAACAACCATGAGCCCAGCCCAAGAGTCCGTGCGCCTGAAGCAGCTCAGCGACTACGAGTTCGACGTCGACTTCGGCGCCGCCATGCCGGCGCTGCGCACCGACGAACCCGCCCCGCTGGGTCAGGGGCGGGGGCCGTCGCCGGTGCAACTGCTGGCTGCAGCGGTGGGCAATTGCCTGAGCGCGTCGCTGCTGTTTGCCTTGCGCAAGTTCAAGCAGGCTCCCGAGCCGCTGGGTTGCGCGGTGCAGGCCGAAATCGGGCGCAACCCCGAAAACCGCCTTCGCGTGCTGGGCCTGAAGGCGACGCTGACGCTGGGCGTGCCGGCGGCGTCGCTGGAACACCTCGCCCGCGTGCTGGGCAGCTTCGAGGCCTACTGCACCGTGACGCAGAGTGTGTCGGCCGCCATCCCGGTGACGGTGGAAGTCTTCGACTCGCTGGGCCGCCGCCTGAAGTAGCCCAGCCTCGCTTCGCGTCGCGTCGCGCCAGCGACAGCGCCTGCGGCGCCCGGCGCCGTACAGTGCGGCGATGCCCTACCAAGCCAAGCGCCATGCCCACTGCAGCTTCGTGCCCGTGCGCCAGCTGCGCTACCACGTTCACCGCTGGGGCGATGAGTCGCTGGCCAGCGCCGGCCGCCCGCCGCTGGTGCTGCTGCACGGCTGGATGGACGTCGGCGCGTCGTTCCAGTTCCTCGTCGATGCGCTGGCCGAGGCCGAAGGGCTCGAGCGCCTGGTGATCGCGCCCGACTGGCGCGGCTTCGGCCTCACCGAGGCGCCCGGCGCCGACACCTACTGGTTCCCCGACTACCTGGGCGACCTCGACGCGCTGCTCGACGCGCTGCTGCCCGTCGAGCGCTTTCCGCTCGTCGACCTGTTGGGCCACAGCATGGGCGGCAACGTCGCGATGAGCTACGCCGGCCTGCGCCCGGCGCGCATCCGCCGCCTCGTCAACCTCGAGGGCTTCGGCCTGCCCGCGACACGACCGGAGCAGGCGCCCAGGCGGCTGCTGCAGTGGCTGGACGACCTGAAGGCGCCGCAGACGCTGCGTGATTACGCGAGCCTGGACGCGGTGGCGCAGCGCCTGCAGAAGAACAACCCGCTGCTCACGCCCGAGCAGGCCGCATGGCTGGCGCCGCACTGGTCACGCCAGGGCGAAGACGGCCGCTGGCACGTCCTGGGCGACCCGGCGCACAAGCGCGTCAACCCGGTGCTCTACCGCGTCGACGAAGTGCTGGCCACCTGGCAGGCCATCACGGCGCCGCTGCTGTGGGCCGAGGGCGATCTCACCGACACTGCCAAGTGGTGGGGCCACCGCTACTCGCGCGCCGAATTCGACGCCCGGCTGGCGGTGGTGCCGCAGGTGCGGCGCGTGCGTCTGAGCCCTTGCGGCCACATGCTGCATCACGACCAGCCGATGGCCCTGGCGCAGCACGTGCGGGCGTTCCTCGCATGAGAGAATTCCCGGTTTGCACCGAGGCAGATTGCCCACCATGGACATCGAACACATCAACGCCATCGGCACGCTGCTCGCCGACCTGAGCGCCCGCACCGAGCAGCTCCGGGGGTATCTTTGACTACGACCGCAAAGCCCTGCGGTTGAACGAGGTCAACGCCGCGCTGGAAAACCCCGCGGTCTGGAACGACCCCAAGCGCGCCCAGGAACTGGGGCGCGAGAAGAAGACGCTGGAGACCGTGGTCGAGACCATCGACCACCTGCACGGCAACCTCGCCGACCACTCCGAGCTCTACGAGATGAGCAAGGAAGAAGGCGACGAGGCCGGCCTGCGCGCCATAGAGGCCGAGGCCCACGCGCTGCGCGAGACCGTCGAGCAGCTCGAGTTCCGCCGCATGTTCAGCAACCCCGCCGACCCGCTGAACTGCTTCGTCGACATCCAGGCCGGCGCCGGCGGCACCGAGGCCTGCGACTGGGCCGGCATGCTGCTGCGCCAGTACCTGAAGTACGCCGAGCGCAAGGGCTTCAAGGCGACGCTGGAAGACGAGACGCCGGGCGACGTGGCCGGCATCAAGAGCGCCACCATCAAGGTCGAGGGCGACTACGCCTTCGGCCACCTGCGCACCGAGACCGGCGTGCACCGCCTCGTGCGCAAGAGCCCGTTCGACAGCTCGGGCGGCCGCCACACGAGCTTTGCATCGCTGTTCGTCTACCCCGAGGTCGACGACTCGATCGAGATCGAGATCAACCCCTCCGACGTGCGCACCGACACCTTCCGTGCCAGCGGCGCCGGCGGCCAGCACATCAACAAGACCGACTCGGCGGTGCGGCTGACGCACATCCCCACCGGCATCGTGGTGCAGTGCCAGGACGGCCGCAGCCAGCACAGCAACCGCGACGTGGCCTGGAAGCGGCTGCGCAGCCGCCTCTACGACCACGAGCTGCGCAAGCGCCAGGAAGAACAGCAAAAGCTCGAGGACACCAAGACGGATGTCGGCTGGGGCCATCAGATCCGCAGTTATGTGCTGGACAACAGCCGCATCAAGGACCTGCGCACCAACGTCGAGATCAGCAACACGCAGAAGGTGCTCGATGGCGACCTCGACGCCTTCATCGAAGCCAGCCTGAAGCAGGGTTTGTAGTTGCGCCCCCGAGCTCGCTGGCGCTCGCTACCCCCAGGGCCCTGTCAAGGGCCTCTTCGTGGCCATGGGGCCGTCCGCCAACGGCCCGGCAGAGCCGGTACCGTGGCGGGAAGCCTGATCATTCACATGCCGCTCTTGCGCAGCACTCTCACTACAAGGACCACGCCGCATGCGTGAAGCCACCACCCCCCTCGTGCGCCGCGAGGCCTACGCGCCGCCGGCCTTCTTCATCCGCAGCGCCGAGTTCACCTTCGACCTCGACCCCGTCAAGACCATCGTCGCGAGCAAGCTGCGCGTCGAGCGCAACGCCGCGCTGCCGGCCCTCGCCGCGCCGGCGCTGCGCCTGCACGGCGAGGGCCTGACGCTGCTGCGCGTGCAGGCCGACGGCGCCAGCGTGAGCTTTCGCCACGAAGGCGACGAGCTCGTCATCGACAACCCGCCTGCGGCCGAGAGCTTCGTGCTCGAGATACGCAACACCTGTGCGCCCGAAAGGAACACCGAGCTGTCGGGCCTGTACACCAGCCAGGGCGGCTTCTTCACGCAGTGCGAGGCCGAGGGCTTCCGCCGCATCACCTGGTTCCTCGACCGGCCCGACGTGATGGCGGTCTACACCGTCACGCTGCGCGCCGACAAGGCGAAGTACCCGGTGCTGCTGAGCAACGGCAACCTGGTGGAGGCCGGCGCGCTCGACAACGGCCGCCACTTCGCGAAGTGGCACGACCCCTTCCCCAAGCCCAGCTACCTGTTCGCGCTGGTGGCCGGCAGGCTGGTGGCGCGCGAGCAGCACGTCCGCACCCGCGCCGGGCGCGACCACCTGCTGCAGATCTACGTGCGCCCGGGCGACCTCGAGAAGACCGAGCACGCGATGAACTCGCTGGTGGCCAGCGTGGTGTGGGACGAAGCGCGCTTCGGCCTCGCACTCGACCTCGACCGCTTCATGGTCGTGGCGGTCGAGGACTACAACGGCGGCGCGATGGAGAACAAGGGCCTGAACCTGTTCAACACCAAGCTGCTGCTGGCCAGCCCGGCCACCGCCACCGACGACGACTTCGCCTCGATAGAGAGCGTCATCGGCCACGAGTACTTCCACAACTGGACGGGCAACCGCATCACCTGCCGCGACTGGTTCCAGCTCAGCCTGAAGGAAGGCCTGACGGTCTTCCGCGACCAGGAATTCAGCATGGACATGGCCGGCAGCGCGTCGGCACGCGCCGTCAAGCGCATCGACGACGTGCTGCGCCTGCGCAGCATGCAGTTCCCGGAAGACGCGGGCCCGATGGCCCACCCGGTGCGGCCCGACAGCTATCTCGAGATCAACAACTTCTACACCGCCACCGTCTACGAGAAGGGCGCCGAGGTCGTGCGCATGATGCACACGCTGGTCGGGCGCGAGGGCTTCCGCGCCGGCATGGACCTGTATTTCCAGCGTTTCGACGGCCAGGCCGTGACCTGCGACGACTTTGCGCAGGCCATCGCCGACGCCAACCCCGGCAGCGAACTGGCGCCGCGGCTCGAGGGGTTCAAGCGCTGGTACGCCCAGGCCGGCACGCCGCGCGTGACGGCGCAGGGCCAGTACGACGCCGCCCGGCGCCGCTACACGCTGACGCTGTCGCAGCACAGCGAGCCCTCGCCCGGCCAGCCGGTGAAGCAGCCCTTCGTGATCCCGGTGCTGACAGGGCTGCTGGCCGCCGACGGCCGCGTGCTGGCGCCCGACCGCCTGCTGGTGCTGCTAGAGGCGCAGCAGAGCTTCGTGTTCGACGATGTCGATGCGCAGCCCGTGCCGTCGTTGCTGCGCGGCTTCTCGGCACCGGTGCGGCTGGACGACGGCCTGTCGGACGTCGAGCGCGTGATCCTGCTGGCCCACGACGGCGACGCCTTCAACCGCTGGGAAGCCGGCCAGCGCCTGATGCTGGCGCGCCTGCTGCGCGCCGTGAACGGCCACACCGTGCCGGTGCTGGACGACGCGCTGGCGCGTGCGCTGCGCAGCGTGCTGCGCGACCCGGCGCTCGACCCCGCCTTCAAGGCGCTGGCGCTGGTGGCGCCGAGCGAGAGCTACATCGCCGAGCAGCTCGCCAGCGCCGACCCGCAGCGCATCCACGTCGTGCGCGAGCACTGGCAGGCGCTGCTGGCCGAACAGCTGCACGACGACTGGGCCTGGGCCTTCGAGACCTTCCAGGTCCGGGCGGGCTACAGCCCGGTGGCCACGCAGGCCGGGCCGCGCGCGCTGGCCAACCTGGCGTTGCAGATGCTGTGCCTGCACGCCGTGCGCAGCGGCGACGAGGTGTGGCCGGGCCGCGCCTACCAGCGCTTCAAGGATGCCGCCAACATGACCGAGCGCATGGGCGCGCTGGTGGCGCTGCAAAACGCCCACTCGCCGCTGGCCGAGGCCGCGCTCGAGCGCTTCTTGCTGCAGTCGGGCGGCGACGCGCTGGTGCTCGACAAGTGGTTCGCGCTGCAGGCCCGTGCCAGCGAGCCGGTGCCCGAGGTGCACGGCAGCAGCCCGACGGCCACGCCGGGGCGTGTGTTCGCGCGCGCCAAGGGCCTGCTCAAGCACCCGGCGTTCTCGATCCGCAACCCCAACCGGGCGCGCAGCCTGCTCACCACGCTGTGCACGCAGAACCCGGCGGCCTTCCACCGCACGGACGCCGCCGGCTACGTGCTGTGGGCCGACAAGCTGCTCGAGCTCGACGCCCTCAACCCGCACGTCGCCGGCCGCCTGGCGCGTGCGATGGACCGCTGGGCCTCGCTGGCCGAGCCCTACCGCAGCGCGGCGCGCGAGGCCATCAGCCGCGTCGCCGCCAAGCCCGACCTCAGCAACGACGTGCGCGAGATCGTCACGCGCGCGCTGGAGACGCCATGAAAAGAGTCAGCCTCACGCAATACCTCGTCGAGCAGCAGCGCGAGCACGGCCGCATCCCGGCCGAACTGCGCCTGCTGATCGAAGTCGTCGCGCGCGCCTGCAAGCGCATCGCCATCGCCGTCAACAAGGGCGCCCTGGGTGACGTGCTGGGCAGTGCCGGCACCGACAACGTGCAGGGCGAGGTGCAGAAGAAGCTCGACATCATCAGCAACGAGGTGCTGATCGAGGCCAACATCTGGGGGGGCCACCTGGCCGCCATGGCCAGCGAGGAGATGGACAGCATCCACGTCGTGCCCGACCGTTACCCGCAGGGCGAGTACCTGCTGCTGTTCGACCCGCTGGACGGCAGCAGCAACATCGACGTCAACGTCAGCATAGGCACCATCTTCAGCGTGCTGCGCAAGGTGGGCCACACGCGCGGCGTCTCGGAAGAAGACTTCCTGCAGCCCGGCAAGCACCAGGCGGCCGCCGGCTACTGCGTCTACGGCCCGCAGAGCACGCTGGTGCTGACGCTGGGCAACGGCGTGGCCGTGTTCACGCTCGACCGCGAGACCGGCTCGTGGTACCTGACGCAGGAAGGCCTGCGCATCCCCGACGACACGCAGGAGTTCTCGGTCAACATGAGCAACCTGCGCCACTGGGCGCCGCCCGTGACGCGCTACATCGACGAGTGCCTGGCCGGGCGCGACGGCGCGCGCGGCAAGGACTTCAACATGCGCTGGGTGGGCAGCATGGTGGCCGACGTGCACCGCATCCTGACGCGCGGCGGCGTCTTCCTCTACCCCTGGGACAAGCGCGAGCCCGACAAGCCCGGCAAACTGCGCCTGATGTACGAGGCCAACCCCATGGCCTTCCTGGTCGAGCAGGCCGGCGGCCTGGCCACCAACGGGCGCGAGCGCATCCTCGACGTGCAGCCCGCCAAACTGCACGAGCGCGTGAGCGTGGTGCTGGGGTCGAAGAACGAGGTCGAGCGCGCCACGCGCTACCACGCAGAAGCCGGCTGAAGCCTGCGCTGCACGCGCCGGGAACTTCGGCTGGCGGCGCGCGCGAACCCGGCTTCGGTGCGGGCTTGCCTGTGGCAGGTGACTCCTGCGGCTCGGCCGGGGGTGGTGCCGGCGCCGGCCACGGCAGCGCCGGCAGCTCGCCGTACATGGGCTTGCAGACGAGCCGGCGCACGCCGCTGGCCACCCGTCTGCACGGTGGGGCCCTGGCGGCCGAAGGACAGGCCCGCCAGCTGCCCGCCGATCACCAGCGCCCCCTGTGGAAGACCAGCGCCAGCGACACCAGCCCGCTGCGCCGGGACGCCGGCAGATCGTCGTCGAGCGCCCGAATCCCTTGCGGCTTGCCCGAGCCGGCCGCCGCAGGCGCAAAGCGGCGCGTCCACCACGGCTGGCCCGGGGTGAGCGAGGGCGTCCACAGCAAGGTCAGCCACGGCCCCCAGATGCCGGTGCCGCGCAGGCGCGCAAAGCCTTCGCTGGCCACCTCGGGGAGAAAGTTGAACGCGACGCCGATGAAGCCGAGGTTCAGCGCGCAGCTCGCCACCACGGCGCGGCCCACCCACTGGCGACCGGTCAGCGGTTCGTCGCGCAGGTTGTGCCCGAAGTCGGGCGCGATGTCGTCGGCTGCCGATCGGCCACCGCTCGGTACGGCGGCCAGATGGCGTTTCAACGCGGCGAAGACCCGCTGCGCCAGGAGGCCGTGCAAGAGAGGCCCGAAAGCGCAGGTCCCGCATCCGGTACGTGCCGTTCGTGTTCGACCCGACTCGGTGGATGGTGATGACCCCGCCCAACCCGCCACCAAAGTCCATCACCCTCACCGCCATCCACCAACATCCCCGGCCCCACCACTGAACCCGGTGCCGCCAAGGCGGCAGCACTGAAAGTCAGCGAATCGGATCAACGACTTGGGCGACGCGGTGACACTCACCGGGACGCAGCGATCAGCTCACATGTGG
>PNKD01000065.1 GCA_013822265.1 Leptothrix sp. (in: b-proteobacteria)
CTTGGTGATGTCGACCAGCACCACGACGGCGTCGCTGCCGGCCGCGGCGGTGACCATGTTGCGCGTGTACTGCTCGTGCCCCGGGGCGTCGGCGATGATGAACTTGCGCTGCGGCGTGGCGAAGTAGCGGTAGGCGACGTCGATGGTGATGCCTTGCTCGCGCTCGGCCTCCAGGCCGTCGGTGAGCAGGCTCAGGTCGATGGGTGCGCCCCCGGCACGGGCGTGAAGGTGGTCGAGCTGGTCGGCCAGGATGGCTCGGCTGTCGAAGAGCAGGCGGCCGATGAGCGTGCTCTTGCCGTCGTCGACGCTGCCGGCGGTGAGAAAACGCAGCGCCTTGCGCGGCGGCGGCGGCGCGGCGGCAGCGGTGGTGGCCAGGTTCGTCGACATCAGAAATACCCCTCCTTCTTGCGCCGTTCCATGGCGGACTCGCTGCTGCGGTCGTCCATGCGCGTGGCGCCGCGTTCGCTGACGGTCACGGTCAGTGTCTCGGCCACGATCTCGGCGGCCGTGGCGGCGTCGCTCTCGACCGGGCAGGTGCAGGTCATGTCGCCCACGGTGCGAAAGCGCACGGCCAGCGTCTCTACCGTCTCGCCGGTGGCCGGCGGCGTCACCGGTGTCACCGGCACCAGCAGGCCCTTGCGGCGCACCACCTCGCGTTGATGGCGGAAGTACAGGCCGGGCAGCGGGATGTGCTCGCGCGCCAGGTAGAGCCAGACGTCGAGCTCGGTCCAGTTGCTGATGGGGAAGGCACGAAAGTGCTCGCCGGGCTGCAGCCGCGTGTTGAACAGCGTCCACAGCTCGGGCCGCTGCGCCTTGGGCTGCCACTGGCCGAAACTGTCGCGGTGGCTGAAGATGCGCTCCTTGGCGCGTGCCTTCTCCTCGTCGCGCCGAGCGCCGCCGATCAGGCAGTCGAAGCGGTGCGCCGCTATGGCCTCGAGCAGCGCCACCGTCTGGTGGCCGTTGCGGCTTTCGAGCTCATGCGCCAGGCGCACGGTGCCACGGCGCATGCTGTCCTCCACGCTGCCCACCAGCAGGCGTTCGCCCATCTCGGCGACGCGGCGGTCGCGGAACGCGATCACCTCGGGGAAGTTGTGCCCGGTGTCGACATGCAGCAGCGGAAAGGGCAGGCGGCCGCCGAAGTCCTGTCCCGAGGACGTGGCCAGGCGCTGCTTGAAGGCCTTCTCGGCCAGGCGCAGCACGACGCAGCTGTCCTTGCCGCCGGAAAACAGCAGCGCCGGGCGCTCGAAGGCCGCCGCCACCTCACGCAGGACGAAGATGGCTTCTTCTTCCAACGCGTCGAGGTGCTGGTGGTCGAGGCCGGGCAGCAGGTGGTCGAGGCTCGCGGGAGCGTTCATGCCGGTTCCTTGGATGTGTGTTTGTTTTGGCCCGACGTGAAAGGTGGCGTGGAAGGCGGCGTCGCAGGCGGCGCGGCAACGTGCAGCCCGCATTCCTTGGCCGAGGCCTGCTCCCACCACCAGCGGCCGGCGCGGATGTCCTCGCCCGGCGTCACGGCGCGCGTGCAGGGCGCGCAGCCGATGCTCGGGAAGAACCGGTCGTGCAGCACGTTGTAGGGCACGCCCTGCGTCTCGATGTGGTGCCAGACATCGGCCTGGTGCCAATCTGCGAGCGGGTTGAACTTCTCGCGGCCCTGCTCGTCGAGGGCGCTGAACGGCAGCTCGGCGCGGGCGTTCGACTGCTCGCGGCGCAGCCCCGTGACCCAGGCGCTGCGCCCGGCCAGTGCACGTGCCAGCGGCTGCAGCTTGCGCAGCGCGCAGCAGGCCTGGCGCAGCTCGACGCTGCGGCGCATGGGCAGCTCGCCGTGGCGGGCCTCGAACTGCAGCACCTGCGCCGCGTCGGGCTGCAGGCGTTCGATCTCGATGCCGTAGTGCGCCTCGGTGGCGGCCAGCAGCGCCAGCGTCTCGGCGTGCAACTGGCCGGTGAGCAGCGTGGCCACGGCGATGGGCAGGTGGTGGCGCGCGATGAGGTCGGTGAGCACCATGTCCTCGGCGCCCAGGCTGGTGGTGAAGACGATGCGGCCGGCGTGGCGCTCGGCGGCCTCGCGCAGCAGCGCCACGCTGTGTGCACGGCGCTCGTCGAAACCGGGCTCGTGCCGGGCGTAAAGCCGGATGGCGGCGCCCTTCATGCCGCGGCTCCGGCGCGGCGCTCGGGCGGCACCGTCTGGTAGTGGCCGTCGAACCAGCCCAGCGCGCGCTGCGCGGCCTCGAGCTTCTGGTCGGCGCGCAGTTGCACGGCATCGAAGCCGCAGCGGCGCAGCAGCGGCAGCATGTCGGCCATCACGTCGCCGGTGGCGATGATCTCGCCGGCATAGCGCAGCCGGCCACGCAACAGCACGGCCTGCGAGTAGGCGCGGCCGTCGGTCCACTTCGGAAAGTGCAGCAGCAGCACCAGGTGGCGCGCGATCTCTTCGGCGCGGGCCAGCACGTTGGTGGTGTTGTCGAGTGCCAGCGCTTCGGTGGGCAGCGCAGCGCCCGCGGGGATGAACTGGATGGTCATGGCGTGTCCTCGGGTTCTTGTCTTCAGGCGGCCGCAGCGGTGGCGCGCCGTACGGCGTCGGCGGCCCGGCGGAAGGGATGGGTGCCCAGGCGGCGCGCGGTGTGCACGAAGCGCTCGCCGGGGCGGCGCTGGCGCAGGTAGGTGGCGATCACCGCCTCGACAGCGTCGACGACCTCGTCGGCCGCGAAGGCCGGGCCCACCACCTTGCCGGCCACGGCCGCGCCGCCGCGCGCGCTGCCGTCGGTGCCGCCCACGCTGAGCTGGTACCACTCGAGGCCGTCCTTGTCGACGCCGAGGATGCCGATGTGGCCGCTGTGGTGGTGGCCGCAGCTGTTCATGCAGCCGCTGATGTGCAGGTCGATGTCGCCGATGTCGTGCTGTTCGTCGAGGTCGGCGAAGCGCTCGGTGATCGCGGCGGCGACGGGCAGCGAGCGGGCGTTGGCCAGCGCGCAGAGGTCGCCGCCGGGGCAGGCGATCATGTCGGTCAGCAGCCCGATGTTGGGCGTGGCGAAACCGTCTTCGCGCGCGGCCAGCCACAGCGCGCGCAGCTCGCTGTGGTGCACCCAGGGCAGCAGCAGGTTCTGCTCGTGGGTGACGCGCAGCTCGCCGGCGCTGAAGCGGTCGGCGAGCTCGGCCGCGCGCTCCATCTGGTCGGCGGTGACGTCGCCGGGCGGCAGGCCGGCACGCTTGAGCGACAGTGTCACCGCGCGGTAGCCCGGCAGCCTGTGGGCCTGCACGTTGCGCTGCAGCCAGCGTGTGTAGGCCGGCAGGGGCTCGGCGCTGGTGTCGAGTACGGCTGCGGCGTCGGCGCGCACCGGGCGGGTGAAGCCGGCGGCCACGCGGTCGAGGTCGGCCTGGGCGAGCAGCGGCGTCGCCGGGTCGCCAAGCAGGGCCAGGAACTCGCGCTGCACGGCGTCGACGAAGGCCTGCCCCTCGGCCTTGACGAGGATCTTGATGCGCGCCTTGTAGAGGTTGTCGCGGCGGCCGAACAGGTTGTAGGCGCGCACCACGGCCTCGAGGTAGACGAGGATCTGCTGCCAGGGCACGAAGGCCGCGAACTCGGTGGCAATCAGCGGCGTGCGCCCCATGCCGCCGCCGACGGCGACGCGAAAGCCCACTTCGCCGGCCTGATTGCGGTGCAGCTGCAGGCCGATGTCGTGCCAGGCGGTGGCGGCGCGGTCTTCACGCGCGCCCGTGACGGCGATCTTGAACTTGCGCGGCAGGAAGGCGAACTCGGGGTGCAGCGTCGACCACTGCCGCAGCAGTTCGCAATAGGGGCGCGGGTCGACGACCTCGTCGGGTGCGATGCCGGCCAGCGCGTCGGTGGTGATGTTGCGTATGCAGTTGCCGCTGGTCTGGATGCCGTGCATGTCGACCTCGGCCAGCAGGTCCATCACGTCGGCGCTGCGCGCCAGCGGGATCCAGTTGAACTGCAGGTTCTGGCGCGTGCTGAAGTGGCCGAAGCCGCCGCGTTCTGCCGGCGTGCCGGCCGCCTGCAGATCGAACTCGCGCGCGATGCGGGCCAGCTGGCGCAGCTGGCGGCTGGCGAGCTCGCCGTAGGGCACCGCCACGCGCAGCATGGGTGAGTGGCGCTGCACGTACCAGCCGTTTTGCAGGCGCAGTGGGCGAAAGTCCTCGTCGGGCAGTTCACCGGCCAGATGCCGCTGCAGCTGGTCGCGATACTGCGCGGCGCGGGCGCGCACGAACCGGCGGTCGAAGTCGTCGTATCGGTACATGGTTCAGCTCAGGACTTTCACGCCCGCGCCCAGCAGCGACAGGCAGAGCACCGAGCGCACGAGGCTCTCGGGCAGCGATTTCGTCAGCCGCGCGCCCAGCCAGATGCCCGGCAGCGAGCCCACCAGCAGTGCGCCCAGCAGCGCCCAGTCGACGAGGCCGAGGGCGGCGTAGCCGATGCCGGCGATCAACGTCAGCGGCACGGCATGCGCGACGTCGGTTCCGACCACCTGCGGCGCCGGCAGGCGCGGGTAGAGCAGCAGCAGCAGGCTGGCGCCGATGGCACCGGCGCCGATGGAACTCAACGTCACCATGACACCGAGCAGCGCGCCGGCGGCCACGGTCAGCACGCTGCGGCGGCGCGGCGGCAGCCAGCGCTCCAGGCGCAGCCCGAGGGCCTGCCAGGCCCGCCGGTAGGCCACCGCCAGCGCGGTGAACAGCAGCGCCACGCCCAGCGTCACCGTCAGCGCCGACGACCAGCCCCGTGTCACGCCGGTGGCGTGCATCAACCCCAGCATGACCAGCGTGGACGGCACGCTGCCAGCCAGCAGCAGTGCCGTGATGCGGCTGTCGACATGGCCCAGCCGGTGGTGCGCCCAACTGCCGCCGGCCTTGGTGAGGGCGGCGAACCAGAGGTCGGTGCCGACGGCCAGCGCCGGGTGCAGCTTGAACACGCCCATCAGCAACGGCGTCATGAGCGAGCCCCCGCCGACGCCGGTGAGGCCGACGATGGCGCCGACGGCAAATCCGCTGGCAATGGCGAGAGGGTCCATGAATGCAGGTCAGGGTGGCTGCGGCAGACCCGATGGCCTGCGACGAGGTTGCACTCTAGGAACCCTTTATATTTCCCGGAACTACATAAAAGTAGCTTGCTTATTCAATTTGGTGATTAAGCGGTGCCGGTCAGCCTGTTCCTAGAATCCCGCCAATGACCCTTGAACAGCCCACCGCCTGCCGGCGTCTGCTTTTCGCGGTGGCCCTGGCTGTGTCGTTGGCCGGTTGCCAGACCGCCCCCGTCGCGCCGCCGGCCAAGCCGCCCGAAGCGCCCCCCGCTGCGCCGCCCGTGGTGGCGGCGCCGCCTGCCGCCCCCGTACCGGCCGCGCCGCTCGTGGCACCCTCGCCGCCCAAGCCACCCCGCATCGGGCTGGCGCTGGGCGGTGGGGCGGCGCGCGGGTTCGCCCACATCGGCGTCATCCAGGTGCTGGAAGAGGCCGGCATCCGACCAGCGCTGGTGGTGGGCACCTCGGCGGGCAGCCTCGTGGCCGCGCTCTATGCCTCGGGCATGAGCGGCATGGACATGGGCAAGCTGGCGCAGACCATGGACGAGGGCCTGCTCACCGACTGGGCCTTTCCGACGCGTGGCCTGATCCGCGGCGAGGCGTTGGCGCGCTATGTGCGCGAGCTGACCGGCGGCCGCAGCATCGACAAGATGGTGCTGCCGCTGGGCATCGTCGCCACCGATCTCGACAGCGGCGCGCCCATCCTCTTCCAGCGCGGCGACACGGGCGTGGCGGTGCGCGCCAGCAGCGCCGTGCCGGCGATGTTCCAGCCAGTGAAGATCGGCGAGCGCGAGTACGTCGACGGCGGCCTGGTGTCGCCGGTGCCGGTGCGCTTTGCGCGTCAGATGGGCAGCGACCTGGTGGTGGCGGTGGACATCTCGTCACCGCCCGACGGCGCGGCCACCGGCGACGTGATGAAGATGCTGCTGCAGACCTTTGCCATCATGGGCAAGAGCATCAACCAGTTCGAGCTGCGCGACGCCGACGTGGTGCTGCGCCCGGCCCTGGCTGGCGTCGGCAGCGCCGACTTCGCGGCCCGCCGCAAGGCCATCGTCGCCGGCCGCGAGGCCGCCCAGCGTGCGCTGGCCGACCTGAAAGCCCGCATTTCGGCCCACATGGCCCGCCCGCAGCGGCCTGACTAGCGCAGGTGGTCCCGCAAGGGCGACGCACCAAAAGAAAGGGCCCGGTGTCGCCACCGAGCCCAAATACAACCTTCCACACGAGAGACCCGGGGTTGAAGTCCCCCAGGCCTTTGCTAGAACCTGGGTGGGCGCAGAAAGTTCCGCGCCCTTTCAATCCAGGCTGGCGCGGCCGCGCCGCGCGGCGTGGATCAGGCAGCCTTCTTGGACGACTTGGTCGCCGTCTGGGTGGCCTTGACGGCCTGGTTGGTCAGCGTCGTGAAGTTGGCTTCGGCGACTTCGGCGGCCTGCTTGGTGGCCTTCTGCACGCTTTCGAAAGCGTTGTTGGCGGCAGCGACGGCCGACTTCATCATCGCGACGGCGCCTTCGGAACCGGCGGGGGCGTTCTTGACGGCGGTGTCGACCAGGGCCAACACCTTCTTCTGGCTGTCGGCCACGGTGGCCTCGGCCGCCTTGGTGACTTCGGCGTTGGTGCCGGCCAGGATCTCGTAGACGTGGCGGCTGTAGGCGGCGGCCTTCTCGGCGCTGGGCTGCAGCAGGCTGGCCTGCAGGTTCAGCAGTTCCTGGGCGTCCTTGACCGACAGGGCCGCCTGGCTCGACTCGGCCACTTCGGCCAGCGTCGTCTTGGCGACCTGCAGGTTCAGTTCGACCAGCTTCTCGACGCCTTCGAAGGCCTTGGTGGTCAGACCGAACAGGGTCTCGAGGTTGGCCTTCTGGGCGGCGGCGAATTGCTCGGGCGTGAAGTTCGTGATCATGGTGAATCTCCGTTGAGGGTTGAGCCAGGGAAAACCGTGCTGCGCCATGTCCGTTCAAACTTTGCTGCGCTGCAACATGGAACGAAGTATAGGCAGGCCGGCGCACGATGCAAGACATTTTTGCTGCACCGCAACAATTTGGACCTGGCTTCCTAGAATCCGCGCCCGTGCTTGCCTACCACTCCGACCAGTTCGTGCTGCCGCTGCCGCCGGGGCACAGCTTTCCGATGTCCAAGTACCGGCTGCTGCGCGAGGCCGCCGAGGCCACGCTGCCGGACGTGCGCGTGGCGCAGGCCGTGGCGGCCAGCGACGGTGAACTGGCATTGGCCCACGAGCCGGCCTGGATCGATGCCGTGGCCGGGGGCACGTTGAGCGCCGCCCAGCAGCGCGAGATCGGGTTCCCGTGGAGCGAGCGCATGGTCGAGCGCTCGCGACGCTCGGTGGGGGCGACGGTCTGTGCCGCTCGCGCGGCGCTGTTCGGTGGCGAGGGCGTGGCCGCCAACCTGGCCGGGGGCACGCATCACGCCTACGCCCACAAGGGCTCGGGCTATTGCGTCTTCAACGACGTGGCGGTGGCGGCGCGCCTGATGCAGGCCGAGTGGCACCGCGACCGCCATGGCCGCAGCGGCCCGGCGCGGCTGCTGCGCGCCATCGTCATCGACCTCGACGTGCACCAGGGCAACGGCACAGCAGCCATCTTTCGCGACGACCCGAGTGTGTTCACGCTCAGCCTGCACGGCGCGCACAACTTCCCGTTCCGCAAGGAGCCCAGCGACATCGATGTCGACCTGCCCGACGGCTGCGGTGACGCCGACTACCTGGGCGCGCTCGACATCGCATTGAACGCGGCCTGGGCGCGCCACGGCGACGAGTTGCCCGGCCTGGCCTTCTACCTGGCCGGCGCCGACCCGCACGAAGACGACCGCCTGGGCCGCCTGAAGCTCAGCGCCGCCGGCCTGGCCGAACGCGACCGGCGGGTGCTGGCGGCGCTGCGCGAGCGCGGCATCGCGGTCGCGTTGTCGATGGCGGGCGGCTACGGGCGCGACATCCACACCACGGTGGCGGTGCAGCGCCGCACGCTGCAGGAGGCGCTGGCCAGCTGGCGCGCCTGGCCGCAGCGGCAGGCGCTGACAGCGGTGAAAGAATCCGGATCATGAACGAACGCGCACAACCGCTGGCCCGCAGCGGTTTTCGGCATTTCGAGGCCATCGGCACGCGCTGGATGGACAACGACCTCTACGGGCACCTCAACAACGTCGTGCACTACAGCCTGTTCGACACCGCGGTGAACCGCTACCTCATCGAGGCCGGTGCACTCGACATCCACGCCGGCGACGTCATCGGCCTGGTGGTGCAGACGCAGTGCGACTACTTCGACAGCCTGGCATTCCCGCAGACGGTGCAGGCCGGCGTGCGCGTGGCGCGGCTGGGCTCGTCGAGCGTCACCTACGAGCTCGGGCTGTTTGCGGGCGACGCGCCGCTGGCCGCCGCCGTCGGGCGCTTCGTGCATGTCTACGTCGACCGCGCCACGCGCCGCCCCGTGCCGCTGCCGGCCACGCTTCGCGCCGCACTAACGCCCTTGCTCGTGCCCCCGCTCGTGCCCTTGCTCGTGCCCTTGCTCGTCAACCCCCAGAACCCGGCATGAACCCTTCGCACACCCACCCCGCCGCGCACGTGACCATCAACCCCGAGATCGCGCCGGCCAGCATCGCCGCCGTTGACGCGGCGATCACCTCGCGGCGCTCGATACGCGCCTTCCTGCCCACGCCGGTGCCGCGCGAGACGCTCGAGCAGATGCTGACCATCGCCGCGCGCGCGCCGTCGGGCACCAACACCCAGCCCTGGCAGGTGCACGTGCTGACCGGCCATGCGTTGCAGGCGCTGTCGCGCGACATCCTGGCCGCCCACGACGACCCGACGGTGCGCGCCACGCACAAAGAGGAGTACGCCTACTACCCGACCGAGTGGCGCAGCCCCTACGTCGACCGCCGCCGCAAGGTGGGCTGGGACCTGTACACGCTGCTGGGCATAGGCAAGGCCGACAAGGCGCGCATGCAGGCCCAGCATGGCCGCAACTACGCCTTCTTCGGCGCGCCGGTCGGCCTCATC
This sequence comes from Leptothrix sp. (in: b-proteobacteria), assembly GCA_013822265.1. Classification (GTDB taxonomy): domain Bacteria; phylum Pseudomonadota; class Gammaproteobacteria; order Burkholderiales; family Burkholderiaceae_C; genus Rubrivivax. Next base: position 9,031 of record PNKD01000065.1, read on the forward strand.
TTCACCATCGACCGCGTGATGCAGCAGGGCAGCTGGCTCGACTACGGCATGTTCCTGCAGAACCTGATGGTGGCCGCGCGCGCGCGCGGCCTCGACACCTGCCCGCAGGCGGCCTTCACGCAGTTCCACCGCATCATCGAAGCCCACCTGGGCCTGCGCGACGACCAGATGGTGGTCTGCGGCATGTCGCTGGGCCATGCCGACCCGGCGGCGGTGGAGAACTCGCTGGTCACCGAACGCGAGCCGGTGGCCGGCTTCGCCCGATTCCTTGAATGAAACGAAAGGCCGGCCCATGAACACGAACACATTCCGCCCCGCCGTGCTGGTGGCCCGCGCCGTCTTTCCCGAAGTGGTGGCGCGGCTGCGCCAGCACTTCGACGTCGATGACAACCCCGAAGACATCATCTACAACAAGGCCGAGCTGACGCGCCGCCTGCACGGCAAGGCCGGCGCCTTCACCACCGGCGGCGACCGCGTCGATGCCGAGGTGCTGGCGGCCAACCCGCAGCTGCGCATCGTGGCCAACATGGCGGTGGGCTACAACAACTTCGACCTCCCGGCCTTCAACGCCGCGGGCGTGCTGGCCACCAACACGCCCGACGTGCTGACCGAGACCACCGCGGACTTCGGCTTCGCACTGATGATGGCGGCGGCGCGCCGCATGGCCGAGAGCGAACATTTCCTGCGCGCCGGCCGCTGGGACCGCTGGGCCTACGACATGTTTGCCGGCAGCGACGTGCACGGCGCCACGCTGGGCATCCTGGGCATGGGCCGCATCGGCCAGGGCATCGCCAAGCGCGGCGCCCTCGGTTTCGGCATGAAGGTGATCTATCACAACCGCAGCCGCCTGCCCGAGGCCACCGAGGCCGCGGTGAACGCGCGCTGGGTCGACAAGGCCACGCTGCTGAAGGAGGCCGACCACCTGGTGCTGGTGCTGCCTTACTCGCCCGAGAACCACCACTGCATCGCCGCCGCCGAGCTGGCGCAGATGAAGCCGACGGCCACGCTGACCAACATCGCGCGCGGCGGCATCGTCGACGACGCCGCGCTGGCCGTGGCGCTGCGCGAGCGACGCATCGCCGCGGCCGGCCTCGATGTCTTCGAGGGCGAACCGGCCGTGCACCCGGGGCTGCTGGACGTACCCAACGTCGTGCTCACGCCGCACATCGCGAGCTCCAGCGTGGCCACGCGGCTGGCGATGGCCAACCTGGCCGCCGACAACCTGATCGCGGTGCTGACGGGCGGCACGGCGCTGACGCCGCTCAACGCCGGGCAATTGCAGCGCCGGGCCTGAGCCTGCGGTGGCTGCCGCCGTCGCCGTGATCGGCGGCGCGGCAGGCGCCACAATCCATCGCTCATGCCCGACTGGTCCCCCTACGCCGCGCTGGCGCTGCTGGCGCTGAACCTGCTGTTGCTGATCTACCTGGCCTTGCGCCGGGTCGACGACCACGGCGCCGCGGCCGTCGAGCGCCTGGAACGCGAGCTGCGCGACGAGCTCGGCCGCCAGGGGCAGGCCACGCGCGCCGACCTCGCCAGCTTCCAGCGCACACTGCTGGCCCAGAGCGGCGACGCGGCGCGCACGCAGAACGAGCAACTGCGCGCGCTGTCGGAGGCCAACGAACGCCGGTTGGCCGAGGTGCGCGCGACCGTGGAGTTGCGACTGAGCGCACTGCAGCAGGGCAACGAAAGCAAGCTCGATCAGATGCGCGCCACCGTCGACGAGAAGCTGCACGCCACGCTGGAGCAGCGCCTGGGCGAGAGCTTCAAGCAGGTGGCCGACCGTCTCGAGCAGGTGCACAAGGGCCTGGGCGAGATGCAGGGCCTGGCGCGCGACGTGGGGGCACTGAACCGCGTGCTGACCAACGTCAAGACACGCGGCATCTTCGGCGAGGTGCAGCTGGCCGGGCTGCTGGAACAGGTGTTCACGCCCGAGCAATACGCCACCAACGTGGCCACGGTGCCGGGCAGCAGCGAGCGCGTCGAGTTCGCCATCCGGCTGCCGGGGCAGGGCGGCTCGGGCAGCGGCGACGCGCTGCCGTTGTGGCTGCCCATCGACGCCAAGTTCCCGCGCGAGGACTACGAGCGCCTGCTCGACGCCGGCGATCGTGCCGACCTGCCGGCGATGGAATCCGCCGCCAAGGCCATCGAGCAGCGCCTGCGGCTGGAGGCCCGCAGCATCCGCGACAAGTACCTGGCACCGCCGCACACGACCGACTTCGGAATCCTCTTCCTGCCCACCGAAGGCCTGTACGCCGAGGCGCTGCGCCGCCCCGGCCTGGCCGAGGCGCTGCAGCGCGAGTGCAAGGTGATGCTGGCCGGCCCGACCACGCTGCTGGCGCTGCTCAACAGCCTGCAGATGGGCTTTCGCACGCTGGCGCTCGAGAAGCGTTCGTCCGAGGTCTGGGACGTGCTGGGCGCGGTGAAGACCGAGTTCACGCGTTTCGGCGACATCCTGGCCAAGACGCGCAAGAAGCTCGACGAGGCCAGCAACAGCATCGAACTGGCCGAGCGCCGCACGCGCGTGATGAGCCGCGAACTGCGCACCGTACAGGCGCTGCCCGAAGCGCGCAGCGCCGAGTTGCTGCCCGGCTTGGCGCCCGACGCCGGCGCGCCGCGCGACGATGAAGCGCAAGGCTGAGACGCTGAAGCCGCCCTCCTTCGCGACGCCGGCCGCACCGGCCCCTCCACCGCCGCCGGCGGGTTCGGCCGCGGTGCTGGCGGCCCTCATCGCCGGCCAGCTGGGCATGCACTCAGCGATGGCCGGCCTGCGGCTGGGAGCCTCGCTGCAGGCGCTGGGTGAAGGCTACGACGCCTGGGCCGTGGGGCTGCTGCTGGCCCTCTTTGCTGCCGCGCCGGTGGCCACGGCGCTGCCGGCCGGCCGCCTGGCCGACCGGCTGGGTTATCACCGGCCGGTCTACCTGGCCGTGGCGACCACCGCGCTGGGCTGCCTGCTGGCGTTGCTGTCGACCTTCGTGGCCGGCGGCTGGCACTTCGCGATGTTGTGCGGCGCCGCCCTGGCGGTGGGCGGCGGCAGCAACCTGGGCATGCTGACCATACAGCGCACCGCCGGCGCGGCTGCGCGCGACAGTGCCGAGCGCGTGCGTGTCTTCAGCTGGCTGGGCGTGGCGCCGTCGTTCTCCAACGTCGTCGGTCCGGTGGCCACCGGCTTCATGATCGACGCCTTCGGTTTTCGCGCCGCCTACGGCCTGCTGCTGCTGATGCCGCTGGCCAGCTTGCTGGCGGCGCGCACGGTGCCGCGCTACATGCCGGCCGGGCAGGGTGCGCTGGTGGCCGGCCGTCGCGCCTGGGACCTGCTGCGCTCGCCGGGCTTCAGGCGGCTGCTGCTCGTCAACTGGCTGCTGTCGACCTGCTGGGACGTGCACACCTTTGCGGTGCCAGTGCTGGGCCACGAGCGCGGCTTCTCGGCCAGCACCATAGGCCTCGTGCTCGGCACCTTCACGCTGGCGGTGACGGTCGTGCGCATGCTGATCCCGCTGCTGGCGCACCGGCTGGACGAGACCGCGGTGCTGCGCGGCGCGATGCTGGGCACCGGCGGCGTGTTCCTGCTCTACCCCCTGGCGCCCAGCGCGCTGGCCATGGGCGCGCTGGCGCTGCTGCTGGGCGTCTCGCTGGGCAGCGTGCAGCCGATGGTGATGTCCATGCTGCACCACCTGACGCCTGACCACCGCCACGGCGAGGCGCTGGCGCTGCGTTCGATGGCCATCAACGCTTCGAGCACGGTGATGCCGCTGGCCTTCGGCGCTGCCGGCACGCTGGTCGGCGCCGGGGTGCTGTTCTGGGTGGTGGGCGCCGCGGTCGGCGCCGGCTCGTGGCTGGCGCGCAAGCTGCAGGCCGCCGGCTGACGGAACCTCTCAGCCGTCTGAAGGCCAATGCGACAGCGTCAGAACCTGATGGTGCCCGGCTGCGGCACCTCGGGCATCGGTGCGGCGGGCGGCGGCGGGGCCGGGCGTGCCTCGGGCGCCGCGGCCACGGCGCGCTGCACCAGCGGCGACGCCACCGTGGCCGGCCAGTTGCGCGGCAGCTTGGATTCACGCGGGTAGCCCGCGGCATCGAGGTAGCTGGCCCAGTCGCTCTCGGCGAACCCGCGCAAGGGCTGGGCGCCCACGGTCAGCGCCGGCACAGTGCGGCCGCCGACCAGGCGCTCGAGTGCCTGCGCGTCTTCGTCGCTGCCGATGGTGCGTTCGGTGTAGGGGATGCCACGCTGCTGCAGCAGCTTGCGGGCACTGTCGCAGGGCGCACAGTCGGCCGTGGTGTACAGCGTGACCGGGTAGCGCGCCGTGGCCTGGCGCAGTTCGATGGGCAGGCCGATCTCCGTGCCTCCGGCCGGCGCGCTGCGCCCTATCGGCATGATGCGCAGCTTGCTCTCGTAGGGGGGGCGGTCGGTGTAGGTCACGCTGCCATCGGGCGCAATCACCTTGTACTGTGCCCAGGCCGGGCCCGAGGCCAGCACCAGCACGGCCAGGCCGGCCAGGGCCGGGGCGAGGGCGAGATCACGGGCGAACATCGGCTTCATGGGCGGGTCGGCGTGCAGGTCGGGAAGACGGGGGGAATCTATCTCACCTGCGGTGCGGCCTCAAGCCAGGCCTTGGTGACGCAACAACGCGTCCAGGCTGGGGTCGCGGCCGCGGAAGGCCCGAAAGCTCTCCAGTGCCGGGCGGCTGCCGCCGACCTCGAGCACGTGCTCGCGAAAGCGCCGCCCGGTGGCGGCGTCGAACACGCCGGCTTCCTCGAAGGCGCCGTAGGCGTCGGCAGACAGCACCTCGGCCCAGGCATAGCCGTAGTAGCCGGCAGCGTAGCCGCCGTCGAAGATGTGGCCGAAGGTGTGCGGCCCCCGCAGGAAGTCGGGCGCCGGCATTGGCTGGATCTCGCGATTGACCTCCGCGGCCAAGGCCATCACCTTGCCGGACACGGCGGCTTCGCTGTGCAGGCGCATGTCGAAGAGCGAGAACTCGCATTGCCGCAGCAGGCGCAGCCCGCTGCCGAAGTGGCGCGCCGCGACCATGCGGTCGAACAGCTCGCGCGGCAGTGTCTGGCCGGTCTGCACGTGGCAGGTCAGGCGCTGCAGCACGTCCCATTCCCAGCAGAAGTTCTCCATGAACTGGCTGGGCAGTTCCACGGCGTCCCACTCGACACCCGAGATGCCCGAGACGCCGAGCTCGTCGACCTGCGTCAGCATGTGGTGCAGGCCGTGGCCGAACTCGTGGAAGAGGGTGATGACGTCGTCATGGGTCAGCAGCGCAGGCTGGCCGTTGACGGGTGGCGCGAAGTTGCAGATCAGGTGCGCCACCGGCAACTGCAGGTGGCCTTCGGGGCGGCGCCAACGCGCGCGGCTGTCGTCCATCCAGGCGCCGCTTTGCTTGCCGGCGCGGGCATAGGGGTCGAGGTAGAAGGCTGCCACCGCGGTGTCGCCGCGCCAGACGCGGAAGAAGCGCACGCTGGGATGCCAGACCGGCGCCGGCTCGGGGCGGATGGCAACCTCGAACAGCGTCTCCACCAGGCCGAACAGGCCTCGCAGCACGGCCGGCTCGGTGAAGTACTGCTTCACGTCCTGGCTGCTGAACTCGAAGCGCGCGTGCTTGAGCTTCTCGGTCACGTAGTGGCGATCCCAGGCCTGCAAGTCGGGCAGGCCGAGTTCACGCGCGGCGAAGTCGCGCAGTTCGGCCAGTTCGCGTTCGGCCGCGGGGCGCGCGCGCCCGGCCAGGTCGCGCACGAAGGCCAGCACCTCGTCGGGCGTGCGCGCCATCTTGGGCACCAGCGCCAGGTGAGCGAAGCTCGCGTGGCCGAGCAGCGCAGACTCTTCGGCGCGCAGTTCCAGCAGTTCGCGCATGACTTCGGTGTTGTCGAGCTCGGCGGGGCCGAGTTCGCTGGCGCGTGTGCCGTAGGCGCGATAGAGCTGCTCACGCAACGGGCGCTGGCTGGCGTATTGCATCAGCGGCACGTAGCACGGCGCCTGCAGCGTGAGCCTGCAGCCGGCCACGCCGGCGGCGGCTGCGGTGTCGCGGGCGGCTTGGCGCACGTCGTCGGGCACGCCGTCGAGCAGGCTTTCGTCGACATCGAGCGCGAAGGCGTCGGTGGCATCGAGCAGGTGGTCGCCAAAGTTTTTCGACAGGGTGCTGCAGCGGTCTTGGATGGCGGCGTAGCGCTCGCGCTGCGCGCCCTGCAACTCGGCGCCGCCGAGCACGAAGTCGCGCAAGGTGTCGGCCAGCGCCTTTTCCTGCGCGGGCGTCATCGTGGCCGCTGCCGGGCTCGCGGCCACCGCCTTGTACTTGGCGTAGAGCCGCGCGTCGGCCCCCAGCCGGGTCGTGAAGTCGGTGATCAGCGGCAGGGCCTGGGCATGCGCGGCGCGCAGCGCGGGCGTGTCGGCCACGGCCTGCAAGTGGTTGACGTGTGACCAGGTACGGCGCAGCCGCTCCACCGGCACGTCGAGCACCAGCGCCAGCGCGTGGTGGTCGGCCGGCACCTCGGGGCCGACGGCACGCTCGAGCGCGCCTTCGGCATCGGCCAGCAACGCGGCGATCGCAGGCTGCACGTGCTCGGGGCGGATGGCGGCGAACTCGGGCATCTCGCCCGCCTGCAACAGGGGGTTGTCGTTGAGGGTCATGCCAGGGCCTCCGCAGCCTGTAGGGTGTTGACGAGCAGCATCGTGATGGTCATCGGGCCGACGCCGCCCGGCACCGGCGTGATGTGACCGCCAGGCCCGAGCGCGGCGCGCACGGCAGCGAAGTCCACGTCGCCGCAGAGCTTGCCTTCGTCGTTGCGGTTCGTGCCGACGTCGATGATCACCGCGCCGGGCTTGACCATGTCGGCGGTGAGCGTGTTGCGCCGCCCGACGGCCACCACCACCACGTCGGCCAAGCGCGTGTGCGCGCCGAGATCGGGCGTGCCGCTGTGGCATACGGTGACGGTGGCGTGGGCCTGCAGCAGCAGCAGCGCCATCGGCTTGCCCACCGTGTTGCTGCGGCCTATGACCACGGCGTGCCGGCCCTTCAGGCCTATGCCGGTGCTTTCGATCAGCTTCATGCAGCCGAAGGGCGTGGCCGGGCGCAGGCCGGGCAGGCCGGTCATCAGCGCACCGGCGCTGTGCACCGAGAAGCCATCGACGTCCTTGGCCGTGGCGATGGCCTCGATGACCTTGTGCGGGTCGATGTGCCGCGGCACCGGCATCTGCACCAGGATGCCGTGGATGGCCGGGTCGGCGTTCAGCGCGGCAATGCGCTGCAGCAGCGTGGCCTCGGCGAGCGTGGCATCGTAGCGCTCGAGCACGGAATGGAAGCCGCACTCGTCGCAGGCCTTGACCTTGTTGCGCACGTAGACCGCGCTGGCGGGGTCGTCACCGACGAGGATCACGGCCAGGCCGGGCCGGCGGCCGGCGGCAGTCAGCGCCGCGGCGCGCTCGGCGACCTCGGTTCGAATGGTCTTCGACAGCGCAACGCCGTCAATCAGTTGCGCGGTCATGTCGCGTCTTGCCTCGTCAATCTGAGTGGAGCCCCCTCCCGGAGGGGGCTCGGGGGAGCACACGGACCGCGCGCCGCGCGCGGCAGCGTGCCGTCAGGCGCGCTGCTGCGCGCCAAGGGCGATCTTGAGCAAGTCCGCCACCGTGTTCGCGTTGAGCTTTTCCATGATGTTGGCGCGGTGCGCCTCCACCGTCTTGATGCTGATGCCCAGGTCGTCGGCGATCTGCTTGTTCAGGCGGCCGGCCACGATGCGCTCGAGCACCTGCGCCTCGCGCGTGGTCAGGCGCGACAGCAGGGCGTCACGGCTGGCCTGTTCCTGGTGCTGGTTGAAGGCGCTGCGGGCCTGCTCGAGCATGCGCTCGACGAGTCCCAGCAGTTCCTCTTCCTTGAAGGGCTTTTCGATGAAGTCCATCGCGCCCTTCTTCATCGTCGTCACGGCCATGGGCACGTCGCCATGGCCGGTGATGAAGACCACCGGCAGCGGGCTGTTGCGCTCGAGCAGGCGGTCCTGCAGTTCGAGGCCGCTCATGCCGTCCATGCGGATGTCGGCGATCAGGCAGGCCACCTCGCGCGGGTCGAAGCGCGACAGGAAGGACTCCGACGAATCAAAACACTTGACGCGGTAGTCCTTGCCCTCGAGCAACCACTGCAGCGAATCACGCACGGCCTCGTCGTCGTCGACGACGTAGACGGTGCCCTTCTTGGGGATCAGGCTCATGGGCAGTGGCCGGCGTGCGAGCGCGCGGACGGGTCAGGGATTCGTGGAGGTCTCACCCTCGGCGGGGGCGGCCGCAGCGTCTTGCCGGGCCGTGATGTCCACCGGCAAGGTGAACGCAAAACGGCATCCGACGGCATGTGTTCCATTGTAAAGGTTCTGCGCCCGCATCCTGCCGCGGTGCGACTCGATGATCGAGCGGCACAGGCTCAACCCGATGCCCAGCCCTTCGGCCTTGGTCGAGAAGAAGGCTTCGTAGAGCCGGCCTATGACTTCGTCCTTGATGCCCGGGCCCATGTCGGTGACGCTGAACTCGATCACGCCGCCTTCTTCGGGTGTGTGGCGCGGCACCACGCGCAGCTCGATGTGGCGGCGCTGCGTGGGCAGTCGCGCCCCGTCTATGGCCTCGGCGGCGTTCTTCAGCAGGTTCAGCAGCACCTGCTCGATGAGGATGGGGTCGGCCATGATGGTCGGCAGGCGCTGCGCCACGTAGGTGTGGATGGTGACGCTGCGCCGGCGCAATTCGATGCCGGCCAGTTCGACCGCGTCTTCGACGATCTCGCGCGCGTCGGAAGGCTGGCGCTGCGGTTCGCTGCGCTTCACGAAGGCGCGGATGCGGTGGATGATCTGGCCCGCGCGCTCGGCCTGGCGCGCCGTCTTCTGCAGTGCCGCGATGAGGTCGTCCTGCTTGATCGAGGCGGCCTTCACGCGCGACACCATGCCGTTGCAGTAGTTGGTGATCGCCGTCAGCGGCTGGTTGAGCTCGTGCGCCACCGACGACGCCATCTCGCCCATGGTCACCAGGCGGCTCGTCACCTGCGCCTTGTCGGCCTGCGCCGCGCTCTGTTCCTCGGCGCGCCGCCGCGCCGTGATGTCGGTGGCGATCAGCATCTGCGCCAGCCGTCCGTCGGTCCACTGCAGGTAGCGCGCGCGCACATCGAACCACTTCTGCAGCGAATCGATGAAGACCTCGCTCGGGTTGACGCCGCTCTCCGTGAGCTCCTCGGTCGGCAGGCCCGACAGGCCATCTACGGCGTCGTGGCCGTCGCCGCCGAAGACCTGCACGCCGCCGGCACCGCCGGCCATCTGCTGGTGGCCGGTGGGTTCGTTGCCGAACCACAGACGGTAGCTGCGGTTGGCGAACAGCAGTTCGCCCTGCTGCACCGAAAGCACCGACACCGAGGCGTCCAGGGCCTCGAGCACGGTCGTGAAGCGCTCGTGCGACGCCGAGAGCTGGTCGCGGATGCGCTTGGCCTCGGTGATGTTGGTGATGCTCGTCATCCAGCCCGTCTGCTGGCCCTTGGGGTCGATCAACGGGCTGATGTACATGCGCGCGTCGAAGACCACGCCGTCCTTGCGCATCACCTTGACCTCGATGCCGCCGCTGGGGCTGCGGCCCTGCAGCTCCTGCGTCAGCAGGCGCGCGTTCTCCTCCAGCCGGTCGGGCGGCCAGTAGGGGTAGGGCGGCAGGCGGCCGACGAGCTCGGCCTGGCCGAAGCCGGTCATCTGGCAGAACGCCGCGTTGACGTAGGTGACGCGGCCCTCGAGGTCCATCGCACGCATGCCGGTGGGCATGCTGTTCTCCATCGCGCGGCGGAAGTTGGTCTCCTGCACCAGTGCGCCCTGGATCTGGCTGCGCCGGCGCATGTGCCGCCAGGTGCCCAGCAGCATCCACACTGTCAGCACCGACAGCGCCACTACCATCCAGAACAGGGTGTTGTTGACCAGGCCGATGCTGGTGCGCCAGCCCTGGCCGCGCAGCAGCAGGCCGTTGAGCGCCGGCGTCAACGGCGCCACGCTGACGATGGCGGCGCGCCGGCTGGCCTCACCAGGCATCGGGGTGACGGTGGCGGCGAGTTGCTGCTGGTTTTCGTTGATCACCGAGATCATGTGGCGTTGCGCCACGTCGGCCGGCACGAAGTGGCGCACCAGCGACTCGACCGAGTACTCGACGACGATCACGCCGCTGAAGGCGTTGCGGTCGGTCAGCGGCAGGTGCAGCTGGAACGTGGCGGCGCCGGTGTTCTCGGCGAACCCGCGCGAGTAGGCCGGTGAGCGCGTGCCGCGCGCGGCACGGAAGGTGGCCTCGGGCTCGGTCTGCTGGCCCTCGACGGGCAGCGAGGGTTCGGGCGTGGCACCGGCGGCGTTGAAGTTGTAGTGCAGCGCGCCATAGCTGGCGATGGGCTTGCGCCGCGCATCCAACCAGCTCAGGTGCGTGACCTCGGGCCTTTCGCGGGCAAAGGCGGCGGCCTGCTCGATGAACTCGGCCGGGCTGATCTCGCGCACGACAAGGTCGCGGGCCATGCGGATCAAGGTCTCCTGGTTCTGGATCAGGCGCAGGCCGATCTGCTGCTGCGTCAGCTCGGTATCACGTTTGACCGAGGCTGTCTCGCGCTCGATTTCCTCGTTGCGCAGGTACCAGAAGGCGGAAATGATCGCCGCCAGAAAGAGCAGCACCGACAGCAGCGGGCCCAGCGTGGCGAAGCGGTCCTGCCGCGCGGGGGACTGGCGGCGCCACCATCGGCCGAAGAGCCGCTGCACGGCCGGCAGCGGCGGCGCCACGGGGGCGGTGGCGGGCGTCGGGGACGCTGGGCGGAACGGCATGGCCGGATTATCCAGGGCGCCGGAGAGGCCGCGTACTAGTTCCACATAATGAAACGATAAGGCACTATTTGAAATCACGGTGAGTTATGCCAAACTCGCGCCCGACGAAAAATTCAACGCCGCCAGGAGACAGACATGTCCGCAACGCCCCCGTCCATGCGTGGCGCCGACGCCACCGACGCCGACCCCCAGGAAACCCGTGAGTGGCTGGACGCGCTGTCCGCCGTGATAGGCAGCGAAGGCGCGGGCCGTGCCCACTACCTGCTCGAGCAACTGCTGGAGCACGCGCGCCAATCGGGCATGGACATGCCGTTCTCGGCCAACACCAGCTACACCAACACCATCGACCCCGACGAGGAAGAGCGCAGCCCGGGCAACCTCAAGCTCGAGGGCCGCCTGCGCGCCTACATGCGCTGGAACGCGATGGCGCTGGTGGTCAAGGCCAACCGCTTGCATCCGGCCGACGGCGGCGACCTCGGCGGCCACATCAGCAGCTTCGCCAGCCTGGCCCACATGCTGGCCGCCGGCTTCAACCACTTCTGGCACGCCGAGAGCGAAGGCCATGGCGGCGACTTGCTCTACATGCAGGGCCATTGCAGCCCCGGCATCTACGCCCGCGCCTTCATGGAGGGCCGCCTGACCGAAGCGCAGATGCTCAACTTTCGGCAGGAAGTCGGCGGCAAGGGCCTTTCGAGCTACCCGCACCCCAAGCTGATGCCCGAGTTCTGGCAGTTCCCCACCGTCAGCATGGGCCTCGGGCCGCACATGGCCATCTACCAGGCGCGTTTCCTGAAGTACCTGCACGCGCGCGGCATCGCCGACACGAGCAAGCGCAAGGTCTGGGTCTTCTGCGGCGACGGCGAGATGGACGAACCCGAAAGCCTGGGCGCGATCGGCCTGGCGGCACGCGAGAAGCTCGACAACCTGATCTTCGTCGTCAACTGCAACCTGCAGCGCCTGGACGGCCCGGTGCGCGGCAACGGCAAGATCATCCAGGAACTGGAAGGCGTCTTCCGCGGCGCCGGCTGGAATGCCATCAAGCTGATCTGGGGCAGCAACTGGGATCCGCTGCTGGCGCGCGACAAGGACGGCGCGCTGCGCAAGATCATGCTCGACACGCTGGACGGCGACTATCAGGCCTTCAAGGCCAACGACGGCGCCTTCGTCCGCAAGCACTTCTTTGCACGCGATCCACGCGCGCTCGAGCTCGTCGCCAAGATGAGCGACAAGGACATCTGGAACCTGCGCCGCGGCGGGCACGACGCGCAGAAGGTCTACGCCGCCTTCCACCGCGCCAACAGCCATGTCGGGCAACCCACTGTGCTGCTGGTCAAGACCGTCAAGGGCTGGGGCATGGGCAGCGCCGGTGAGGGCAAGAACACCGCGCACCAGGCCAAGAAGCTGAGCGACGACGACATCAAGTTCTTCCGCGACCGCTTCAACATCCCCATCAGCGACGCTGACCTGCCCAGCCTGCCGTTCTACAAGCCGGCCGACGACACGCCGGAGATGCGCTACCTGCACGAGCGCCGCCAGGCCCTGGGCGGCTACCTGCCGCAGCGCCGCGTGAAGGCCGACGAGAGCTTCACGGTGCCCGCGCTCGACACCTTCAAGGCCGTGCTCGACCCCACGGCCGAGGGCCGCGAGATCAGCACCACGCAGGCCTACGTGCGCTTCCTGACGCAGCTGCTGCGCGACAAGGCGCTGGGCCCGCGCGTCGTGCCCATCCTCGTCGACGAGGCGCGCACCTTCGGCATGGAAGGCCTGTTCCGCCAGGTCGGCATCTACAACCCCGAGGGCCAAAAGTACACGCCGGTCGACAAGGACCAGGTCATGTACTACAAGGAAACGACCGACGGCCAGATCCTGCAGGAAGGCATCAACGAGGCCGGCGGCATGAGCAGCTGGATCGCCGCGGCGACGTCGTACTCGACGAACAACCGCATCATGGTGCCGTTCTACATCTACTACTCGATGTTCGGCTTCCAGCGCATCGGCGATCTGGCCTGGGCGGCGGGCGACATGCAGGCGCGCGGTTTCCTGCTCGGCGGCACCAGCGGCCGCACCACGCTCAACGGCGAGGGCCTGCAGCACGAAGACGGCCACAGCCACATCCTGGCCGGCACGATCCCGAACTGCGTCAGCTACGACCCGACCTTCGCGCATGAGGTGGCGGTGATCATCCACCACGGCCTCAAGCGCATGGTCGAGAAGCAGGACAACGTCTACTACTACCTGACGCTGCTGAACGAAAACTATGCGATGCCCGGCCTCAAACCCGGCACCGAGAACCAGATCATCAGGGGCATGTACCTGCTGGAGGAAGGTGCCAAGAAGACGCCACGCGTGAACCTGCTGGGCAGCGGCACCATACTGCGCGAGAGCATGGCGGCCAGGAAGCTGCTCGAGGCCGAATGGGGCGTGGCCGCCAACGTCTGGAGCTGCCCGA
>PNKD01000066.1 GCA_013822265.1 Leptothrix sp. (in: b-proteobacteria)
GTGCCCACCTTGCTCAGGCTCTGCAGCACCTTGCCCGGCATGCTGCCGATGTAGGTGCGGCGGTGGCCGCGGATCTCGGCCTCGTCGCGCATGCCGCCCAGCGCCATGCGCACGAACTTGCGGCCCGTGGCACGCGCCACGCTCTGGCCCAGGCTGGTCTTGCCCACGCCCGGGGGGCCCACGAGGCACAGGATGGGCGCCTTGACCTTGTCGACACGCTGCTGCACGGCAAGGTACTCGAGGATGCGGTCCTTGACCTTCTCCAGGCCGAAGTGGTCCTCGTTGAGCACCGTCTCGGCATTGGCCAGGTCGTGCTTGATCTTGGTCTTCTTGGCCCAGGGCAGGTTGATCAGCGTGTCGATGAAGTTGCGCACCACCGTGGCCTCGGCGCTCATCGGCGACATCAGCTTGAGCTTCTTGAGTTCGCTCTCGGCCTTCTTGCGCGCCTCCTTGCTCATCTTGGCGGCGATGATCTTCTTCTCGAGTTCCTCGAGATCGGCGCCCTCTTCGCCGTCACCCAGCTCCTTCTGGATGGCCTTGACCTGCTCGTTCAGGTAGTACTCGCGCTGGCTCTTCTCCATCTGGCGCTTGACGCGGCCGCGGATGCGCTTCTCGACCTGCAGTATGTCGACCTCGTGCTCCAGCAGTTCGAGCAGCTTCTCCAGCCGCTTGGTCACGCTGAAGAGGTCGAGCACGGCCTGCTTGGCTTCGAGCTTGAGCGGCAGGTGAGCGGCGATGGTGTCGGCCAGGCGGCCCGGGTCGTCGATGCCGGAGATCGAAGTCAGGATCTCGGGCGGGATCTTCTTGTTGAGCTTGACGTACTGGTCGAACTGCTGCGTCACCGCGCGGCGCAGCGCCTCGATCTCGGGCGTGGCATCGGCCTCGGCCTGCACGGGCACGACCTCGCCGACGAAGTACTCGAGCTCTTCGGTGATTCGCGTGGTGTTGGCGCGTTGCACGCCCTCGACCAGCACCTTCACGGTACCGTCGGGCAGCTTCAGCATCTGCAGGATGGAACTGACGCAGCCGACGTCGAACATGTCGTCGGCCTTGGGCTCGTCCTTGCCGGCAGCCTTCTGCGCCACCAGCATGATCTGGCGGCCCTGCTCCATCGCGGCCTCGAGCGCCTTGATCGACTTGGGCCGTCCCACGAACAGCGGGATGACCATGTGCGGAAACACGACGACGTCGCGCAGCGGCAGCAGCGGCAAGGTGATCGGCTCGGCGGGGAGGATGGGATGTCCGGACATAGAAACCTCTCTTTCTCAAGCCCACTTGGGGTTCGAGAACAGGAATGCAAGGCAGGTGCGGCGGCCGGTGGCGCCGGCGGCATTCACCCTCAGGCGCTGGCCTTCTGCTCGCGGTAGACGAGCAAGGGCTTGGCGCCCTCTTCGACGATGTGGTCGTCGATCACCACCTTGGCCACGCCGTCGAGCGTGGGCAAGTCGAACATGGTGTCGATGAGCGAATGCTCCAGGATGGAGCGCAGGCCGCGGGCGCCGGTTTTGCGCGCCAGCGCCTTCTTGGCGATGGCCGTCAGCGCCGACGGCCGGATCTCGAGTTCGACGCCGTCCATCGCGAACAGCTTCTGGTACTGCTTGACGAGCGCATTCTTCGGCTCGGTGAGGATCTGCACCATCGCGTCGACGGTCAGTTCGCCCAGCGTGGCCACCACGGGCAGCCGGCCCACCAGTTCGGGGATGAGGCCGAACTTGATGAGGTCTTCGGGTTCGGCGTAGCGGAAGATGTCGGCCGCACGCTTGTCGGTCTTGCTGTGCACGCTGGCCGCAAAACCGATGCCCGACTTCTCGGTGCGGTTCTGGATGACCTTCTCCAGCCCGTCGAAGGCGCCGCCGCAGATGAACAGGATGTTCGTCGTGTCGATCTGCAGGAAGTCCTGATTCGGGTGCTTGCGCCCGCCCTGCGGCGGCACGCTGGCCATCGTGCCTTCGACCAGCTTGAGCAACGCCTGCTGCACGCCTTCACCCGAGACGTCGCGCGTGATGCTGGGGTTGTCGGCCTTGCGGCTGATCTTGTCGATCTCGTCGATGTAGACGATGCCACGCTGCGCACGCTCGACGTCGTAGTTGCAGTTCTGCAGCAGCTTCTGGATGATGTTCTCGACGTCCTCGCCCACGTAGCCGGCTTCGGTCAGCGTGGTGGCGTCGGCGATCACGAAGGGCACGTTGAGCAGGCGCGCCAGCGTCTGCGCCAGCAGCGTCTTGCCCGAGCCGGTGGGGCCGATGAGCAGGATGTTGCTCTTGGTCAGCTCGACCTCGTCCTTGGACGCGTTGGCGCCCATGTGCTTGAGGCGCTTGTAGTGGTTGTAGACCGCCACGCTGAGCGTGCGCTTGGCCACCTCCTGGCCGATCACGTACTGGTCGAGGCTGGCCTTGATATCGCTCGGCACCGGCAGGTCGGACTTCGCGGCCTTGGCGCCCGACGCTTCGGCCGGCACCTCGTCACGAATGATGTCGTTGCAAAGCTCGATGCACTCGTCGCAGATGAACACCGACGGCCCGGCGATGAGCTTCTTGACCTCGTGCTGGCTCTTACCGCAGAAGCTGCAGTAGAGAACCTTTTCGCCTGAGGCGCCCTTCTTGTCGGCCATGGGTTGTCTTGCGGGGAAAGTGGTGAGGAGACTGCCGAAGCATCATAGACCATGTGAAATGGCCTGGTCGGCAGTGAAAAGGGCCCGCAAACACCGTGTTCTGCGGGCCCCGGAGTCGCGGCGAGGACGTCAGGGCCGCTTGTCGAGCACCTGGTCGATGAGGCCGTATTCCTTGGCCTCGGCGGGCGACAGCCACATGTCGCGCTCCATGTCCGCGGCGATGCGGTCCAGCGGCTGGCCGGTGCGGTCGGCGTAGATGCGGTTGAGCTGCTCACGCGTCTTGATGATCTCGCGCGCCTGGATCTCGATGTCGGTGGCCTGGCCCTGGGCGCCGCCCGAGGGCTGGTGCAGCATCACGCGCGAGTTCGGCAGCGCCGAACGCTTGCCCTTGGCACCGGCCATCAGCAGGAAGCTGCCCATGCTCGCCGCCATGCCCATGCACAGCGTCGAGACGTCGGGCTTGATGAACTGCATGGTGTCGTAGATCGACAGCCCGGCACTCACGCTGCCGCCTGGTGAGTTGATGTACAGGAAGATGTCCTTGTCGGGGTTCTCGCTTTCGAGGAACAGCATCTGCGCCACGACCAGGTTGGCCGTGCCGTCGTTCACCGGGCCGACCAGGAAGATGATGCGCTCGCGCAGCAGGCGGCTGTAGATGTCGTAGGCGCGCTCGCCGCGGCCCGACTGCTCGATGACGATGGGCACCATGCCCAGACCGACGGTTTCTTGCACGCTCATCGACACTTCCTCTTTCAACTCTGGGTCATCAATTCGTCGAACGGTAGCACCTTGTCGACGACCTTGGCCTGGCCGAGCACGAACTCGGTCACGTTGTTCTCGATGACCACCGCCTCGACCTCGGCCATGCGCTGGCGGTCGCCGAGGTACCAGCGCATCACTTCGGCCGGCTTCTCGTAGCTCTGGCTGAGTTCTTCGATATGGGCCTGCAGTTGCTCGGGCCTGGCCTGCAGCTTCCGGGTGCGCACGAGTTCGGCCACGACCAGGCCCAGGCGCACGCGGCGCTCGGCCTGCGGCTTGAAGATCTCGGCCGGGATCGGCGCGGCCTCGGCGTCCTTCACGCCGCGCTGCTTGAGGTCGGCGCGCGCGCCCTCGATCAGGCGGGCGGTCTCGGCGGCCACCAGTGCGTTGGGCAGGTCGAGCTCGGCCGACTTGGCCAGCGCTTCCATCACGGCACCCTTGTTGCGGGCCAGCACGCGGAACTTGACCTCGCGCTCGAGGTTCTTCTTGACGTCGGCGCGCAGGCCTTCGACCGTGCCTTCCTTGATGCCCAGGCTCTTGGCCAGCGCCTCGTCGACGGCCGGCAGGTTCTGCGCCTCGATCTTGTTCACGGTGACCAGGAAGTCGGCCTCCTTGCCGGCCACGTCCTGGCCGTGGTACTCGGCCGGGAACTGCAGCGGGAAGGTCTTGCTCTCGCCGACCCTCATGCCGCGCACCGCCTGGTCGAACTGCTCGAGCATCTGGCCTTCGCCGATGACGAACTGGAAGGCCTCGGCCTTGCCCCCGGCGAAGGGCTCGCCGTCGATCTTGCCTTCGAAGTCGATGGTCACGCGGTCGCCTTCGACGGCGCCCTCGTCCTTGGCGCGCAGGCCGAAGCTGCGGCGCTCCTTGCGCAGAATGTCCACGGTGCGGTCGATGGCGGACTCGGTCACCTCGGTGGCGACCCGCTCGACCTCGGCGCCGCTCAGGTCACCCAGCTTGACCTCGGGATAGACCTCGAAGGTCGCATCGAAGGCCAGCTGGCCCTCGGGGGCCGCGTCCTTCTGCGTGATCCGTGGCGCACCCGCGACGCGCAGCCGGGCCTCGTTGACGGCTTCGTCGAAGCTCCGGCCGACGCGGTCGTTGACGACCTCGTACTGCACCTGGTAGCCGTAGCGTTGCGAAACCACGCTCATCGGCACCTTGCCGGGCCTGAAGCCGTCGGCCTTGACGGTGCGCGCCAGCTTCTTCAGCCGCGACTCCACCTCGCCGTTGATGACTTCAGCCGCCAGTGTGAGCGTGATGCGGCGTTCGAGCTTCTCTAGGGTTTCGACTTGGACGGCCATGGTGTCTCTGGATGTTGGGCTGTGGATGCAGGGCTGGTGCGCGGGGCCGGACTCGAACCGGCACGCCCGTGAAGGCGTCAGGACCTAAACCTGGTGCGTCTACCAATTTCGCCACCCGCGCAGGTGGATTGCCGGACGACGGCGAACCGAGCATTTTAGCTTCAGGCGGCAGGCTCTTCTCGTTTCACGCGAAACCACGCCGCAAGCATCACTCGGGCGACGGGCTTTCGCGCTTCACGCGAAACCACGCCGCAAGCATCACTCGGGCGACGGGCTTTCGCGCTTCACGCGAAACCACGCCGCATACATCGCCGGCAAGGCCAGCAGCGTCAGCACGGTGGCCACGATCAGCCCGCCCATGATGGCCACTGCCATCGGCCCCCAGAAGACGCTGCGTGACAGCGGGATCATGGCCAGCACCGCCGCCGCCGCGGTCAGCACGATGGGGCGGAAGCGGCGCACCGCGGCGCCCACGATGGCGTCCCAGGCCGCTACGCCGCGCTCGCGGTCCTGTTCGATCTGGTCGATCAGGATCACCGAGTTGCGCATGATCATGCCCATCAACGCGATCACGCCCAGCAGCGCGACGAAACCGAACGGCCGGTCCAGCAGCAGCAGTGCTGCGGCGACGCCCGCGATGCCCAGCGGCCCGGTCAGGAGCACCAGCACGGCGCGGCTGAAGCTCTGCAACTGCAGGATCAGCAGCGTGAAGATGATGAACAGCATCACCGGCACGCCGGCCGCGATCGAGCCCTGGCCCTTGCTGCTTTCCTCCTCCGCTCCGGCCACCTGGATGGCGTAGCCCGGCGGCATGGTGGCGGCCAGTTCCTGCAGCTTGGGCGCCACCTCGGCGGTGACCGTGGGCCCTTGCACGCCCTCGACCACGTCGCCCTGGATGGTGACGGCGAAGTCGCGCGCCTCGCGCCAGATCACCCCGGGCTCCCAGTCCAGCCTCACCTGCGCCACCTGCGTCAGCGGCACCGAGCGGCCGTTGCTGGTGGGCATGTTGGCGTTGCGCAGGTCGGTGATGGCGCTGCGCTCGTCGGCGGGCTGGCGCAGCACGATGTCGATGAGCTTGTTGCCCTCGCGGTACTGGCCGATGGTGCTGCCGCTCAGGATGGTGCGCGAGACCTGCGCCAGCGCCTGGCTGTTGGCGCCGAGCGCGCGCGCCTTGTCCTGGTCGATGTCCAGGCGCAGCACCTTCACCGCCTCGTTCCAGTTGTCGTTGATGCCGCGCATGTTGGGGTTGGCGCGCAGCACCTCCTTGGCGCGGTCGGCCCATTGCCTGACCTGCACGGCGTCGCTGCCGACGACGCGGAACTGCACCGGGTAGGCGACGGGCGGCCCGTTGGGCAGCAGCTTGACCCGCGCCCGCACCTCGGGGAATTCGGTGGCCAGCAGTTCGGGCAGGCGCAGGCGCAGCGCCTCGCGCTCCTTCAGGCTCTTGGGCAGCACGATGGCCTGGCTGACATTGCCCTGCGGGAAAACCTGGTCCAGCGGCAGGTAGAAGCGCGGCACGCCGCTGCCTATCCAGGTGGTGACGCTGGCCACGCCGGCCTCGCCCATCAGGCGCGCCTCGAAACGCCGGGCGACGAGTTCACTGTGCTGGATGGTCGAGCCTTCGGGCAGCCACAGGTCAACGAGCAGTTCGGGGCGGCTGGAATCCGGAAAGAACTGTTGCTGCACCTTGCCCATGCCGACGATGCCCAGGACGAAGCTCAGCACCGTGACGCCGATGGTGATCCAGCGGTGGCGCACGCACCAGTCGACGGTGCGCCGGAAGCGGTCGTAGAACGGCGTCTCGAACAGTTCGCCCTCGTGGGCCACGCCGCGCACTGCCTCGCGCGTGCGCAACAGCCGCGCGCCCAGGTAGGGCACGAAGTAGACCGAGACCAGCCACGAGATGACCAGTGCCGCCGAGGTGACGGCAAAGATGGCGAAGGTGTATTCGCCGGTCACGCTCTTGGCCAGCCCGATGGGCAGGAAGCCGGCGGCCGTGATCAGCGTGCCGGTCAACATCGGCATCGCCGTCACGTCGTAGGCGTAGGTGGCGGCGTGCATCTTGTCGTAGCCCTCTTCGAGCTTGCGCACCATCATCTCCACGGCAATGATGGCGTCATCGACGAGCAGGCCCAGCGCGATGATCAGGCTGCCCAGGCTGATCTTGTGCAGGCCTATGCCCCAATAGAACATCGTCACGAAGGTGATGGCCAGCACCAGCGGGATGGTGATGCCCACCACCAGGCCGGGCCAGATGTCGATGGTGGGGCGCCAGCTGCCGGGCTTGAAGTGCAGGCCCAGACTGACGAAGCTCACCGCCAGCACGATGACGACGGCCTCGATCAGCACCTTGACGAACTCACCCACCGAGCGCTGTACGGCCCCGGGCTGGTCCTGCACCTGGCTCAGGGTGATGCCCAGCGGCAGCTCCTGCTGCAGCTTGGCCGTGGTGGCGCCCAGCGCCCGGCCCAGCGCGATGATGTCACCGCCCTTGGCCATCGAGACCCCCAGCGCGATGACCTGCTGGCCCTGGTGGCGCACCATGACGGCTGGCGGGTCGCTGTAGTCGCGTTTCACCGTGGCGATGTCGCGCAGGCGCAGGCTGCTGGCCACGCCGGTGGCGGGGTTGACGGCGCGGATGGCGAAGCGCTCGAGTTCCTCGACCGAGTTGAACTGGCCGCCCACGCGCACCTGCAGGTTCTCGGCCCCGGTGTTGAGCACGCCGGCGCCTTCGACCGCGTTCTGGGCCCCGATCTGCGCGATGACCTGGTTGAAGTCCAGACCGAGCTGCGCCAGACGCTTGTGCGAGATCTCGACGAACAGCTTCTCGGGCTGGGCGCCGAAGATCTCGACCTTGGCGACATCGGGCACCCGCAGCAGGCGCTGGCGTGCGGTGTCGGCGAACTCGCGCAGTTCCTCGCGGCTGAAACCGTCGGCCGAGAGCGCGAAAATCGAGCCGTAGACGTCGCCGAAGTCATCGTTGAAGAGCGGCCCGATGACCCCCTGCGGCAGCGTGCTGCGCATGTCGCCGACGCGCTTTCGCACCTGGTACCAGCTGCCCACGACGTCCTTGGGCGGCGCCGAGTCCTTGAGCTGGAAGACGGTCAGCGACTCACCCGGCTTGGTGTAGCTGCGGATCTCGTCGGCGTGGGGCACCTCCTGCAGCGTCCTCTCGATCTTGTCGGTCACCTGCTCGGCCATCTGCAGGGCGCTGGCGCCAGGCCAGTAGGCCTGCACGACCATGACCCGGAAGGTGAACGGCGGATCCTCGTCCTGGCCGAGCTGGAAGTAGGCGGCAACGCCCAGCAGCATCAGCACCACCATGAGGTAGCGCGTCAGCGCCGGGTGCTCCAGCGCCCAGCGCGAGATGTTGAAACGCGAGGACGAGGTGCGGTCGGCAGCGAGGCTCATGGTCGGGCGCCTGTGTTCAGCGGCTGGCTGCCGGGGTGGCCGCGGCCGCTGCACCCGCGGCGTCGTAGAACTTCACCTTCTGCCCCGGCGTCAGCACATGCACGCCGGCCGTGACGACGATCTGCCCCGGGCTCAGGCCCGCGGTCACCACCAGCGTGTTGGCATCCGCACCGGCCACCACCACCGGCTGCGGCTTGACCGTCATGGTCGCCGGGTCGACCAGCCACACCGCCGACTGCCCCTGTTGCCGCGTCACCGCCGGCAGCGGCAGCCGGGTAACACCCTCCACGCGCGGCTCGTCGATCACCACCGTGACCGTCTGTCCGAGTTGCACCGCTGCAGCACCCAGGTCGGCCTTGACGAGGTAGGTGCGCGTGCTGGGGTCGGCAGCCGCCGCCACCTCGCGCACCGTCGCCGGCAGTGTGGCCGCGCCGCCCCACGGCTTCACCTTCACCGCGCCTGCCTTGCCCTTGAGGGCACGCATGGCGGCCAGGCCGGTCTCGGGCACCGCGAAGACGGCGTCGCGCGGGCCGGCCTGGGCCAGCCGCAGCACGGTGGCGCCGGCGCCGAGCACGGCACCGACCTCGGCGTCGACGCCGGTGACGACGCCGGCGGCGGTGGCGGTCAACGTGGCGTAGGTGGCCTGATTGCCCTGTACGCCGGCCTGCGCCAGGAGCTGGTCGCGCTGCGCCTGCTGCGCCTTCAGCGTGGCCTCGCGGCGCTCGAGTTCGAGCCCGCTGATAAAACCCTGCGCTCGCAGCGCCTGGTAGCGCTTGAACTCCGCCGCGGCAAGCTCGTAGTTCGACTGCGCGGCACGGCCGGCCGCCAGCGCGGCCTCCTGGCCGAGGCGAAGATCGGTGGCGTCCAACCGCGCCAGCACCTGGCCCGCCTTGACCTGCTGGCCCAGCTCGGCCGAGCGCGAAACCATCTTGCCCGCAACGCGAAAGCCCAACCGGCTCTCGGTGCGCGCCCGCACCTCGGCGGCAAATTCCGCCGTGCCGCCGGCGCCATCGACCGCCACCGTGAGCGTGCGTACAGCGCGCACGGGCTCGGGGGCGGGTGCGGGGCGCGAGCACGCCGCCAACCCGGCCCCGGCCACCATCAACAGGACCACCAGCGGGCGAGGGATGGAGAAATCGGCATTCATGTGGACGAGCCCCTGGAGTTGCTGGTCGGGGCTAGGCACCCGCCGAAAGTTAATGACTGACCGGTCAGTACTTTATGGGTGAGCGCTGGGCGCTGTCAATCACCGTGCAGCGGCGGCGGGAATGGTGCCCGTAGTGGCGAGAATCGCGGGGTGAGCGTCGAACACTATGAGAACTTTCCTGTGGCCTCGGTCTTGTGCCCTCCGGCCATTCGCCCGGCGGTCTTGGCCATCTACCACTTCGCCCGCACGGCCGACGATCTGGCCGACGAAGGTGATGCCTCGCCCGCGCAGCGCCTGGCCGATCTGGCGGCCTTTCGTGCCGACCTCGACGCCGCGCTCGCCGGCCGGCCCGCCTCACCGCGCTGGACCGCCCTGTTCACGGCGTTGGCGTCCCGGGTGCGCCAGACCCGCCTGCCGGCGCCGCTGTTGCACGACCTGCTCGACGCCTTCGAGCAGGACGTTCGCAACCCGCCCTACCCCGACCGCAGCGCGCTGCTCGACTACTGCCGGCGCTCTGCCAACCCCATCGGCCGGCTGTTGTTGCACCTGTACGAAGTGCGCGACGCGCAGTCGCTGCAGCAGGCCGACGCCATCTGCAGCGCCTTGCAGCTGATCAACTTCTGGCAGGACCTGAGCGTCGATGGACCACGCGGCCGCTGCTACGTACCGCTCGAAGATCAGCGGCGCCACGGCGTGACGCGCGACGAACTCGCGGGCGGCGTCGACAGCCCGAAAGGCCGCGCCCTCGTCGCCGCGTTGTGCGACTGGTCGCGCAAGCTGATGTCGCAGGGCGCGCCGCTGGCGCTGCGTGTGCCCGGCCGCGCCGGCTGGGAACTGCGTCTGGTGGTGCAGGGCGGCCTGCGAATTCTTGAGAAAATCGGCGCCATGGACCACGCCGCGCTGCGCCAGCGCCCCAAGCTCACGACGCTGGACGTGCCGCTGCTGCTGTGGCGGGCGCTGCTCATGCCTTTCCGCCCACGATGAACCCGCAGCAGTACGTGCAGGACAAGGCGGCCAACAGCGGCTCGTCGTTCTATTACGCCTTCCTCTTCCTGCCGCCGCCGCGGCGCGCGGCGATCACCGCCTTCTATGCCTTCTGCCGCGAGGTCGACGACGTCGTCGATGAGGTCAGCGACCCTGCCGTGGCCGCGAGCAAGCTGCATTGGTGGCGCAGCGAGGTCGCCGCGGCCTTCGACGGCCATCCCACGCACCCGGTGATGCAGGCGCTGATGCCGCTGGCGGCCGAGTTCGAGATCACCGCCGGGCACCTGCAGGCGGTCATCGCCGGCTGCCAGACCGACCTCGACCAGACGCGCTTCCTCGACTTCCCCGCCCTGCAGCGCTACTGCCATCTCGTGGCCGGTGTCGTGGGCGAGGTCGCGGCCAACATCTTCGGCCGCCGTGCCGCGGCCACGTTGCAGTACGCCCACGGGCTGGGCCAGGCGATGCAGCTCACGAACATCATCCGCGACGTCGGCGACGACGCCCGCCGCGGCCGCATCTACCTGCCGATGAGCGAGTTGCAGCAGTTCGACGTCAAGGCGCACGAACTGCTGCAGCGCGAGGCCCCCTGGGGCTACAGCCCGCGCTTCACGGCGCTGATGCGCTTCCAGGCC
This sequence comes from Leptothrix sp. (in: b-proteobacteria), assembly GCA_013822265.1. Taxonomy (GTDB): domain Bacteria; phylum Pseudomonadota; class Gammaproteobacteria; order Burkholderiales; family Burkholderiaceae_C; genus Rubrivivax. The sequence goes on from PNKD01000066.1 coordinate 10,849, forward strand.
GAGCGCGCGCACGCCACCTACGACAAGGCGCTGCAGCTGCTGCCCGAGGCCGACCGCGTGGCGCAGAAGCCCGGGCTGATGATGGCCAACATCTACCGCACGCTGCTGCGCGACATCGAGGCCCAGGGCTTCCAGGTGCTGCACCAGCGCACCTCGCTGACGCCGCTGCGCAAGCTGTGGATCGCCACGCGCACCCACCTGCGAGGCCGATGACTCAACCGCCTGCGCCGGCGCTGTGGCGCCGGCCGTGAAGCTGGCCGTCATCGGCGGTGGCTGGGCCGGCCTGGCCGCGGCGGTGCGCGCCACCGAGGCCGGGCACGAGGTGACGCTCTTGGAGATGGCCTCGCATTGGGGCGGCCGTGCCCGCGGTGTCGAGGTCGACGGCCTGGCGCTCGACAACGGCCAGCACATCCTGATCGGTGCCTACCGGCGCACGCTGGCGCTGATGCGAACCGTCGGCGTCGACATCGACGCCGTGCTGCATCGCCAGCCGCTGGAACTGCGCTACGCCGACGGCCGCGGCCTGCGCCTGCCTGGCGGCCCGGCGGCGCTGGCCTTCGGCATGGGCGTGCTGCGCGCCGAGGGCTGGACGGCGGCCGACAAGCTGGCGCTGCTGGCCGCAGCGGGCCGCTGGGCGCTGGCGCGATTCCGCTGCGCGCCGGGCACGACCGTGGCCGAGCTGTGCGCTGGCCTGCCCCCGGCCGTGCGGCAGCTCTTGATCGACCCGCTGTGCGTGGCCGCGCTGAACACGCCGGCCGCGCAAGCCAGCGCCACGGTGTGGCTGAACGTGCTGCGCGACGCCTTGTTCGGCGGCGCCGGTGCTGCCGACCTGATGCTGCCCCGGCGCTCGCTGGCCGCCCTGCTGCCGGCGCCCGCGGCCGCGTGGCTGCAGGCGCAGGGCGCGATCTTGCGAGCCGGCACGCGCGTACGGCAGCTCACGGCTGAAGGCGCCAGCTGGCGGGTCGACGACCAGCGCTTCGATGGCGTCGTGCTGGCCTGCAGTTCCACCGAAGCGGCGCGGCTGAGCCGCTCGATCGCACCCGGTTGGTCGGCGCGAGCGCGCGCCCTGACCTACGAACCCATCGTCACGGTCTACCTGCAATGCTCGGGGGCGCGGCTGCCGGCCGTGATGACGGCCTTGGTCGACGGGCCATCGGCACCGGCCCAGTTCGCGTTCGACCATGGCGCGCTGGGCGCCACGCCGGGGCTGTTTGCCTTCGTCGTCAGCGGCGCACAGCAGTGGGTCGACGCCGGCGCCGAGGCCACCGCAGCGGCCGTGCTGCAGCAGGCGCTGCAGGCCTTCGGAAGCGCCACCTGGCCCACCCCGCCGACGGTGCTGCGCGTGCTCGCCGAGAAGCGCGCCACCTTCCGCTGCGTACCCTCGCTGGACCGCCCCGAGCCCGCCATCGCGCCTGGCCTGGTGGCCGCCGGTGACTACGTGAGCGGCCCCTATCCCGCCACGCTGGAAGGCGCGGTGCGCGCAGGAGAAGGTGCATTTGCTGCGCTGGCGCAAGTCCGGCTCGCCTGACTCGCGACGCCGGCGTCACTCTTGCCATGCTGGCACCCGTTCCGCGATGCAAAATGGAACTACATCACCGGACGCGCCACCATGACCCCCAAGGACTCCCACCGGCCCACCATCCAGGTGCTGGAACGCAGCTTCCTGCTGCTCGAGACGCTGGCCGCGCAGCCCGAGCCGGTGTCGCTCAAGGACATCAGCGAACGCACGGGCCTGCACCCGAGCACCGCACACCGCATCCTCAATGACCTGGCCATCGGCCGTTTCGTCGACCGCCCTGCCGCCGGCAGCTACCGCCTGGGCATGCGCCTGCTGGAGCTGGGCAACCTGGTGAAGGCCAGGCTGGACGTGCGCGAAGCCGCGCTGGGCCCCATGCGCGAGCTGCACAAGGTGACACACCAACCGGTGAACCTGTCGATGCGCCAGGGCGACGAGATCGTCTACATCGAACGCAGCTACAGCGAGCGCTCGGGCATGCAGGTGGTGCGCGCCATCGGCGGCCACGCGCCGCTGCACCTGACGTCGGTCGGCAAGCTGTTCCTGGCCCACGACGACCCGGCGCGCGTGCGCGCCTATGCCACGCGCACCGGCCTCACGGGCCACACTCGCAACAGCATCACCGACCTGGCGCGGCTTGAACGCGAACTGGCCGGTGTGCGGGCCACCGGCGTGGCCCGTGACGACGAGGAACTCGAGCTCGGCGTGCGTTGCATGGCCGCCGGGGTCCACGACGACCAGGGCAAACTGGTCGCTGGGCTGTCGGTCTCGGCCCCTGCGGACCGGCTGGAAGAAAGCTGGCTCGAGCGCGTGAAGGACACGGCCAGCCAGATCTCCCTGGCGCTGGGCTACCGCGGCTGATCGGCCACCGGGGCAGCCGGCAGCAAGGCCGGCGCCAGTGCCGGGGCCACAGCAGGTACCGATGCCGGCGCCTGAGGGGCCGAGGCGCCGGGCAGCGCCACCGGTACCACGGCAGGGCCCATGCGCACAGGCGACGAAACCGGCGCAGCCACGGCCGAAGGCACGAACGGTGCGGTCGCCAGCCACTTGCGGATGCGCTCGGCGTCGCCGATGCGCGAGTACTTGCCCGCAGAATCAAGCAACACCATGATCAGCTTGCGCCCCGCCAGCTGCGTCTGCATCACCAGGCATCGCCCGGCCGCAGAGATGTAGCCCGTCTTCTGCAGGCCGATGTCCCACTCGGGGTTGCGCACCAGGCCGTTGGTGGTGCGGAACTGCACCTGGCGGCGGCCGACCGGCACGACCGCATCGCTCGACGTCGACAGGTCGCGGATGATGGGGTGTTCGGACGCCGCGCGCACCAGTCGCGCCAGGTCTTGGGCGCTGGACTGGTTGTCGCTGGACAGCCCGGTGGGTTCGACGTAGCGCGTGTCGCTCATGCCCAGCAGGCCCGCCTTGACATTCATGGCCGCGACGAAGGAATCGATGCCGCCGGGATAGGTGCGGCCCAGCACGTGGGCGGCGCGGTTTTCGGAGGACATCAGCGCCAGGTGCAGCATCTCGTTGCGGCTGAGCGAGGTGCCCACCCGCAGCCGCGAACGCGCGCCGCCGGCGGCGGTCGCATCGACGTCGGCCTGCGCCACCGTCAGCATCTCGTCCATCGGCAGGCGGGCTTCGGTCACCACCAGCGCCGTCATCAGCTTGGTGATGCTGGCGATCGGCAGCACCACCTCGGGGTTCTTGCTGAGCAGCACCTCGTCGGTGTCCTGGTCGATGACCAGGGCGACACTGGACTTGAGGTCGAGCGGGTCCTCGGCCTGCTGCAGCCCGGCCAGGTGCCCGATAGACCGCGAAGGCACAGGGCGCGCCGCGACCGTGCGCGTGACCTTGCTCGATACCTTGCTCGATACCTTGCTCGATGCCTTGCGCGTCGCCGCGGTCGACTTGGCCGAGCCGGCGCCGGCCTTGGCCTTCGACACGGCGGTCTTTGCAGGCTTGCTGTCCTTGGCGTGGGCCGCTGGCCCATGCGCGAGTGCCGCCACCAGCAGGCATGTCAGCGCCCCGCGTATTCCCATCGACTTGATCTTGTGCACCGGCCACCCCACTGATCACCCAGGCGCAGAGTGTAGGACAGAGGGAAAATGTTCACAAGATTCAATCGCTTGCGAGCTTTTCCTCAAGTCGCATATTGGATCGACCCGCGGTCCGCCTAACCTTGCGCGGCGACACGATCGGCCGCGCTGTGCAGCTTGTTCAACGCCGACAGGTAGGCCTTGGCCGAAGCCACCACGATGTCCGGGTCTGCGCCAACCCCGTTCACCACTCGGCCACCGTGCTGCAGGCGCACGGTGACTTCGCCCTGTGATTCTGTGCTGCCGGAAGTGATGGCATTCACCGAATAGAGCATCATTTCCGCGCCACTGTGGACCTTCGACTCGATGGCCTTTAGGCTGGCGTCGACCGGGCCGTTGCCATCGCTCTCGGCGTGATGCTCGACGGCGCCGGAGGCGAAGGCCACGCGCGCCTGCGGCCGCTCGCCCATCGCCGACTGCTGCGACAGCGCGAGCAGGCGGTAGTGCTCGTGCTCGGCCGTCACGCTCTCGTCGCCCACGAGCGCAATGATGTCCTCGTCGAAGATCTCGCTCTTGCGGTCGGCCAGGTCCTTGAAGCGCGCGAAGGCGGCGTTGACCTCGGCCTCGCTGTCCATCTGGATGCCCAGGTCCTGCAGGCGCTGCTTGAAGGCGTTGCGGCCCGACAGCTTGCCCAGCACGATCTTGTTGGCGGCCCAGCCCACGTCCTCGGCGCGCATGATCTCGTAGGTGTCGCGCGCCTTGAGCACGCCGTCCTGGTGGATGCCGCTGGCGTGCGCGAACGCGTTTGCGCCCACCACCGCTTTGTTCGGCTGCACCACGAAGCCGGTGGTCTGGCTGACCATGCGCGAGGCCGGCACGATCTGCGTGGTGTCGATGCCGACTTCCAGGCCGAAGTAGTCGCGGCGCGTGCGCAGTGCCATCACCACTTCCTCGAGACTGCAGTTGCCGGCGCGTTCGCCCAGGCCGTTGATCGTGCACTCGATCTGGCGCGCACCGCCGATCTTCACGCCGGCCAGCGAGTTGGCCACCGCCATGCCGAGGTCGTTGTGGCAGTGCACGCTCCAGATCGCCTTGTCGCTGTTCGGGATGCGTTCGCGCAGCGAGCGGATGAACTCGCCATAAAGCTCGGGTACGGCGTAGCCCACGGTGTCGGGGATGTTGAGCGTGGTCGCCCCCTCGTCGATCACGGCCTCGAGCACGCGACACAGGAAGTCGGGGTCGGAACGGAAACCGTCCTCGGGCGAGAACTCGATGTCGCCACACAGGTTGCGCGCGAATCGCACCGCCAGCCTGGCCTGCTCGTAGACCTGCTCGCGCGTCATGCGCAGCTTTTTCTCCATGTGCAGTTCGCTGGTGGCGATGAAGGTGTGGATGCGCGACCGCGCCGCCCCGCGCAGCGCCTCGGCCGCGCGCGCGATGTCGCGGTCGTTGGCGCGGGCCAGCGAGCACACGGTCGACTCGTGGATGGCGCCGGCGATGGCCTTCACGGCCTCGAAGTCGCCGTTGCTCGACGCCGCGAAGCCGGCCTCGATGACGTCGACGCGCAGCCGCTCGAGCTGGCGGGCGATGCGCAGCTTCTCCTCGCGCGTCATCGAGGCGCCGGGCGACTGTTCACCGTCGCGCAAGGTGGTGTCGAAGATGATGAGCTTGTCGGTCATGATGTGTGCCTGTGCGGTGAGGGTGGTCGCAAGCAGAATCCGAAAAAAGCCAACGGCCCGCTGCTTGCGCTGGCGGGCCGTTGATCGGAAATGGTCGAGACGAAGACGATCAGCGCACCCGCAGGGCTCCTGGCAGGGCTAGCGCGAAGAGGTTGGTGAACGTCAACATGGGCGCAATGTAGCACGCCGCCGCCGGGCGCGGTTTCACTGGTGCAGGCCCTTCTCGTCGGGGTCGTCGGTCGAGGTGGCGATCACGCTCACCGACTGCCCCTTGAAACGCCGCCAGGCGTAGACGCCATAGCCCGACACGCCGTAGAGGCAGAACAGCACGAACAGCGCCAGCGGCGGGTTCTGGCTGATCAGGGCAATGGCCAGCGCGATGGCCATGATGGTCGCGAAGGGCACCGTCTGCTTCGCGCCGACGACCTTGAAGCTGTAGAAGGGGACGTTGGTGACCATGGTCAGGCCGGCGTAGAGCGTGACGCCGAAGGCCGTCCACGCCAGCCAGTCGATCTTGTAGACGGCCTTGAAGCCGAAGTCGTCCATGACCCAGATCAGGCCCATCACCAGCGCGGCCGCGGCCGGGCTGGGCAGGCCCTGGAAGAAACGCTTGTCGACGATGCCGATGTTGGTGTTGAAGCGCGCCAGCCGCAGCGCGGCGCCGGCGATGTAGACGAAGGCCGGGATCCAGCCCCATCGCCCCAGGCCCTTGAGCGCCCATTCGTAGACGATGAGGGCCGGCGCGGCACCGAAGCCGACCATGTCGCAAAGGCTGTCCATCTGCTCGCCGAAGGCGCTCTGCGAGTTGGTCATGCGCGCCACGCGGCCATCCAGGCTGTCGAGCACGGCGGCGCAGAAGATGGCGATGGCAGCGGCCTCGAAGCGGCCGTTCATCGCCATCACGATGGAGTAGAAGCTCGCGAACAGCGCTGCCAGCGTGATGCTGTTGGGCAGGATGTAGATGCCCTTGCGCCGCGGGCGCGGCGCCTCGACGGCTTCGGCGTCATCGGCCTTGGGGCGGGTGTCTTCGGTCATGGGCGGCGAGGATAACCCCAGCGTATCACCAAGCGAACGCCGCGGAACCGGCATGGCCGGGCCGCCGGCGTTGCCCCTCGAGGGGAAGCGACCGCAGGTCGCTACGGGGCGGCTCTAGTTCCTGGACCGGTCGACCAGCTTGTTGGCCTTGATCCAGGGCATCATGGCGCGCAGCTTCTCGCCGACGACCTCGATGCTGTGCTCGCTGGTCAGGCGGCGACGGCTCAACAGCGTCGGTGCGCCGGCGCGGTTCTCCAGGATGAAGCTCTTGGCGTATTCGCCGGTCTGGATGTCCTTCAGGCACTGGCGCATGGCGTTCTTCGTCTCTTCGGTGACGATGCGCGGGCCGGTGACGTACTCGCCGTACTCGGCGTTGTTGCTGATCGAGTAGTTCATGTTGGCGATGCCGCCTTCATAGATCAGGTCGACGATCAGCTTGAGCTCGTGCAGGCACTCGAAGTAGGCCATCTCCGGCGCGTAGCCGGCTTCGACCAGCGTCTCGTAGCCGGCCTTGATGAGCTCGACGGTGCCGCCGCACAGCACGGCCTGCTCGCCGAAGAGGTCGGTCTCGGTCTCTTCGCGGAAGTTGGTCTCGATGATGCCGGCCTTGCCGCCGCCGTTGGCCGCGGCGTAGCTCAGCGCCAGGTCGCGCGCCTTGCCGCTCTTGTCGGCGTGCACGGCGATCAGGTGCGGCACGCCGCCGCCCTGGGTGTAGGTGTTGCGCACGGTGTGGCCCGGGGCCTTGGGCGCGACCATCCAGACGTCGAGGTCGTCACGCGGCACCACCTGCCCGTAGTGCACGTTGAAGCCGTGAGCGAATGCCAAGCTGGCGCCGTTGCGAATGTTCGGCTCGACGTCGTTGGCATAGACGGCGCCGATCTGCTCGTCGGGCAGCAGGATCATCACGACGTCGGCACTCCTCACGGCGTCGGCCACCTCGGCCACCTTGAGGCCGGCCTTCTCGACCTTGGCCCAGCTCGCACCGCCCTTGCGCAGGCCGACCGTGACCTTGCAGCCGCTGTCGTTGAGGTTCTGTGCATGGGCGTGGCCCTGCGAACCGTAGCCGATGATGGTGACGTTCTTGCCCTTGATGAGGCTGAGATCGGCATCCTTGTCGTAATAGACCTTCATGGGTTCTCTCCGTAAAGACTGTGTGGGCGGGCCGGTCAGACCCGAAGAATGCGTTCGCCGCGGCCGATGCCGCTGGCACCGGTGCGCACCGTCTCGAGGATGGCTGCGCGATCGATGGCGAGCAGGAAGGCGTCGAGCTTGGCTGAATCACCGGTCAGCTCGATCGTGTAGGTCTTCTCGGTGACGTCGATGATGCGGCCGCGGAAGATCTCGGCCATGCGCTTCATCTCCTCGCGCTCCTTGCCGACAGCGCGCACCTTGATCAGCATGAGCTCGCGCTCGGTGTAGCTGCCCTCGGTCAGGTCGACCACCTTGACGACCTCGATCAGGCGGTTCAGGTGCTTGGTGATCTGCTCGATGACCTCGTCGCTGCCGGTGGTGACGATGGTCATGCGCGAGAGGCTGGCATCCTCGGTGGGCGCCACCGTCAGGCTCTCGATGTTGTAGCCGCGGGCGGAAAACAGCGCCACGACGCGCGACAGGGCGCCAGGCTCGTTCTCGAGCAGTACGGCAATGATGTGTTTCATGGGAATCGTCCTTCACGCGCTCTTCAGACCGCCGGCGGTAACCGGTCGGCCCTTGGCCACGCTGTTCGATGAATGGGAGTCGGCGACGCCGGGGCGCTGAACGGTCGGGTCTGCGGCCGGGGCGGCCGGCGCGGTAACGCCGGTGCCTTGCCGCAGCATCGACCGATCAGAGGTCCTCGGAGCCCAGCAGCATCTCCGAGATGCCCTTGCCCGCCTTGACCATGGGCCAGACGTTCTCGGTGGGGTCGGTACGCACGTCGATGAAGACGGTGCGGTCCTTGAGGCGGATGGCTTCCCTCAGCGCGCCTTCCACGTCGGACGGCTTCTCGACCAGCAGCCCGGCGTGGCCGTAGGCCTCGGCGAGCTTGACGAAGTCGGGCAGCGCGTCCATGTAGCTGTGCGAGTAGCGGCCGCCGTAGTCCAACTGCTGCCACTGCCGCACCATGCCCAGGTAACGGTTGTTGAGCGACACGATCTTCACCGGTGTCTTGTATTGCAGGCAGGTCGAGAGCTCCTGGATGCACATCTGGATGCTGCCTTCACCGGTGATGCAGAAGACGTCGCTGTCGGGCTTGGCGAGCTTGATGCCCATCGCATAGGGCAGGCCCACGCCCATGGTGCCCAGGCCGCCGCTGTTGATCCAGCGCCGCGGCTCTTCGAAGCGGTAGTACTGGGCCGCCCACATCTGGTGCTGGCCGACGTCGGACGTGATGTAGGTGTCGCGGCCTTTGGTCAGCTGGCACAGCTTCTCGACCACCATCTGCGGCTTGATGACCTCGCCGCTGTCCTTGTAGGCCAGGCATTCCTGCTTGCGCCAGGTGTTGATCTGGCTCCACCAGGTCGACAGCGCGGCCGCGTCGGGCCGGCTCTGCGCCTCGCGCAGTTGTGCGATGAGATCGACCAGCACTTCCTTGACGTCGCCGACGATGGGGATGTCGACCTTCACCCGCTTGCTGATCGACGAGGGGTCGATGTCGACGTGGATGATCTTGCGCTCGACCGACGCGAAGTGCTTCGGGTTGCCGATCACGCGGTCGTCGAAACGCGCACCCACGGCCAGCAGCACGTCGCAGTGCTGCATCGTCATGTTGGCTTCGTAGGTGCCGTGCATGCCCAGCATGCCCAGGAACTTGGGCTCGCTGGCCGGGATCGCGCCCAGGCCCATCAGCGTGTTGGTGCACGGGAAGCCGAGCAGGTCGACGAGCTGCCGCAGTTCGGCCGAGGCATTGCCCAGCACGACGCCGCCGCCGGTGTAGATGTACGGCCGGCGCGCCTGCAGCAGCAGCTGCACGGCCTTGCGGATCTGCCCGCCATGGCCCTTGCGCACCGGGTTGTAGCTGCGCATCTCCACCGTCTCGGGGTAGGCGAAGGGCGCCGTCTTCAGCGAAATGTCCTTGGGGATGTCGACCACCACCGGCCCCGGGCGGCCGGTGCGGGCGATGTGGAACGCCTTCTTGATCGTCAGCGCCAGGTCGCGCACGTCCTTGACGAGGAAGTTGTGCTTCACGATGGGACGCGTGATGCCCACGGTGTCGCACTCCTGGAAGGCGTCCAGCCCAATGGCGGGCGTGGGCACCTGCCCGGTGATGATCACCATCGGGATGCTGTCCATGTAGGCCGTGGCGATGCCGGTGACGGCATTCGTGACGCCAGGGCCCGAGGTCACCAGTGCGACGCCGACTTCACCCGTGGCGCGGGCGTAGCCGTCGGCGGCATGGATGGCGGCCTGCTCGTGACGCACCAGCACGTGCTGGATGGTCTCCTGCTTGTACAGGGCGTCGTAGATGTAGAGCACCGCACCGCCGGGATAGCCCCAGAGGTATTGGACCCGTTCGGCCTGAAGGCAGCGAACGAGGATCTCGGAGCCGTTGGGCTCGGGCGCTTGGGAGGGAGAAGATGCAGAAGGGGCGCGACCATCGACGGTCGCGGCACGCTTGACATCCGCGGCAGACATTTCCATGTTTAGAACCTCTGAGGTTTTCTCTGACGAAAATCCATCGGTGCACCTCCTGCGAGCCCTCGTGAGGCCGATTCGGTACCTGCGCGGTCGAAAGTCCGCCGTCGGGGTTTGACGGTCGGCCCAAGACCAAAGAGAACGTTGTGCGAAGCCCGTGATTATGCATCGTGCGGGCTTGGTCCCCGCTGACATCCGGCTTCGCCGGGGCGTGGATGTGATAATCCGCCACCCGAACCAGGGCGAATCCGCTCCCACCGCGTTGGCCACCGACAAAGAACTGTCAGACTTTCTCAAGAGCGTCGAGAAACGCGCGTTCAAGCGGGCGGTGTACGCAGTGCGCAGCGACGACGCCGCACTCGACATCGTGCAGGACGCGATGATCCGCCTGGCCGAGAAGTACGCCGACCGCCCCGCCGCCGAACTGCCGCTGGTGTTCCAGCGCATCCTGTCGAACGCGACCATGGATTGGTTCCGCCGTGAAAAGACTCGCGGTGCGGTGATGCAGAACCTGTCGGAGTTCGCCGGCAGCGACGAAGATGGCGACTTCGATCTGCTGGAGATGCTGCACGCGGTGGAAGACAGCCTTGGCACCGAAAGTGCCGCCGACGCTGTTTCACGGGCACAGATCCTGCAAATCATCGATGCCGAGGTGGGCGAGCTCCCCGCACGTCAACGGGAAGCCTTCCTGCTTCGTTACTGGGAAGAGTTCGACGTCGCCGAGACGGCCGAGATGATGGGTTGCTCGCAAGGCAGTGTCAAAACGCACTGTTCGCGGGCCGTTCACGCGTTGGCCAAGGCGCTCAAGACCAAGGGAATTTCACTATGACCAGCCGGGATCAACTCGCAGACCGGCACGCCATCGAGGCCCGCCTAGCGGCGCGCCTGGCCGGAAGCCTTACGGTGCAGGCGCAGAGACTGCCGCACGACGTGATCGAACGCCTGCGCTTCGCGCGCGAGGGCGCCTTGACGCGGGCACGCGAGGCCCGCATGGCCACGGCGCCCACCATCGTGGGCATCTCGGGCGCCGGTGCGGCACTGCTTTCGGGCCTGGCTGCACCGTGGTGGCGGCGGGCGGCGTCCATGCTGCCGCTGCTGCTGCTGGTCTTCGGGCTCGTCTTCATCGACCGTTTTGCCGTGCGCGAGCGCGTCATGGCTGCGGCCGAGATCGACGCGCAGTTGCTGGCCGACAAGCTGCCGCCCAGCGCCTACAGCGACCCTGGCTTCGCCGAGTACCTGAAGACGGTGCCGCCCCTATGAGGTGCACGGCCCTGGTGCTGCGGCTGCTGTGGCTGGCGCTGGCGCTGGCCGTGTCCGGCATCGCGCACACGGCCGAACGGGGCATTCCCTGGGCCGCACTGACGCCCGCGCAGC
>PNKD01000067.1 GCA_013822265.1 Leptothrix sp. (in: b-proteobacteria)
TAGTCCATGTGCCGCACCTCCTACGGCACATGTTGGAGCTAAAGCTGACCGGCTGGAAGCCGGTGGCTTGAACCCTATGATGGAAAGTCACCGCGCCCGGCACGGTCGCGCCCGAGACGGGCGCAGAGCCGGCGCGCAACCCCTACCCGTTCGGCGACGCGCTGTACTGATCGCCGAGCGCGCAAGCGTCCTGGCCGGCGCCAAGCCGGCCAGATGCTCAGCGCGCCTGCAGGTTCTGCTGCGGTGGCACCTGCAAGGGCGGCGCATCGGCCTCGGCCTCCACCGGCGCCGGCGGTGGAGGTCGCATCACCATGCCCGGTGGCGCGCGCAACGGCTGCGACATCGCACCCCCGGCACCGGCCGCGGGCAGCACGCCGGTGGCCGGCGGCGCGGGCGGTGCGAGATTGAGTGCCACCACGGCGGCACCGCCGCGCGGCCCCAGCGTGACGCCGCGCGTGGCCACCGACTGCAGCACCGTCGAACCATCGACCGTGGCGCCGACGCGGAAGGCCTTGGCGGGCTTGCCGTCGACGGCGATGAGGGCCACGCCCTCCTTGGCCGCGCGCGGTGAACGTGGGCTGACGACGCCGATGAGCTGGAAGCGAGCGTCGGCCACCGGTTCTTCGGCGGCGGCGGCCACGGGCGGCGGCGCGTCGGCGCCGAGCAGCCGCGCGAGGTCGCCGCCGGGTGCCGCCGATACGGCGGCCGTGCGCGTGTACGGGGGCGCCGAGGCCGGGGTGACAAAGAGCCTGAAAGCCCAGAACGAGGCGCTGCCCGCGGCCAGCGCCCACACCCCCAGCGTCCACCATCGTGCCGACATCGGCCGATTATCATTCAAGCGATGCGGCCGACCCGGCCTGCGCACCGCCACGGGCGCCGACTCGGCGACGAACATGACCCTCCAGCCCTTCTTCGACACCCGATCGCCGACGCCATCGCCGCGCCGCACGCGCGGCTTCACGCTCATCGAGCTGCTGGTGGTGCTGGTGATCATCGGCGTGCTGGGTGCGCTGATCGTGCCCAACCTCTTCTCCAGCCTCGACGACGCACGTTCGACCGCGGCGCGCACCGACATCAAGACGCTGGTCGAGTCGCTCAAACGCTACAAGATCGACAACCAGCGCTACCCCACGGCCGAGCAGGGGCTGGACGCGCTGGTGCGCAAGCCGGCGGCCAACCCGGTGCCGCCGAACTGGAAGCCCTACCTCGACAAGCTGCCCGCCGACCCCTGGGGCCGCCCGTACCAGTTCCTGAACCCGGGCGTCAACGGCGAGATCGATGTCTTCAGCTTCGGCGCCGACGGCCAGCCGGGGGGTGAAGGCACCAATGCCGACATCGGCTCCTGGCAGTAGGCGCGCCGGATTGCGCCTGGGGCGCAGCGGCGGCCGCCGCGGCGCTGCGGCCGGCTTCACGCTGATCGAACTGCTCATCGTCATCGCCATCGTCGCGGTGTCGGCCGGGCTGATCACGCTCAGCCTGAGAGACGGCCACGAGGCCCGCCTCGAAGAGGAGGGTGAGCGCCTGGGCGCGCTGCTGGAGATGGCGCGCGCCGAGGCGCGGGTGGCCGGCGTCACGGTGCGCTGGGTGCCGCGACAGGACAACGGCGCCGACGCCGACAGCGCGATGCAGTTCCGCTTCGTCGGCCTGTCGGCCCTGCAGCCGCTGCCCACGCGCTGGCTCGACACGGGCACGCGGGCGCAGGTGGTCGGTGCGACCAGTGTGCTGCTGGGCCCCGAGGCCATACTGCCGCCGCAGCGCATCGTGCTCAGCCTGGCCGACAAGCGGCTGGAGCTTGCCAGCGACGGCCTCGGCCCCTTTGCCGTCGCGCGGCCCGCGGCGCTGCCTTGAGGGCTGTGAGGACATGAACGGGCGCGGCGGTGGCTTCACCCTGATCGAGGTGCTGGTGGCGCTGGCCATCGTGGCGATGGCGCTGGGTGCAGGGCTGCGCGCGGCCGGCGTGCTCACCGACAACGCGCAGCGCCTGGCCGACGTGGTGGCGGCGCAGTGGTGCGCCGAGAACGAGCTCACCGGGCTGCGTGTCAGCCGCGCCTATCCCGGCGTCGGCGACGCCGACTTCAGCTGCGAGCAACTGGGCCGCAGCTACGCCGGCAAGCTCGTCACGCGGCCCACGCCCAACCCCAATTTCCGCCGCGTCGACGCGGTGGTCAGCGACGACCAGGGCCGGCCGCTGCTCACCCTGTCGACCGTGCTGGCGCGGCAATGAAGCAGCCCCGCACCGGGCGCCGCGCAGGCGGCTTCACGCTGGTCGAGGTGCTGGTGGCGCTGCTCATGATGGCGCTGCTCACCGGCCTGTCCTGGCAGGCGCTGGACGGCGTGCTGCGCGCCCGCGACGACAGCCGCGTCTCGATCGACCGCACGGTGCGCCTGTCGGCGGTGCTCACGCAGTGGGAGCAGGACCTGCTGGCGCTGCACGAGACGCTGGCCGTGCCCGCGCTGTCCTTCGACGGCCAGACCCTGAGGCTGACGCGGCGCACCGAGGGTGGCGTGATGCTGGTGGCCTGGGCGGTGCGCGGCGGCCAGTGGCAGCGCTGGGCCACGCCGCCCTTCGTGCGCACCGGCGAGCTGCAGGAGGCCTGGTTGCGCAGCCAGCAGTTGCAGGGCGGCGAGCCCGGCACCGTGGTGCTGACCGAGGGCGCCGGTGGGTGGCAGATCTACTTCGCGCGCGGCGGCCGCTGGAGCAACGCGCAGTCCACCGGCGACCTGGCGCTGCCCATCGTGGCGCCGCCGCCGGCCACGCCCGGTGCGCCGCCGCCGCCGCCGCAACGAACGGCACGCGAAGCGCTGCCCGAGGCCGTGCGCCTGCTCGTTACCCTGGGCGAGCGCACGCTGACGCGCGACATCGCGCTCGGGCCGACGGGCTCATGAGAACGCCGCCGCCCCACCGCCAGGCCGGTGCCGCGCTGCTGCTGGCGATGGTCATCGTCTCGCTCATCGTCACCACGGCGGCGGGCATGGTCTGGCTGCAGACGCGGGCGGTGCAGACCGAAGCTGCCGAGCGCGCCCGCGCCCAGGCGGCGTGGATCCTCAGCGGCGCCCTCGACTGGGCGCGGCTGATCCTCAAGGAGGACGAGCGCGGCGCGCGCCAGCGCGGCACGGCCATCGACTCGCTCGACGAGCCCTGGGCGACGCCGCTGGCCGAGGCGCGGCTGTCGACCTTCCTCGCTGCCGACCAGGACAACAACGCCGACAGCGGCCCCGAGGCCTTCATCAGCGGCACCATCGTCGATGCGCAGTCGCGCTTCAACCTGCGCGGCCTGGTCGACGGCGCCGGCAAGCCGCAGCCGGAGCAGGTGACGGCGCTGCAGCGGCTGGCCGACCTCGCCGGTGCGCCCAGCGACACCGCCGCGCGCATCGCGGCGGCGCTGGGCAACGCCGAGGACGCCGGGGGCACCGAGGTCGCCGGCGGCGCACCGCTGCGCCCGGCGCGGCTGCAAGACCTGACCTGGCAGGGCATCGAGCCGGCCACGCTGCAACGCCTGGCGCGCTGGGTCGACCTGCTGCCGGTGGCCACGCCGGTCAACGCCAACACCGCGCCGCGCGAGGTGCTGCTGGCGGCCATCGACGGCCTGGACCTGGGCAGCGCCGAGCGCCTGGTGCAGGCGCGCCAGCGCCAGCCCTTCGACAGCCTGCCCGCGCTGCAGGCACAGCTGCCCGGCACGCTCAAGGCCGAGCCCAGCCGGGTGTCGGTGGGCTCGAGCTGGTTCGAGGTGGCGGGGCGGCTGCGCCTCGAAGAACGCGTGCTGGAAGAGCGTTCGCTGCTGCAGCGCGACGGCGGCAATGTCAGCGTGCGCCGCCGCGAGCGCCAGGCCTTCGTCATGGCCGCGCCTTGAGCCGCGCGCCCGAGGCCACAATACACACCGCCCCAGCCCGCCGCGCCCCGCCCCGCCGATGTCCGTTCTTGCCCTCCTGCTGCCGCCGCGTGACCGGCTGACTGCCCGCACCGCCGGCGCCGAAGCCGCCGGCGCGTCCACCAAGCTGCCTGCCGAGTGGAACTTCGTACTCACCGCCGACGGCCGCAGCGCGGCGCAGCAGGGCAGCGCGGCGCCGGCGCTGCTGCCGCGCGCCGATCACGTGGTGCTGGTGCTGGCCGACGCCGACGTCAGCTGGCACCACATCGACATCCCCAAGGCACCGGCCGGGCGCATCCGCGCAGCCCTGCTGGGCGTGATGGAGGAGACGCTGCTCGAAGAAGACGAGATGCTGCACTTCGCGCTCGCCGAGGGCAGCCTGCCTGGCCAGCCCGGCTGGGTGGCGGTGACGCACCGCCCGCGCCTGGCGGCGGCGCTGGCAGCGCTGGAGGCCGCGGGCCACGGCGTCGAGCGCGTCGTGGCCGCGAGCCTGCCGGTGGCCGCAGGGCAGCCGGCGCGAGGCCACTTCTTCACCACGGCCGACGCCGAGGCCAGCCCCTGGCTGTCGCTGGCGCGCCCCGACGGCGTGGCCGTGCTGCGGCTGAACGGCGCGCTGGCCCGTGCACTGCAGCCCGACGCCGCGTCGGCACGCTGGACGGCCACGCCCGCGGCCGCCGCCGCCGCCGAGCAGTGGCTGGGTGCGCCGGTGGGCCTGCTGACCGAAGCCGAACGGGCGCTCGAAGCCACCGCCGGCGCGGGCAACCTGCGCCAGTTCGACCTCGCGCCGCGCCACCGCGGCACGCGCGCCCTGCGCGAGGCCGGCAAGCGCCTGCTCAGTGCCGAGTGGCGGCCGGTGCGCATCGGCGTGGTCGCACTGCTGCTGCTGAACCTGATCGGCCTCAACGCCTATGCCTGGCAACAGCGGCAGGCGCTGTCGGCCAAGCGCACGGCCATGGACCAGCTGCTCAAGGCGGCCCATCCGGGTGTGCGCGTGGTGCTCGACGCGCCGCTGCAGATGCAGCGCGAGAACGAACGCCTGCGCGCCGCTGCCGGCCGCCCCGGCGACACCGACCTCGAGGCGCTGTGGAATGCCGCCGCCGCTGCCTGGCCCGACGGCCAGGGCCCGGTGCAGTCGCTGCGCTACGAAGCCGGCAAGCTGACGCTCACAGTGCCGGGTTTCGGCGTGCCGCAGCTGACCCAGTTCCGTGAACGGCTCAAGGGCACGGGTTTCAGCGCCGAGCTGAACGAGGGCCGGCTGGTGTTCGCCCGCATGCCCCTGGCGAGCGGGGGGCGGTCTTGAAGGCCGCGCTCGCCGGCGCGCTGGCGCCGCTGCGCGGCTGGTGGCGGGCCTTGCCCGACCGCGACCGCCGCCTGCTGCGTGTGGCGCTGGCGGTGCTCGTGATCGGCGGCCTGTGGCTGGCGGCGGTGCAGCCGGCGCTGCGCACGCTGCGTACGGCACCGGCGGCACTGGACGCCGCCGAAGCCCAGTTGCAGGCCATGCAGCGCCTGGCCAACGAAGCGGTTGAGCTGCGTGCCATGCCGCCGGTCAACGCGGAACAGGCCAAGGCAGCGTTGCAGGCCGCCTCCGAGCGGCTGGGCGAGAAGGGCAAGCTGTCGCTGCAGGGCGAGCGTGCCGTGCTCACCCTGAACGGCGTGGGCACCGGCGAGTTGCGCGACTGGCTGGCGCAGGCGCGCTCCGGCGCGCGCGCGCGGCCGGTCGAGGCGAGCCTGATTCGCGGCGCCCAGGGTTACAGCGGCACGCTGGTGCTGGCCATCGGGGGCGCACCTTGAGGCTCTGGGCGCTGCTGGGCGCTGCTGTCGGTGCGCTGGCGGCGCTGGTGGCCTTTGCGCCCGCCGCCTGGCTGGCCGGCGCCGTCACGCAGGCCACCGGCGAGCGCCTGCTGCTGGCCGAAGCGCGCGGCACCGTCTGGCAGGGCAGCGCGGTGGTCGTGCTCACCGGCGGCAGCGGCAGCCGCGACGCCAGCGCGCTGCCGGGCCGCCTGCACTGGCGCCTGGGCCTGGACGGCGCGGCCCTGGCGCTGCGTGCCCGCCAGGCCTGCTGCCTGAACGGCGAAGTGCTGCTGCGTGTGCTGCCGGGGCTCGGCCGCCTGCGTCTCGAGCTGCCGCCGGCACCCGCGGCCACCGTCGTGGGGCAGTGGCCGGCGTCGTGGCTGGTGGGGCTGGGCACGCCCTGGAACACGCTGCAACCCGAGGGCACGCTGCAGCTCAGCAGCCCCGGCCTGTGGCTCGAACAGGTGCAGGGCCGCTGGCGTTTCGGCGGCCGTGCCGAACTGCTGTTGGGCAGCATGGCTTCGCGCCTGTCGACGCTGGACACGCTGGGCAGCTACCGCCTGTCGCTGGCCGGCGACGCGGCCAGCCAGGCCGCCACGCTGCGCCTGGGCACCGTCAGCGGCGCGCTGCAGCTCTCGGGCAGCGGGCAGTTGCTGGGTGGCGATGCCGCGTCGTGGCTGCGCTTTCGGGGCCAGGCCAGCGCCGAGGCCGGCTCGGAAGCCGTGCTGGACAACCTGCTGAACATCATCGGGCGGCGCCAGGGCGCCGTCTCCGTCATTTCCATAGGATGAGCATGAACCTACGGCACCTTCCGGGCGGCGTTCTCGCGCTGGCCTGCCTCGTCTTCGCGACGATGGCGCCGGCCTCGGCACAGACCTTCGCGCCCAAGTCGCGTGCGCCGGTGACGGTGAACTTCGTCAACGCCGACATCGATGGCGTGACCCGCGCCTTCGCCGCGATGATCGGCCGCGCCATCGTCATCGACCCGCGCGTCAAGGGCAGCATCACCGTCTACAGCGAGCAGCCGCAGAGCGTGATGGAGGCCTGGCAGAGTTACCAGTCGGCGCTGCGCGGGCTGGGCTTCGCGGTGGTCGAGAGCGGTGGCCTGCTCAAGGTCGTGCCCGAGGCCGACGCCAAGCTGCAGGCCGGCACGGTCTCCATCGGCGAGGTCGGCGTGCGCGGCGACCAGGTCATCACGCAGATCTTCGCGCTGCGCTACGAGAACCCGAACAACCTGGTGCCGGTGCTGCGGCCGCTGATCAGCGCCAACAACACCATCAACGCCAACCCGGCGAGCAACTCGCTGATCATCACCGACTACGCCGAGAACCTGCAGCGCCTGGGCAAGATCATCGCCGCGCTCGACAACCCGTCGGGCACCGAGGTCGACATCGTGCCGCTGCAGCACGCCGTGGCGGCCGACCTGGCACCGCTGGTGCAGCGCCTGAGCGACGGCGGCGGCGCCGCCGTGGCCGGCGTGCCTGCCGGCGGCGCGGGCGGCACCACGGTGGTCGCCGATTCGCGCTCGAACTCGCTGCTCATCCGTGCCGCCAACGCGGCGCGGCTGGCCCTGGTGCGGGCCAACATCGCCCAGCTCGATCGCCCCAGCACGCTGCTGGGCGCCGGCGGCGGCATGTGGGTGGTGCACCTGAAGAACGCCGACGCGGTGCGCCTGGCGACGGTGGTGCGCGCGGCCTTCGGTGCCTTCGGTGGCAGCACGGGTGGAACGGCTTCGCCCACTTCGCCGACGCCACAGCAGGCCGCCTTGCCCGGCACGCCGGCCAACGCGCCCCTGGGCAGCGGTGGCGGCGGCCTGGCCACCGCGGCGCAGCCCAACACCGGCGGCTTCATCCAGGCCGACCCGGCCACCAACTCGCTCATCATCACGGCGCCCGAGCCGCTGTACAAGCAGGTGCGCGCCCTCATCGACCAGCTCGACACGCGCCGCGCCCAGGTCTACATCGAGAGCATGATCGTCGAGGTCGCCGGCGGCGACGCCGCCGACTTCGGCTTCCAGTGGCAAGGCCTGCTGGGCAAGAGCGGAGACAAGACCGGCCTGGCGGTCGGCACCAACTTCACGCCGGCCGGAGGGCGGGGCAACATCATCGGCGTCAACACCGGCGCGGTGCAGGGCCAGATCAACGTCGGCGAGGGCCTCAACCTGGGCATCCTGCGCGCCTACAACGGCGTCACCACGCTGGCGGCCATCGCGCGTGCGCTGCAGAGCCAGTCCGAGACCAACATCGTCAGCACGCCGAACCTGATCACGCTGGACAACGAAGAAGCCAAGATCGTCGTCGGCGAGAACGTGCCCTTCATCACCGGCCAGTTCACCGGCGCGGGCGGCGCCGGCGGCGCCACCGTCAACCCCTTCCAGACCATCGAGCGCAAGGACGTCGGCATCACGCTGCGCATCCGGCCGCAGATCGGCGAAGGCGGCGCGGTGCGCATGACCATCTTCCAGGAGCAAAGCAGCGTCAAGCAGGACACCGCGGCGGGCACCAGCAACGCCGGCCCCAGCACCACCAAGCGCTCGATCGAGAACACCGTGGTCGTCGACGACGGCGCCATCCTCGTGCTGGGCGGGCTCATCGAAGACCGCTTCATCACCAACAAGAGCAAGGTGCCGCTGCTCGGCGACATCCCCTGGCTGGGCGCGCTGTTCCGCAGCGAGAGCCGCGAGCGCCGGCGCACCAACCTGATTGTCTTCCTGCGGCCCATCGTGATGCGCGACGCCGACGCCGCCAACCGCTTTTCGGCCGACCGCTACGACCAGATCCGCGGCCAGCAGCAGAGCGCGCAGCCGGCGCCCAGCGTGGTGATGCCGATCAACCAGTCGCCCATGCTGCCGCCCCGGCCCGCCCAGGGTGAAGCGCCGGCCTCTGCGCCAGCTTCTGCGTCGGCGTCTGCACCGGCGTCTGCACCGGCCTCGGCACCGCCCGCCGACGCCGCGCCGTCGGTGCCTGCAGCCCGGCCCTGAGCGCCGCGACACCATGGCCGTGCGACACCCGCTGCCCTACGCCTTCGCCAAGGCCCACACGCTGCTGCTCGAGGACGACGGCGAACAGCTGCTGCTGTGGGCCGCCGAGAACACGGCGCCATCGGCGCTGGCCGAGGTGACCCGGCTGTTCGACGTCGCCGCCTTCGAGCGCGAGAGCAGTGCCACGCTGGTGCAGCGCATCGCCGCAGCCTACGCCGGCGGCGAAAGCAGCGCCGCGGCGGTGATCGGCGAGGTGGAAAGCGGCGTCGACCTCAGCCGCATGATGCAGGACCTGCCGGCGGTGGAAGACCTGCTCGAGGCCGCCGACGACGCGCCCATCATCCGCATGCTCAATGCGTTGCTGACGCAGGCCGCCAAGGACGGCGCCAGCGACATCCACATCGAGCCCTACGAGCGCAGCTCCAGCGTGCGCTTCCGCGTCGACGGCACGCTGCGCGAGGTGGTGCAGCCCAACAAGGCACTGCATGCGGCGCTGATCTCGCGCCTGAAGATCATGGCCGAGCTCGACATCGCCGAGAAGCGGCTGCCGCAGGACGGCCGCATTTCCTTGCGCATCGGCGGTCGCGCCATCGACGTGCGCGTGTCCACGCTGCCGTCGTCGCATGGCGAACGCGCGGTGCTGCGCCTGCTCGACAAGACCGAGAGCCGCTTCACGCTCGAGGGCCTGGGCATGGACGGCGAGTTGCTGAGCAGCTTTGCGCGCCTCATCCAGCAGCCGCACGGCATCGTGCTCGTCACCGGGCCCACGGGCTCGGGCAAGACGACCACGCTCTACGCCAGCCTGGGCCGCATCGACACCGCCACCACCAACGTGCTGACGGTTGAAGACCCGGTCGAGTACGAACTGGCCGGCATCGGCCAGACGCAGGTCAACCCGAAGATCGAACTGACCTTCGCGAAGGCGTTGCGCGCCATCCTGCGCCAGGACCCCGACGTCATCATGGTTGGCGAGATCCGCGACCACGAGACCGCCAGCATCGCCATCCAGGCCAGCCTGACCGGCCACCTGGTGCTGGCCACCGTGCACACCAACGACGCGCCCAGCAGCGTGACGCGGCTCACCGACATGGGCGTCGAGCCCTTCTTGCTGTCCAGCAGCCTGCTGGGCGTGCTGGCGCAGCGGCTGGTGCGCAGGCTGTGCCCGCACTGCAAGCGCCGGGGCGAAGACGGTGAAGATGGACAGGCCCGGTGGCACCCCGTGGGCTGCGACAAGTGCAGCATGACGGGCTACAAGGGCCGCACCGGCGTCTACGAGCTGATGCGCGTCGACGACGAGGTTCGTTCGCTGATTCACAGCCGTGCGCCCGAGCAGGCCTTAGTGGCCGCTGCGCGCGCCGCGGGCCTGAAGAGCATGCGCGAGGACGGCGAGCGGCTGGTGCGAGACGGCACGACTTCGCTGGAAGAAGTGATCCGCGTCACACGCGACTGAGATGCCCGCCTACCGTTTCGAGGCCCTGGACGCCGCCGGCAAGTCGCAGGGCGGGCTGCTGGAGGCCGACAACGCCCGCGCCGCGCGCCAGCAGTTGCGCAGCCGCGATCTCGTGCCCATGGGGGTGACGCCGGTGACGATGGCGGCCAACGAGAACAACGTCGGCACGCGTTTCACGCGGCGCGTCTTCTCGGCCACGGGGCTGGCGGTGTGGACGCGCCAGCTCGCCGGCCTGGTGGGCTCGGGCCTGCCGCTGGAGCGTGCGCTCACGGCACTGGCCGACGAGACCGACAGTGCGCGCCAGCGCGAGCTGGTGGCGCACCTGAAGAGCGAGGTCAACGCCGGCAGCGCGTTCGCACGTGCGCTGGCCACGGCGCCGCGCGAGTTCGACGAGGTCTACCGCGCCGTCGTCGCCGCCGGCGAGCAGAGCGGCGCGCTGGGCGCGGTGCTGGAGCGACTGGCCGACGACCTCGAGCAGCGCCAGGCGCTGCGCACCAAGGTGGTCGGCGCGATGCTCTACCCGGCCATCGTCTCGCTGGTGGCGATGCTCATCGTCATCGTGCTCGTCACCTTCGTGGTGCCGCAGATCGCCAACGTCTTCAGCAGCTCCAAGCGCGCGCTGCCGGTGTTGACCGTGGCCATGCTGGGCATCAGCGCCTTCGTGCGGCAGTGGGGTTGGGCGGTGGCCTTGCTGGCCGCCGGCGGTGTGACCGCACTCGCGCTGGCGCGGCGCAACGAGGGTTTCCGCGAGCGCACCGACGCCATGGTGCTGCGCCTGCCGTTGTTGGGCCGCCTGGCGCGCGGCTACAACGCCGCGCGTTTCGGCGGCACGCTGGCGATGCTGGCCGGCGCCGGCGTGCCCATCCTGAAGGCGCTGCAGGCGGCGGCCGAGACGCTGGGCAACCGGGCCATGCGCAGCGACGCGCTCGACGCGCTGGCGCAGGTGCGCGAGGGCGCGCCGCTGGCCAGCGCGCTGGCCGGCAAGAAGCGCTTCCCGGGGCTGCTGGCGATGTTCGCGCGCCTGGGCGAGCAGACCGGCCAGCTGCCGCAGATGCTGCTGCGTGCCTCGACGCAGCTGTCGGCCGAGGTGCAGCGCCGCGCGATGGCGGCGGCCACCATCCTCGAGCCGCTGCTCATCGTCGCCATGGGCGGCGTGGTGGTGCTGATCATGCTCGCGGTGCTGATGCCGATCATTCAGCTCAATACCTGGGTGAGATAGGGCCCCCAGCTCGCTTTCGCTCGCTGCCTTGCCGCCTGCAGGCGGCAAGGCGTTCGCCAGCCACTCGCGGGCGCGCAGGCGCCCGCTCGGTGCGGGCTCACCCCACCCGAGGGGGAGGCGTTTCTTCGGACCGGGAGACCCGGATCCTTGAAGCCGGCTTGAGGGGGGGATCTTGCGGCTGCGCCGCGATCAAGACACGGGCTTGTCGCTGGCGTCGGTCTCGGCCTCAGGTGCCTTGGTCTGCTTGATGAACACCTGCGCGGCGAGGATGCCCAGCTCGTACAGGATGCACATCGGCACGGCCAGGGCCAGCTGCGAGATCACGTCGGGTGGGGTGACGACGGCAGCGACGATGAACGAGGCGACGATGAAGTAGCCGCGCCACTGGCGCAGCTGCTCGAGCGTGACCACGCCCATGCGCGCCAGCACGATCACGGCGATGGGTACCTCGAAGGCGATGCCGAAGACCAGGAAGAGCGTGAGCACGAAGCCGAAGTACTGCTCGATGTCAGGCGCCGCGGTGATGCTGGCCGGTGCAAAGGCCTGGATGAACTTGCTCATGCCCGGGATGACCAGGAAGTAGCAGAACGCCACGCCCAGGATGAAGAGCAAGGTGCTCGACACCACCAGCGGCAGCACCAGTTTCTTTTCGTGCGAGTACAGGCCCGGCGCGACGAAGGCCCACAGCTGGTACAGCACCACCGGCAGGGCCAGCATGAAGGCGCCCATCAGCGTGATCTTCAGCGGCACCAGGATTGGCGAGATGACGTTGGTGGCGATCAGCGTCGCGCCCTTGGGCAGGTGGGCCACCAGGGGCGCTGCAAGCAGGTCGTACAGGCCGGCCGGGCTGGGCCAGACGCACAGCAGGCCGAAGGCAATGGCTATGGCGATGGTGGCGCGAATCAGCCGGTCGCGCAGTTCGACCAGGTGCGAGACGAAAGGTGCTTCGGTGCCGGCGAGTTCGTCGGGCTTGTCGTCGCCGCTCATCGTCCGGTCGGTCGTCCGCTGCTCAGGCCGGGCGGCCTGAAGCGCGCCACACGCGCCGCGCCCGACAAGGCCTTGGTGCGTATGCCGGCGCGCTGCTTGTACCACTGCGGCGTGGCGCCACGCTTGAGGCGCCAGTTCTTTTTCGGCCGCTCGTAGGCGGGCGGCGGCCGCATCGAGTGCTCGCTGTCGCGTGTCGACATCGACAGCGAACTGCCGTCGGTCGTCGACGTCGCGCTGGCCCAGTCGCTCTCGAAGGCGGCGCTGGCCGAGTTGACCTCGCTGCGCACGGTGTCCTCGACGTTGCGCGCCGCGTCCTCGAACTGCGTCTTCATCTTCTTGAGCTCTTCGAGCTCTATGGAACGGTTGACCTCGGCCTTGACGTCGGAGACGTAACGCTGCGCCTTGCCGAACAGCGCCCCGACCGTGCGCGCCACGCGCGGCAGCTTCTCGGGGCCGATGACCACCAGGGCCACGGCGCCGATGAGCGCGATCTTGTCGAAGCCGAAGTCCATCATCGCGTCAGTGCACCCGTGGCGGTCTCAGGTGCGGGGCTCAAGACTTGGTCTTGGCTTCCACGTCGACGGTGTTGGCGTCGCTGGTCTTTGCCGCCGTCACCTGCTGGGGCGGCGGGGCCGGGGCGGCGTCGGCGTCGTCGGTGGCGCCCTTCATGCCTTCCTTGAAGCCCTTGACGGCGCCGCCGAGGTCGCTGCCGATGTTGCGAAGTTTCTTGGTGCCGAAGATGACCACGACGACCAGCAACACGATCAGCCAATGCCAGATGCTGAACGAACCCATGATCTTTTCTCCTGGAGAGCGAAGCCCTCGATTCTATGGTCTAAGCACGAACCGGCCGGGGTGGCCGGGCATGGAACGAGTCGGTGCCCGCCGGGCCTAGCCCTTCCGCCAGGGCCTGGGCCCGCCCATCACGTGCATGTGCAGGTGATAGACCTCCTGGCCGCCATCGCGCCCGGTGTTGAGCAGGGTGCGAAAGCCGTTGCCCACGCCCAGTTCTTTCATCAGCCGCGGCGCCAGGCCCAGCATGCGGCCCAGCAGGGCGTCGTGCTCGGGCCCCACGTCGGCCAGCGTGGCGATGTGCTGCTTGGGTATCACCAGCACATGCACCGGCGCCCAGGGGTGGATGTCGTGAAAGGCGAGAAGTTCCTCGTCCTCGAAGACCTTCTTCGACGGGATCTGGCCGGCGACGATCTTGCAGAACAGGCAGTCGGGGTCGACGTTCATGGGGCGGGGTGGTGATGCGGGGTTCGGGGCAGGGGCGTTACAGGCCCGGTGCGGCGAAGGCTCACTGCGGCATCGGGCGGTGGCCGTTGAGGTTCATCCAGCCGCGCACGACGCGGTACAGGAACCACAGCGACACGCCCGTCCAGGCCATCCAGCCCGGCGCCACGAACAGCAGCCACAGCGGCGCCGTCACCAGGTACAGCGCGCCGGCGATGACGACGGTGCGGATGCGCCAGCGGAAGTGCGATTCCTGCCAGGTGCCCTGTGCATCGCCGCGCTTGACGAGGTCGATGACGAAGGCCACCAGCAGCAGTGCCACGCTGGCCTGCGCCCCGGGCAGCACGGCCGCCACCGCCACCACCGTGTGCAGCAGGTAGCTGATGTGGCCGACGGTCTTCAGGCTGTTGTCGCGGTCCACGGTGTCGATGATCTGGTTCATGGGGTGTCCCCTTCCCGATCGCGCAACTTGCGCAAGGCGAATTCTTCCAGACCCGACATGCCCTCACGGCGCTCGAGCTCGGCCAGCACGTCGGCGGGCTTGAGCCCATACGCAGCCAGGGCCACCAGGGTATGGAACCAGAGATCGGCGACCTCGCCGACGATCCGGCGCCGGTCGCCGTCCTTCGCGGCCATGACCACTTCGGTGGCCTCTTCGCCGACCTTTTTCAATATGGCGTCGTTGCCCTTGGAAAACAAGCGCGCGACATAGCTCTTGTCGGCGGCCTGGCCGCGCCGCGATTCGATGACCTCGGCCAGGCGGGCCAGGGTGTCGTTGCCGTTGTTCACGGACGGGCCTTCACTTGCATTCACTTGTAGAGGGTCTCGGGGTCTTTGAGCACCGGCGCCACCGTGGCCCAATGCGTGCCGTCGAAGCGGCGATAGAAGCAACTGTGGCGCCCGGTGTGGCAGGCGACGGAGGGGTCGTGGCCGTGCTGCGTGACGCTGAGCAGCACGACGTCGGCGTCGCAGTCCAGCCGCATCTCGTGCACCTGCTGGAAGTGGCCCGACTCCTCGCCCTTGTGCCACAGGCGCTGGCGCGACCGGCTCCAGTACACGGCCTGCCCGCGCGCGGCGGTGGCCGCCAGCGCGTCGCGGTTCATCCACGCCACCATCAGCACGTCGTTGCTGCCCTGTTCCTGGGCGATGACGGGCACCAGCCCGTCCTTGTCCCACTTCACGTCGTCGAGCCAGTCCATGGCGCCAGTCTAGCCCGCCGCCGCGCCCGCGCCGGCCGCGCCGGCGGCGGCCTGACAGGTGGGGCCGACATGCCCGCGCTCGGCGGCAAACCAGGCCAGCACCGGCACCGTGCCCGGCAGCACCGGGCTCACCTCGACCGGCAGCGCCTGCCAGGCCATGGTCTGGCCCTCTCGCATCTCGAAATCACCCTGCCAGGCGTAGACCTTGCAGAAGTGCAGGCGCACGCGGGCGTGCGGGTAGTCCATCAGTTCGACCTGCCAGGGTTGCGCGGGGCCGATCGTGATGCCCAGTTCCTCGTGCAGTTCGCGCCGCAGCGCCTGCTCGATGGTCTCGCCGGGCTCGACCTTGCCGCCCGGGAACTCCCAGTAGCCGGCGTAGACCTTGCCCGGCGGCCGGCTGGTGAGCAGGAAGCGGCCCTGGCCGTCGATCAGCACGCCCACCGCCACGTCCACCGGCACGCGCTCGGCGGGCGCGGCCTCAGCCCGCATGGCGCCCGGCGTAGTCGCGCGCAAACTGCTGCGCCACGCGGCCGCTGCGCGAGCCGCGCTCCAGCGCCCACACCAGCGAATCCTGCCGCGCCGCCGCAATGGCGGCTTCGTCGACACCGAAGGCGCGCAGCCACTGCGCCGTGATGGCCAAGTATTCATCCTGCGTGAACGGGTAGAAGCTGAGCCACAGGCCGAAACGCTCGCTGAGCGAGATCTTCTCTTCCACCACCTCGCCGGGGTGGACTTCGCCGTCCTCGGTGTGCTGGTAGCTCAGGTTCTCCTTCATGTACTCGGGCAACAGGTGGCGGCGGTTGCTGGTGGCGTAGATCAGCAGGTTGTCGCTGGCCGCGGCCACGCTGCCGTCGAGCACGCTCTTCAGCGCCTTGTAGCCCGGCTCGCCCTCGTCGAAGCTCAAGTCGTCGCAGAAGACGATGAACTTCTCGGGCCGTTCGGCGACGAGATCGATGAGGTCGGGCAGGTCGACGAGATCGGCCTTGTCGACCTCGATCAGCCGCAGGCCCTGCGGCGAGAACTCGTTGAGCAGCGCCTTCACCAGGCTGCTCTTGCCGGTGCCGCGCGCACCCGTGAGCAGCGCGTTGTTGGCGCCGTGGCCGGCGACGAACTGCGCCGTGTTGCGCAGCAGGCGTTGCTTCTGCGGCTCGACCTCCTTCAGGTCGGCGAGCCGGATCGTGGCGACATGGCGCACCGGCTCGAGCACGCCCACGCTGCCGCGGCGGCGGTAGCGATAAGCCACCGAGGCGGCCCAGTCGGGGGCCGTGGCCGGGTGCGGCAGCACGGCTTCGAGCCGGCCCAGCAATTCGTGGGCGCGGTCGACCAGTCGGGCAAGGGCATCAACGTTCATGACAGGAGTGTACGAAGCGAAGGCGGGCACGCGAGCGTGCATCGCGTCGCCGCGGCAGCCCACTCCCGCGCCACCCGTGGCCAGCGGCGCGCTCAGCGCACCAGGTGGGCCAGCGCCAGGTCGAGGTGCTCGGTGGGCAGGCGCTTGAAGCCGCTGCGCGCGTAGCGGTGCAGGCGGCCGATGACCAGCGACACCAACGCCGAGGCCAGCGCCTGTGCGTCGACGGTCGGCGTGCTCGAGCCCGTGACCTCGGCGGCGCCGCGCAGGCTGACGCGCAACTGCGACTCGACACGGTCGAAGAACTGGTTCATGCGCGCCACCAGGCGCTCGTGCTCGAAGACCAGTGCATCGCCCACCATCACGCGCGTCATGCCCGGGTTCTTCTCGCCGAACTGCAGCAGCACCGCCGCCATCTTGCGCGCCTGCGCCGCGCCGTCGGACTCGCGTTCGGTGATCTGGTTGACGAGCGTGAAGACGCTGCTCTCGATGAAGTCGATGAGCCCCTCGAACATCTGCGCCTTGCTCGCGAAGTGGCGATACAGCGCCGCTTCGCTGACCTCGAGTCGGGCGGCCAGCGCCGCCGTGGTGATGCGCTCGGTGCCGGGCTGCTCGAGCATGCCGGCCAGCGTCTGCAGGATCTGCACACGCCGTTCACCGGGCCGTGGGCGCTTGCGCGGCGCGCTGGCCCCGGCGTCGGCGCCGTCGGTGTCGGCCGGGGGCAATGCAGCGTCAGCGGACACGTCGGACATTCAAGGGGGCGGGCGGGAGTGAACGGGGGTGCCGAACGATTCTTGCACAGCGCCCACGGGGCGCCGCTTGCAGGTAAACACTGACACACACCCCTCAGAAAAGGGTGCGCAGCGAGCGCACGCGCTGGCCGACATAGGCCGGCCGACGGAGCAGCCGCAGCCCGCGCGGCCCCAACCAGCGCTGCATCCAGACCGTGTCCATGCCGACTTGCCGGGCGGCCTTCTGGTGCACCAGCGTGTCTTCCACCAGCACGCATTGCGAGGGCGGCACGCGCAACCGCACCGCCACGGCGCGCAGCATGCGTGTGTCGGGCTTGGGCCGCAGGTGGCCGAACATGCGCATGTCCTCGATCGACAGGATGTGGTCGAACAGCCGCGTTATGCCCAGCACGCCGAGCACCCTCGCGGCGTAGGCCGCCGGCGCGTTGGTCAGGATGACCTTGCGGCCCGGCAGCCGGCGCAGCGCGGCGAGGTCGCCGCGGTGGCCGCGCACGCGCTCTTCCAGCCCGGGCAGCACGTGCGTGTGGCGCAGGAAATGCGCGGCGTCCACGCCCTGGAGCTTGACCAGCCCCAGCAGCGTGGCGCCGTAGCGGTGCCAGTGGCGGGTGCGCAGGTCCTCGGCGTCGGCGCGGCTGAAGCCCAGGTGGTTGACGATGTACTCGCCCATGGCGTCGCGGATCTGCGGCATCGACGCGCGCGCGGCGTCGTGCAGCGTGTCGTCGAGGTCGAACAGCCAGACCCGCTTCATCCGCGGCACGGCCGCGGTCAATGCGAACGGATCATCGTGCCGTAGGCTTGATCCGTCAGGATCTCCAGCAGCATCGCGTGCGGCACGCGGCCGTCGATGATGTGCACGGCGTTGACGCCGCTCTTGGCGGCGTCCAGCGCGCCCGCGATCTTGGGCAGCATGCCGCCGCTGATGGTGCCGTCGGCAAAGAGCGCGTCGATCTCGCGCGCCGTCAGGTCGGCCAGCAACTCGCCGTTCTTGTCGAGCACGCCGCGGATGTTGGTCAGCATCACCAGCTTCTCGGCCTTCAGCACCGTGGCCAGCTTGGCCGCCACGAGGTCGGCGTTGATGTTGTAGCTCTCGTTGTTCTCGCCGAAGCCGATGGGGCTGATGACGGGGATGAACTGGTCGTCCTGCAGCGCCTTGACCACGCTGGGGTCGATGGCGGTGATCTCGCCCACCGAGCCGATGTCGTGTTCGAGTTCGGGGTTGTCCTTGTCGGTCATCTTCAGCTTGCGCGCGCGGATCAGCCCGCCGTCCCAGCCGGTCAGGCCCACGGCCTTGCCGCCGGCGGCGTTGATGAGGCCGACGATGTCCTGCTGCACCTGGCCGCCGAGCACCCACTCGACGACTTCCATCGTCTCCTCGTCGGTGACGCGCATGCCCTGGATGAAGGTGCCCTTCTTGCCGATCTTGGCCAACGCCTCGTCGATCTGCGGGCCACCGCCGTGCACGACGATGGGGTTCATGCCGACCAGCTTGAGCAGCACCACGTCCTCGGCGAAGTCCTGCTGCAGCGCCGGGTCGGTCATGGCGTTGCCGCCGTACTTGATGACCAGCGTCTTGCCGTGGAACTTGCGGATGTAGGGCAGCGCCTGCGCCAGGATCTCGGCCTGGTCGCGGGGCGTGATGTGGGAGAGGTCGGGATCGGTGGTCATGGCATGCGCTCGCGCGATGTCTGGCGGTGGGCCATTGTAGGAAAGCCGCGCCCCCCGACTGGGAACTTGCGGCATCGGGCACACTCGGATACGAGCCGCGCTGTTGCGGCGCGCAAGGAGGTGGAATGACACGGACGACGACACGCCGGGCCTGGGCCGCCGCCCTGGCCTTCGGCCTGATCACGGTGGGCACGCTGGCGCGTGCCCAGGCCACGATGGTCGCTGGCGAGGTCACCAAGATCGACAAGGCCGGTGCACGCGTCACGCTCAAGCATGGCGAGATCCGCGACCTCGACATGCCACCGATGACCATGACCTTCAGGGCGCGCGACGCCAAGCTGCTTGACGGCCTGAACGTCGGCGACCGCGTGCGCTTCGCCGCCGAGCGCATCGAGGGCCAGTACACGCTGACGGCGTTGAGCAAGGCGCCTTGAGCGCCAGCGCCTTGCTCGCGGGGGCCCCGGTCGCGTCGAACGCGGCGTGCCCTGCAATCGGCGTCACCCAGGCGACGCGCGCCACGGCACCCCGGCGCTAGCATCGCGGCTCCCCATGCGGCCCTGGCCGCACCTGCCGTCCCTTGGAGAGCCCCATGACCGACCTCAGCATCAGCGCCGTCAACCACCAGGTGCGGCTGGCCGCGCGCCCGCTGGGCCTGCCCACCGGGGCCAACTGGCAATTCAGCGAAGCGCCGGTGGCGCTGCCGGCCGAAGGCGGCGTGCTGGTGAAGGTGCTGGCACTGTCGCTCGACCCGGCGATGCGGGGCTGGATGAACGAGGGCAAGAGCTACATCGCGCCCGTGGCCCTGGGCGCGGTGATGCGCGCTGGCGGCGTGGGCGTGGTCGTGGCCTCGAACAACGCGGCATTTGCCGTCGGCGACCATGTCGCCGGCGGCACCGACGTGCAGGAATACTGGCGGGTGCCGGCCGAGCAGATCCAGCGCGGCGGCCTGACGAAGATCGACCTGCGCCTGGGCACGCCGGCGCAATGGCTCAACGTGCTGGGCATGCCGGGCATGACCGGCTACTTCGGCCTCATGGACGTCGGCCAGCCCAAGGCCGGTGAAACGCTGGTGGTCTCTGGCGCGGCCGGCGCGGTGGGCCAGACCGTGGGCCAGCTGGCGAAGATCAAGGGCTGCCGCGTCGTCGGCATTGCCGGCGGGCCGGTCAAGTGCGAGTGGGTGGTGAGGGAACTCGGATTCGACGCCTGCATCGACTACAAGCAGGCCGCTCCCGCCGGTGCCGCCGGGGTGGCGAATTGGGACGCCGTGCGCGAGGGCCTGAAGCAGCATTGCCCTGACGGTGTCGACATCTACTTCGACAACGTCGGCGGCGACATCCTCGACACCGTGCTCACGCGCATCAACCGCAAGGCGCGCATCGTGATCTGCGGTGCCATCAGCCAGTACAACGCCACCAGCGCGGTGCAGGGCCCGAAGAACTACCTCAGCCTGCTCGTCAACCGCGCGCGCATGGAAGGCATGGTCGTCTTCGACTACGCCGCGCGCTACCCGCAGGCCGTCGCCGAGATGGCGGGCTACCTGCGCGAAGGCCGCATGAAGAGCAAGGAAGACGTGGTGACCGGCGGCGTGAAGGTCTTTCCGGCCACGCTCAACAAGCTCTTCAGCGGCGAGAACTTCGGCAAACTGGTGCTGCAGGTGGCGCCCGACTGACACCCCGGCCGGGGTTCAGGGCTTGCGCCGCAGCGCGGCCATGCCGCGTGCCATGCCCTGCTCGACCACGCCGCGCAGCGTGATCACCTTCTTATCGGTGGGCATGAAGGTCCAGGGGTCGGACCTGACCTGCACCTGGGCCGCGGCGAAGGCGAAGGACGATCGGATGTCGTGACGGGCCACGATGGCGCCCGACAGGGTGGCCATCAATCGCAGCCGGATCAGCGTGTGCGGCGCCAGCCCGGCGTTGCGTGCCCCGGCGGCCACGGCGCGCTGCTCGGCCGCGCGCATCGCCACCGCCGACCGGAACACCGACACCCCTGCGGCCGCTGTCTCGTGGAGGATGGCCTCGCGCGCCGCCTACGGCGCGATGAGGTCGAAGCGCATGCCCTTGGACGCCACGGCCTGGCGCGCCGTGCGCTCGATGCGCGTGTCGCGCGGCCCGTCGGTGGCCATCGACACCTCGACGCCGTCGCCGAGCGGCGCGAACACGCCCACCACCTTCGACGACGGCTGCGCCGACGCCGCTGCCGTCAGCACGGCCAGCGGCGCCGCTGCAAGGCACCTGACCTTGCACATGGCCGTTGCCGCCGGCGTCAGAAGTGGATGCCGCGCATCAACTGCTGCATCGCCACCGCCTCGGCGCTGAGCTGCGGCCTGGCGGCCTTGTCGCCCTTCGCCGCGGACGAGTCGGGGAACATGCGGAAGGTGGTGTTCATGCCGATCTGGGCCACGCGCGGCACCAGCGCATGCAGCACCTGGCCGAAGATGCCCAGGCGCGTGGCGATGCGCACCGGCTTGGCGATGCAGGCCTGCGCGATCATGTCGGCGGCCTCTTCGGGGCTCAGCGTCGGCACGTTCTTGTAAATCTGCGTCGGCGCGATCATCGGTGTGCGCACCAGCGGCATGTTGATCGTCGTGAAGGTCACGCCGACGTCGGCGAACTCGCTGCTCGCGCAGCGCGTCCAGGCGTCGAGCGCGGCCTTGCTCGCAACGTAGGCGCTGAAGCGCGGCGCGTTCGTGAGCACGCCGATGCTGCTGATGTTGACGACGTGGCCCTTGTGCCTGGCCGCCATGCCGGGCAGCAGGCCCATGGTCACGCGCAGGCAGCCGAAATAGTTCAGCTGCATCGTGCGCTCGAAATCGTGGAAGCGGTCGTAGCTGCTCTCGATGGCGCGGCGGATGCTGCGGCCGGCGTTGTTGACGAGGAAGTCGACACCGCCGTGGTTGGCAATCAGCAACTGCACGAAGCGGTCGCAGTCGGCCATGTCGGCGATGTCGGCCGGGTAGGCGATGAAGGCGTAGCCCTTGGCCTTGGCCTCCATGCAGGCCTCGTCGAGCTTGTCCTGGTCGCGGCCGCAGATGATGGTCACGGCGCCGGCCTCGGCGAACTTGTGCGCCGCGGCCAGGCCGATGCCCGAACTGCCGCCGGTGACCAGCACCACCTTGCCGCCGACCGTGCCCTTGAGGCTGCGGTCGATGAAGAGGTCGGGGTCGAGGTGGCGCTCCCAGTAGTCCCACAAGACCCAGGCGTAGTCGTTGAGGTTGGGGCATTCGATGCCGCTGCCCTCGAGCGCCGCGTCGAGTTCGCGGCGGTCGTAGCGCGTCGGGAAGTTGATGAAGGTGAACATGTCGTCGGGCAGCCCGAGATCCTTCATCACCGCGTTGCGTATGCGCCGCACCGGGGCCATGGCCATCATGCCCTTCTTGACGCTCTTGGGGATGAAGCCCAGCAGCGCGGCGTTGACGAAGAGGTTCATCTTCGGCGCGTGTGCGGCCTTGCTGAAGATGTCGAGCACGTCGCCGACGCGGTAGCCCTTGGGGTCGACCAGGTGGTAGCACTTGCCGGCACTCTTGCCCTGGCCGTGGCTGATGTGGTCGATGCAGGCGACGACGAAGTCGACCGGCACGATGT